>NZ_CP066771.1:1242180-1552725 GCF_016466415.2 Ralstonia pickettii | reverse complement strand
AGCGGGCTGGCACGACCTCCGACGCCATCCTGGATCTGGTCGGCAGATTGGCTGCGCGCCTGCATGAAGAAGGACAGGCGGTGGTCGACCAACAGGTTGCTGCCGCCACGGCGCAGCGCCAGCAAGTCCGGGCGGAGGCCGACAAGCTGTCCGCAGACCTCGCCGCGCTTCGCGCCGAGCTGGCGCAGGCCCACGCCACCATTGCCAACGTGCGGGCCGCGCAAAGTGACACGCAGACGGCGCTGCAGCAGCGCACCATCGAGGCTGAACGCTCGGCACAGCAGCTCCAGGACCTCACGGCCCGGCTGGCCGAGCATGAAGGCTTCCGTCGCTCGCTGGAGGACAAGCTGCAGCACGCACACCAGGCACTGGAGCACTTCCGCAATGCCAGCAAGGAGCAGCGGGATCAGGACGCCCGCCGGCACGAGCAGCAGGTTCAACAACTGCAGGCGGAAATCCGGCAGGCCAACCAGACGCTGATCGTCAAGCAGGGAGAGATCACGCAGTTGAACAAGGATGGCGCGCGGCTGGTCACCGAAGCCGGGACCGCGGCGAAGCGCGTTCGCGAGCTGGAGATGCGCGGCGAACAGGCCCAACTCGCACTCGACCAAGCGCGCGCCGATCGAGCCCGAATGGAAGCAGAGCGTGATGCTCTGCGCGCCACAGTCCAGGCGCAAGTGGGAGAGCTGGCGGCGGCGCGAACGGAACGCGAGAACATGGTTGGAGAGTTGGCCAAGCTTTCCGCGCTTCTCGAGGCGCAGCAAGTCATGCTGACCGATTACCGGGCGCAGCTCGGCGTGGCGGGCCCGGCAGCGTAAGGGGTGAGTCGCTGCATGTCAGGCGGGAGCTCTGCCACCGCCAATATTCGGCAGAAACGACATATTCACTGCGCAGTGAATATGCTGCCCACCCTCAGCCAGGCCTTCCGGACACAGCTAGGTTTGCCTGGGCCAGCAGTATGAAACCGCCAGATTCCGCACAAAAAGGACGACTGTCGCGAAATCGCTGAATTTCCAAGCCACTGATCTACAAGGAAAACTCAGACGGAACCGCCAGATTTTGCACGAAAAGGACGCTTACCCCTATTACCCCCAGATTTTGCACGAAAAGGACGCTTACCCCTATTACCATTAATTGAGCCGCCTTAGTAGGCTAAAGAGCTTGCCGCGTCAGGGAAATGAAAGCAGAGAAATGTCGAGGAAGCAGCGCACAAGCCCGGCTGTGGCGTGCGGCTCGCTTGGTGCTGTCGGCTGCGGCGTCCGCCGCGCTGGTGTCGGGATGCGGCGGTGGCGGAGATAGCGCTAGCACGTCTTCCCCCGCGGCAACAGATGGCCTGTCGCCCATGGCGCAGGTCGGCAAGCAAATCTTTTTCGATCAGACGCTCTCGGCCTCGGGCAAACAGTCTTGCGCGTCGTGCCATGACCCGGCGCGCGGTTTCACTGATCCGAACAATCTGGCCGTATCGATCGGCGGGCCGAATTCCGATTTGCCCGGCCTGCGAAACACCCCGTCGCTAAATTACGCTTCGTTCACGCCGAACTTCAAGATCGACAGTACCGGCAAGGCTTCCGGCGGTTTCTTCCGCGATGGTCGTTCGGCATCCTTGGCTGATCAGGCGCAGCAGCCGTTCACCAATGAATTCGAGATGGCCAACGCCTCGGCAGACGACGTGTTGAAGACGCTGCTGACGCGGCCGTACCTCGATCAGTTCACTGCGGCGTTCACCAAGGCCGGCATCCAGGACAGTGCGGCCGCCATGCAGAGCATCGGCCGCGCGCTGGCGGCCTTCCAATCTGAAGACCCGAGCTTCCACACCTTCGACAGCAAGTTCGACGCCTACCTCGCCGGCAAGACAACGCTGACGGATGCCGAGACGCGCGGCCTGCTGCTGTTCAACAACCCGACCAAGGGCAATTGCAACGCTTGCCATATCTCGACAGGCAAGGGCAGCACGCCGGCGTTGTTTACCGATTTCACATACGACAACGTCGGCATCCCGCGCAACTGGAGCATTGCTGCCAACCAGGAAGGCACCACGCTGCCGTACGTGCCGAAGAACGGCCTGGCGCTGGGCGATCCGAACTACAGCTATTACGACCTCGGCATCTGCGGGCCGCTGCGTACCGACTTCCGCGTAGGTGGCTCGACATGCGGCAAGTTCAAAGTGCCGACGCTACGCAACATCGCGCTGACGCCACCGTATTTCCACAACGGCGTGTTCCAGACGCTGGATCAGGTGGTGGCGTGGTACATCACGCGCGATACCGACCCCGGCCGCTGGTACGTCAAGGCCGACGGCACACCCGATGTGCCATACAACGATCTGCCGGTCGCCTTCGATGGCAACGTGAACGTGACCGAAGTGCCATACAACCCAGGCACCGCGCCGTCGCTGACGAACCAGGAGATGAGTGATCTCGTGCATTTCCTGTGCACGCTCACCGACGGATTTGATCCGGCCAACCCGTCGGCCTATCGCGTGCCAGCGCAATGCAGTTCCACCGCAGCCAGCGTGGGTGCCGCCCGTATCCAGACCGTCTCTGCCAGCGGAGCCACGCTGAGCAAGACGGCAACAAGCAAGTAAGCCAATTCAAAATTTCAAGACCAGGGAGCGTCACAGCATGAAACGAACCGCCTTGTCGGTAGCCGCCGCCATTGCGCTGATGGGGGCCGGCGCAGCCAATGCCGCCACCACCGCGCAACTCGAACAGAAACTCGACGCCATGGCCGCGCAGATTGAAGCGCTCAAGGCCGAACTGAAAGAGGTGAAGGCGCAGAACGCGACGCTCGCCACGCAGCAGCAGACGCAGGCGAAGGCACAGGCACAGCAAACCGCGGCCCTGCAAGACGTGCAGCAGACCGTGCAGACGGCACAGCTCGCCTCGACCAGGCCATCGCCGCTGGACAACCTTACGCTGTGGGGCTACGGCGAAGCCAACTACAGCCGCCCGACGCGCCGTTCCGAAGACACCAAGTTCGACCTTGCGCGCGCAGTGTTCGGTATCGGCTACAAGTTCGACGACAAGACGCGCTTCAACTCCGAATTCGAGATCGAGCACGCCATCACGTCGGCCACCGACTCGGGTGAATTCGAAGTCGAGCAGTTCTACATCGACCACAAGCTGACCGACAAGATCGGCCTGAATGCGGGCCTGTTCCTGATCCCAGCGGGGTTCATCAACCGCAACCACGAGCCGACCAATTACTACGGCGTGCATCGCAACTTTGTCGAGACGCTGATCATCCCGAGCACGTGGCGTGAGGGCGGTCTCTCGCTGTACGGCGATACCGATTTCGGCCTGAACTGGAATGTGGGTCTGACTACCGGGCTGGACCTGGCCAAGTGGAACTTCAACCCGGAGAACCCGCTGTTTAAGTCCGCGCTGGAGATGCAGAACAACGCCATCGCCCCGATGCAGACCTCGCACCAGGAACTGGGGCTGGCCAACGCCAAGAACCTGTCGCAGTATGTGGCGCTGAACTACACCGGTATTTCGGGCGTGACGCTGGGCGGCTCGGTCTTCACGGGCAAGAGCAGCCGGTCGAGCACCGAAGCCGTGCTGCCTGAACAGCGCGCCACGCTGTACGAAGCGCACGCGCGCTGGACGCCGGGCAAGTGGGATCTGTCTGCCCTGTATGCACGCGGTACGTTCAGCAACACCGCTGCCGCCAATCAGCTGAACCCGGGTGCCGCCAACCCGATGCCGGCGGCGTTCTACGGCTGGTATGCACAGGCGGCCTACAACCTGTGGCAGAAGGGCGACTACCGCTTCGCGCCGTTCGTCCGCTATGAACGCTACAACATGGCCGAGAAGTACGAAGGTCTGGCTCCGGGCTTCACGATGCCTGCCGGTTGGCCCTCGCTGTCGGACACCGTGTACACCATCGGCGCGAACTTCTATCTGAACCCGAACGTGGTCTTCAAGGTGGACTACCAGCGCTTCAAGCAGAACCGCGATTTCTCTCGTGTGGATCTGGGTCTGGGCGTGTCGTTCTAAGCTGCGGGAGCGGCAAATCCAAGGAGGTGCAAGCCATGCGTTACCAGCCAGTGCCCATTGTTCTTGTCTGTGCCGCCGCCGTGGGGGCGCCGGGCATGATTGTCACCAAGGCGTTTGCGGCGGACTACCTGTCCGCTGCCGAGGCCCAGAAGGCAATGTTTCCCGGCGCCACAGGCTTTGAGCCGGTGCCGCTCACGCTCTCAGCCGACCAGCTCAAGCAGTTGGCCGAACGTGCGGGCGGCCCGGCCAAGCCGGGTGCGTGGCGCGCATGGCAAGCCAAGCAAGGTGATAAGACACTCGGCTACTTCGTGACCGACGCCGTCATCGGCAAATTCGAGCTCATCAACTACGCCGTGGCCCTGAACACCGCCGGCGAGATCAGCGGCGTGGAAATCCTTACCTACCGAGAAAGCCACGGCTACGAAGTCCGCAACAAGCCGTGGCGCGCACAGTTTCTGGGCAAGTCGGCCAATTCGGCGCTGCGTGTGGGCGATGACATCAACAACATCAGCGGAGCAACGTTGTCGTGCACGCATCTCACCGATGGCATCCGGCGCATTGCGGTGATGGCGCGGTTGGCGCTCGTCCAGCGCTGATGCGCGCGACTTGCCGGCGCGCGCGCCCGTTGCTCGGCACCCTGGTCGACGTGCAGGCTGAAGGGTCGGAGGCGGAAGCCGCCGTGGCGGCCGCGTTCGACGAGATGGCCGCTGTGCACGCATTGCTCACTTTTCATGCGAAGGACAGTGAACTGCAGGTCATCAATCGCGCGGCGCCGGGTGAGAGGCTCATTGCAGATTCTCGGACCCTTGCCGTTCTGCGCCTTGCGGCTGAACTGCATATCGTGTCGGAGCGCGCATTCGATTGCCGTGTCAGCCCCTCCGACTTGCTCGCGGACAGGCGGTTTCCCATTTCCTTCGACGGTGACATCGTCGTCAAAGAAACCTGCGCATACATGGATCTTGGAGGCATCGCCAAGGGTTTTGCGGTGGATTGTGCGATCGAGGTGTTGCGCACCTTCGCGGTCGAGCGCGCGATCGTGAATGCCGGCGGCGACCTGCGCCACCACGGCGCCTGGCCGATGTCGGTGCAGGTGCGTGACCCGCAAAACGCTGCCCGTGTTGCAACGTCTGTGCTGCTCGACAACGCGGCACTGGCGAGTTCGACGGCTGGCGGTTTTGGCGCAGTCGCCGAAAGTGCATCCCGCATCCGCGATGCTCGCGGCAGGTTGCTGCCACCGCTTGCCGGTGCAACGGTGCAGGCGCCCACCTGCATGCTGGCCGACGCGCTGACCAAAGTCGTGCTTGCCACTGGCGATGCAGCGCATCCGCTGTTGAGACGGTACGGCGGGGCTGTGGTCGTATACTCGCGAGCTTAGCCGGCCGACAGTACTCCATGTCCGTTCCACCACGTTTCTCCCTCCATCTGCGCGAAAGCGCTTTTCGCCTTAGTCCGCGACGGCGCTGGCTGGTCTATGGGGTATTTGCTGCCCTGCTGGTTACGGGGCTCGCCTGGCTGGTCCTGCATTTTCTAGACGACGGCAGCGAAGGCGGAACGCTGGTGCTCGCTTGGAGCATGAAGCTGCACGGCGCGGCCGCCATGGCAGTGCTTTACCTGTTTGGAATGCTGTGGGGGCCGCATATCCGTAACGCATGGATGCGAAAACGTAATCGCGCAGCCGGAGCGTTGCTCGGCTCCCTCGCATTGATGCTGGTCGTCACGGGCTATGCGCTGTACTACGTGAATGGCCAGTTGTTGCGCCAAAGTGCAGAGTATCTTCACTGGTCTGCGGGTCTTTTGTCGTGTGTCGCCCTGTGGGTACACATCGCGGTCGGACGCCGCAAGCGCAAGGTGGCCGTGTAAAGATTGGCTGGCAGTCTTGCGCGCAGGCGCTCGCTCTGCTTTAAGTCCCACTCTGACCGCCGCATCGCAAGGCCGAAGCCTCCAGCGATGCGTGCCGCAGTTTGGCGTCTACACCCCCGCCTCAATCAACTCCGAAATCTGCACCGACGCCCGCGCAAAATCAGTCAGCGCGCGGGCGCGCTCGTGCCGATAGGTGCCGGCGGAGATGACAGCGGGCTCTTTGGCGTCGTCGTGCTGCAGGACGATGAGCATGCCGGTGTAGCGGTCGGCCTGGCAGAGGTGTTTGTTGAGCAGTTGCAGCGCGCTCGACGTCAGCGGGGTGGAGGCCGGCGAGGTCGGCGAGTGTGCGGGCGGCGGCACGGTGCGGTCTAGGCCGAATGCGAACAGTCTGGAGAAGGGTGTGTGCGTTGGTTGACCGGTCTTCGGGTCTTTGACAGGCGCGCACGCCATTGACCGGACAGCTTGCACGGTGGCTTCATCTAGGAGGACGTCGCCGCGGTGCCATTCACTGCAGGTGTTTCAGCAGATTGCTCGCGCTGAAGGTGATCGAACAGGAGTCGTGCCGCCGGTGTCAGTGTTTCCACGTTGCGCACGCACATCGATAGTTCTCGCTGGGCCCACGGTTCGTCCAGACGCAGGATCTTCATTTCCGGCATGCTATACGCGCTGGTACTGCCCTTTGGCAATATGCCGATGCCCATGCCGGTCTGCACCATTAAACAGAGCGCATCGTAACTGGATACCTCCATCCGCGGCGAGAATGTGCGGCCGGATTCGTTTGCGGCCTGCAGCATCTGGTAGTGCAGGTGTGTCCCGCTGTGCAGGGACACAACGTCGAAATCAAGTACTTCATCGAAGCAAACGCTGGCGCGGTCCGCAAGCGGGTGATCCGCTTGAAGCAAGACCACGAGTTCGTCGGTGCGAAAGGGGTGGATCTCGACGCTGGCCTCATGCGGCATGCGCGTAAAGAGCCCAATATCGGCACGGCTTTCGGCGACGCTCCGCGTGATCGCGAGGCTCTCCATCTGTTCAAGGGTCACCCGGATATTCGGGTGCTTTTCCATGAACGATTTCAGGAGTGCGGGCAAAAACTGGGTAATCGCGGAAATATTGGCGAGCAGGCGAACCGATCCCCGCTTGCCATGCGAGTACTCCTGCATCTCCGAGACGATGCCGCTGAGGTCGTTCAGGACACCGCGCGCCATGTACATCAGCGCCGTTCCGGCTTCCGTAGGTTCGATGCCCTTATTGCTGCGAATCAGGAGTTGCGATCCCAGAAGCGACTCCAGCTCGCTGAGCCGGCGACTCACGGCGGCCGCGGCAATGTGTTCGCGCTGCGAGGCAGCCGCAATGGTGCCTTCCTCAAGCACGCTGATAAACAGGCGAAGTGATTGCGGATCCAGTTTCATTGGCGTGCGTGATCCAGTGGCCCTGGCTGCTGAAGCACCATCGCAATCAGCGATGGTGAGCTCGCGAATGATTGATGTACCAACATTGGTTGGGCTTCTAACATTCATCCGCCCAGAGTTAGTCGCATGGCGCAAGTGTAGCCGCAAGCTCGAAGATCTGTCGGCCTCTTCCCACAAGCGGACAAGACCTGGCAATAACGAACGGAGACCAAATTGACTATCAACTCATCGCCAGACGCGGCAAGCACCGGGGCGTTCCGGCAGCCTGCTCTTTCGTCTACCGTACAGCGCTATGTGACGCTCGGTGGTTCCTGGGCGGCATGGCTGTTCGATGCGCTGGACGCGACCATCTTCGGTTTCGTGATGCTTGCGATTGCGAATACCTTCTCCGTTGGCCTGAGGGATGTCGTCTCCACTGTCGCATGGTTTCTGCTCGCAACAGGGATCGGTGGGCTGTTTCTGGGCAATATCGCGGACCGGATCGGACGCAAGAAGACCATTCTCGCGTCCGTGTTCATCTATGGCACCGGAACGCTGCTGTGTGGCTTCGCATCGAGCGTGCTCGAGTTGAATGTCTACCGATTCTGCGTCGGTGTGGCCGTGGGTGGCCTGTGGTCCGCTGCATCGGCACTGGTGTCTGAGATCTGGGCCCCGGAGGGCCGCGCCAAGGCCATCGCGTTCATGCAAACCGGTTGGTCAGGCGGCGGACTCCTGGCGGCATGCTTCGCATGGACGCTACTCGACCCCTCGAACCCCGATTCCTGGCGCAAGCTCTTCATCTACGCATCGATTCCTGCATACGTGACGTTTGTATTCATCCTGCTGTTCGTGAAGGAGTCGCCGGTCTGGCTTGCTAACCGAACCTACAAGGCGAAACACGCGAAGAAGTCGAGCCTGTTCGAGATCTTCCGCCCGGCCTACCTGAAGATGACCCTGCTGGGCCTGTCGATTTCGATCTTCGGCATGTACGGGTACTGGATCATCACGACCTTTACCCCGACCTATCTGCAGAGCATCCTGCATGTGCGTGTGGACCAGGCTCCGGTGTTCCTGATTTGGACCGGCATCGGTGCCACGATAGGCTATCTCGTCTACGGCCAGCTTGCCGAATTGATTGGTCGCCGCAAGTCGTTTGCGCTGTTCTTCCTGGGCATGGCAATCATGGTGCCGGTGTTCGCATACGGCGCGACATTGATGCCACTGACGGACGGAAAACTAGCATTCACAACCCGCAACATCGTCGCCATTGGCGTCCTTGCGGCACTGCTCGGTTTCTTTACCGGCTACTTCAGCGGCTTCGGCGCCTGGTATTCCGAGCTGTTCCCCACCAGCATTCGTTCCACGGCGGCCGGCTTCTGTTTCAACTTTGGCCGCGTGGGCGCCATCCTCGGTATCAAGCTGGTGCCGATCCTGATACCGCTGATCGGATTCACTGCGACGATTTCGCTGGCATCGGTGTCCTACCTCATTGCGTCGGCCATGGTGTTCCTGCTTCAGGAAACCAAGGGCGTGCGTCTCACCAGCGACAACTAATCTCTTCTCGAAGGAAGCCTCTGATCATGAAGAATTTCCGCATTGGGCAAATTGTCCCCAGCTCCAATACCACGATGGAGACCGAAATCCCGGCGATGCTGACCTCCCGCTACGCCGAGTTTCCCGATGAACGTTTCACGTTCCACTCAGCCCGCATGCGCATGATGCATGTCACACCAGAGGAGCTGAAAAACATGGACGTGGCAAGCGACCGCTGCGCGCTTGAATTGAGTGATGCCCGCTGCGATGTCATGGCATATGCTTGCCTGGTCGCCATCATGAGCCAGGGCCGTGGCTATCACCGTGTTTCGCAGGAGCGTCTGGCCAGGATTACCGAGCAGAACAACGCCCCCACGCCTGTGCTCAGTTCCGCCGGAGCCCTGATAGACGCCATCCATGTACAGGGCTACAAGAAGGTTGCAATCATCACGCCATACATGAAGCCGCTCACGCAAACAGTGATCGACTATATCGAGGATTCCGGTATCGAAGTCACCGATTCAATCAGCCTGGAAGTATCGGACAATCTTGCCGTGGGTCGGCTCGATCCGGCAAACCTTGTCGGCCATGCGGATCGCCTCAACATCAGCGGCGCCGATGCGGTCGTGCTGTCGGCATGCGTGCAGATGCCGTCGCTGCCATCAATTCAGGTGGTCGAAGACCGGCTCGATCGGCCTGTGTTCTCGGCGGCGACTTCTACGGTCTACCAGATGCTGAAGACGCTTGGGCTGAAGGCGAAGGTTCCGAGTGCAGGTTATCTGCTGTCCGGAGCATTCTGAATCGAGCAAACCGGACTGATTGAAGATGCCATGACGACGACCTCTGTAAAAATGGTTGCCATCCTGGATGACCGCCAGGGCACCGCCCGCACGGTGGCCGACTAGTCGCCCGTGAAGGGGAGGGCGGAGATCGTCGTCTTTGGCGACCACGTCGACGATGAAGACTGCACCGTCGAGCGACTGCGCGATTGATGTGATTCGCGCGATGTGCGAGCGCACGTCCTCCCTGCGCAACTTGACGCAACGAGGCCATCGGTGTCATCAAGCAGAGTTGTCGACGCGTATGGAAAACCAACGGCGGCTATCACCCCCGCTCGCCGGCGACGTACCACCCGGATTCTGGCGCAGGATCTCGCACGCGCGCGGCAGTCGAAGCTGGGTCTTGAGCTGGTTGAGGAGCGGCCCGGCGGTCTGCGTTACAAATGCGGGGAACGGCTATTTCACGTTGTTCCAGTCCGCCGGAGGTGTCTCCGGGGCCCATACGCGAATGGGGTGGGAAGTCTCTGACATCAAGGCGACGGTTCGCGAGCTGTGGCAGCGCGGGGTGACGTTTGAGGAATACGGCCTTCCTGGGCTGAAGACCGTCAACAGCATTGCACGCATTGAAGGAGATTACCCGTCCAAGGCTGGGGGGGCGGAAAGGGGGCGTGGTTCCGAGACAATGAAGGCAATCTTCTAGGCATCGGGCAAACCGTTTCTCGAGCGCGACTCTGGGCCGCTGCACGTTGCGATGGCAGCATGCCTGCTCCGCTGTGGGCGAAAAAAAGGGCGACCGCCCGGTCGCCCTCCTTCTAGGCGATGTGCGTCAGCACCGGTGTGCCGAAGCCATGCACGGCCCAATCAGCGGGACTTCTTTGCAATGTCCTTCGCTGCTTCCTTGACGTCTCCCGCGTCCTTGCGCGCTTGGCCACCGGCCTGCTGGAGGTCGCCCTTCAGTTCGCGTGCAGGATTATTGGTCGCTTTGCCCAGGGCCTCGTTGACCTTGCCCTTCATTTTCTCGACCGTACCTTTCACTTGATCCTTGTTCATGGTCTGCTCCTTTGAAAAAGCGCTCTTGCGCACTGCGGATTCGTAGCAGTTCGCGTGCCTATGGCGTTTCCCCGGGCAACGGCATTACGAATCCGGTGTCCCAAGCGCCTTATTGATCCGCAGCGCCACCAGCGTCCCCACCACCCCTGAGAGCAGGTACAGGCTGACCGCGCCAAGGCCGAACAGCGACGACAAGCCTAGCGCCACGAGCGGTGCGAATGCCGCACCGAACAGCCAGCCGAAATCGGTCGTCAGGGCGGCACCGGTATAGCGGAATCGACTCTCAAAGTTGGACGTCACCACGCCCGCCGCCTGGCCATAGGACAGCCCCAGCAGACCGAAGCCGACCAGGATGAAAATGTCCTGGCCCGCAACACCGCCATCGAGCAGCCAAGGTGCGGCCAGGCTGAAGATGCCAATCAGCACGGCCATAGCCGCCAAGGTGGTGCGTCGACCGAATCGGTCGGCAATCAGGCCGGAAACTAGCGTCCCCACAAACGCGATCGCAGCGCCGATGATCTGGACGGTCAGCACGGCAGGCACGCTCTGTGTCTTGCGCAGCGACACCCATGACAGCGGAAACACGGTGACCAGGTGGAACAGCGCATAGCTGGCAAGTGCGGCAAAGGCCCCCAGGAAGATGTTGAACCCTTGCGCGTTCACCATCTGCAGGGTGCTGATGGGTTCCAGCTGTTCTTCCTCGAGCAGTTGCGTGTATTCGTGCGTCACCACCAGCCGCAGCCGCGCAAATAGCGCCACCACGTTGATGGCGAAGGCGACGTAGAACGGATAACGCCAGCCCCAATCGATGAATTCCTGAAACGTCAGGCTGGTATAGAGGAACAGGAACAGCGCCCCGGCGATGATGAACCCGGTCGGGGCGCCCAACTGCCCGACCATGGCGTACCAGCCGCGCTTGTTTTCAGGGGAGTTCAGCGCCAGCAAAGAGGGCAGGCCATCCCACGAGCCGCCAAACGCGATGCCCTGCATGAAGCGGAAGAGCGCCAGCAAATAGATGGCCGAATGGCCGATCGTTGCGTACGACGGCAAGAACGCAATGCCCACCGTGGCCGTGCCAAGTAGGAAGAGCGACGCCGTCAGTTTGGTACTGCGCCCCCATCGGCGCTGGATGCGCATGAACAGCGCCGTGCCGAACGGGCGCCCGATAAAGGCGAAGGAAAAGACCGTGAAGCTGAACAGCAGACCGGCCAATTCACTGGCAAACGGAAAGTAGACCGAAGGGAACACCAGCACCGACGCGATGCCGTAGACGAAAAAGTCGAAGTACTCCGACGCGCGCCCGATCACGACGCCTATGGCAATCTCTGCCGGGGCAACTTCATGGTGTCCCGGGGCGGGCGGGGCAGTGGGCGACGCGCGATGCTGGTGGGTCAGACTTGCCATCGTTGAGTCTCCATCGGGATTCGGGGGAGGGGGTGTCGTACGGCGATCAAAAAGTCCGTCATCACAAGACCAGAATAGCGCCTAAACTGCAACGACAAGTCGAAAAATCGTTGGGCCATCCCAGCGCGACGTTAATCAAACGCCACTTCCGAGACCCATGCCACGCTTCAATGCAGTAGTGACACCCCTTGGAATTACGGGAAGGTCGCTTTGGCGAGGTGCAGCAATTGCCTTGTTGGTGACCCTTACAGGTTGTAGCCACGCGGTGCTGTTGTCGCCGGCTGGCGACATGGCGGTGCGACAGCGGGATTTGATCATCATCGCGACATGTCTGATGTTGCTGATCATCGTCCCGGTGATCGTTCTGACCCTGGTGTTTGCATGGCGGTATCGGGAGAGCGCTGAAAACGCGCACTACAACCCCGATTGGGATCATTCCACCGTGCTGGAGCTGGCCATCTGGGCCGCACCGCTCCTGATCATCATCACGCTGGGCGCCGTCACCTGGGTCAGCACCCATCAACTCGATCCGTATCGGCCGCTGACACGGCTGGATCAGGACCGTCCGGTGCCCGCCGAGACCAAGCCGCTTACCGTGGAAGTCGTGGCAATGGACTGGAAGTGGCTGTTCGTCTATCCCGAGCAGGGCATTGCTACCGTCAACGAGCTGGCTGCACCGGTCGACCGCCCCATTGCGTTCCGGATCACGGCCACCACGGTCATGAACGCGTTCTTCGTGCCGTCTCTGGCGGGCATGGTCTATGCCATGCCGGGCATGGAAACCAAGCTTCATGCGGTGATCAACCGGCCTGGCGTCTATGACGGGCTCTCGTCCAACTACAGCGGCGCGGGCTTCTCGCACATGCGGTTCAAATTCCACGGACTGTCGAACGACGAGTTCGACCGGTGGGTCCAGCAGGTCAAGTCGTCGGGCACGTCGCTGTCGAAGGACGCTTACGTGAAGCTCGCCAAGCCCAGCGAGAGCGAACCCGTGCAGCGCTATGCCAGCGTGGCGCCGGACCTTTATGACCGCATCCTGAACCGCTGTGTGGATGGCCAGGCATGCCTGGCCGACACCATGGCGAGCAACCGCAACGTGAAGCGCTTCGATCCGTCGGCGGAAATCTGTACCGCCAGCAATACGGTCGATGTCATGCCCATGTTTGCGCCGGATGCGGCCATCAACGACGGTCGAAGGTTGTTGCGGTAAGCGGCGACACGCCCGTTCGGCTTTTCAGCTCTTTCCGCCCCGTTGATGTTGTTCGCCAACATTGATCGGCCAGAATTGGTCAATACAGGCACAGGTGACATCCATGCCCGAGCGTTCTGAACTCGCCAACATGATTTTTGGCCGCCTGACGTGGGAGGCCATTCCGTATCACGAGCCGATCCTGCTCGCCACCTTCGCGGTCGTCGCGCTGGTCGGCCTCGTGCTGGTCGGTGCGCTGACGTACTTCCGCCTCTGGGGCTACCTCTGGCGTGAATGGTTCACCAGCATCGACCACAAGAAGATCGGCATCATGTACGTCGTGCTGGGCATCGTGATGTTGCTGCGCGGCTTTGCCGATGCCGTCATGATGCGGATACAGCAGGCGGTGGCCTTTGGCGACAACCTGGGGTACCTGCCGCCGCACCACTACGACCAGATCTTCACCGCGCACGGCGTGATCATGATCTTCTTCGTCGCCATGCCGCTGGTGACGGGGCTCATGAACTTTGTCATGCCGCTGCAGATTGGCGCCCGCGACGTGGCGTTCCCCTTCCTCAACAACTTCAGCTTCTGGATGACCACCGGCGGCGCCGTCCTGGTGATGATGTCTCTGTTCGTGGGCGAATTCGCACGCACCGGTTGGCTGGCCTATCCGCCGCTGTCAGGCATTCTTGCCAGCCCCGATGTGGGTGTCGATTACTACATTTGGGCGCTACAGATAGCGGGCGTCGGGACCGTGCTATCGGGCATCAACCTGCTGGTCACCATCGTTAAGATGCGCGCGCCCGGCATGACGTTGATGCGCATGCCGATCTTCACCTGGACAGCGTTGTGCACGAACACGCTGATCGTTGCCGCCTTTCCGGTGTTGACGGCCGCAGTGACGCTGCTCGCCCTGGACCGTTACCTTGGCACCCATTTCTTTACGGTCGAGCAGGGCGGCAGCGCGATGATGTATGTGAACCTGATCTGGATCTGGGGGCACCCCGAGGTCTATATCCTGGTGCTGCCCGCGTTCGGCATCTTCTCGGAGGTGGTGGCCACGTTTTCCCGCAAGCGCCTGTTCGGCTACGCGTCGATGGTGTACGCCACGGTCGTGATCACCGTGCTGTCGTACCTCGTCTGGCTCCACCACTTTTTCACCATGGGCTCGGGCGCCAGCGTCAACTCGTTCTTCGGGATCACGACGATGATCATCTCGATCCCGACAGGCGCCAAGATCTTCAATTGGCTGTTCACGATGTATCACGGCAAGATCCGCTTCGAACCGCCCATGCTGTGGACGATCGGGTTCATGGTGACGTTCGTCATTGGCGGCATGACAGGTGTGCTGCTGGCGGTGCCGCCGGCGGACTTCTCGCTGCACAACAGCCTCTTCCTGATCGCGCACTTCCACAACGTGATCATCGGCGGCGTGCTGTTTGGCCTCATGGCCGGCATTACCTACTGGTTTCCCAAGGCCTTTGGGTACCGCCTCGTTTCATCTTGGGGCAAGGCGTCGTTCTGGTTCTGGTTTGTCGGCTTCTACATCGCGTTCATGCCGTTGTACTGGCTGGGCATGCTTGGGGTCACACGCCGCATGAACCATTTCGACGATCCGTCCTTGCAGATATGGTTCCAGATTGCCGCATTGGGCGCCTTGCTGATCGCCGTCGGCATTGCCTGCTTCCTGATCCAGCTTGTGGTCAGCTTCCTCCGTCGGGAAGAACTGCGCGACACGACCGGCGACCCGTGGAATGGCCGCACGTTGGAGTGGTCCACATCGTCGCCGCCGCCGCAGTACAACTTCGCAATGACGCCGCTCGTACATGACGCCGACGCCTGGTGGCAGATGAAGCAGTACGGTTACCGGCGTCCTCAGGAAGGCTTCAAGCCGATCCACATGCCCAAGGGCACCGCCGCCGGCATTGTGCTGGCGGGGCTCTCCACGTTGTGCGGTTTTGCGCTGATCTGGCATATCTGGTGGCTGGCCATCGCGTCGTTCGCGGCCACGATCCTCTCGGCGATCATTCATACCTTCAACTACAAGCGCGACTACTACATTCCGGCGGAAGAGGTGATCCGCACCGAAGCATCGCGCACGCAACTGATGGCAGGCCATGGCTGAAACGACCGCATCTCTGCATGTGACCGGCCCCAGTGGTACCACCACGGTGGATGACATACCGCCGGGCGGCTACCAGTTCCACGTCACCGAAGAACCGCACGTGCCAAACGGCACGCTGCTCGGATTCTGGCTGTACCTGATGAGCGACTGCCTGATCTTCGCGTGCCTGTTTGCCGCCTATGGCGTCCTGGGCCGCGAGTACGCAGGCGGGCCGACGGGGGCAGAATTGTTTGAGTTGCCTCTGGTGGCGCTCAACACATCGTTCCTGCTGCTGTCGTCTATTACGTACGGCTTTGCGATGCTGCAGCTGCAGCAGAACAAGATCTCGGCCATGCAGATCTGGCTGGCCATCACGTGGGTGTTCGGTGCGGCGTTTCTTGCAGTGGAGCTCTACGAATTCGCGCACCTGATCCACGAGGGCGCGGGGCCGACGCGCAGTGCATTCCTGACTTCGTTCTTCTCACTGGTCGGCACGCACGGGCTGCACGTGACGTTTGGCCTGATCTGGCTGATCGTGCTGATGGTGCAAGTGTCCAAGCACGGGCTGATCACGGCCAACAAGCGTCGGCTGATGTGCCTGTCGATGTTCTGGCACTTTCTGGACGTCGTCTGGATCGGCGTCTTTACCTTCGTCTACCTGATGGGAACGTTGCCATGAGCGCGCATGATCAAACGATGAACGGCCACGGTCATGGCCACGAAGGCCATCATCACGAAGAAGAGATCGGGCCGCACGCCACTCTCGGCGGTTACCTGACGGGCTTCGTGCTGTCTGTCTTCCTGACGGCGATCCCGTTCTGGCTGGTGATGGCGAACGTCTTCGACAGATCATCGACCACCGCCGTGACGATCCTGCTCATCGGCGCGGTGCAGATCGTGGTACACATGATTTTTTTCCTGCACATGAACGCCAAATCCGAAGGCGGTTGGAACATGCTGTCGCTGATGTTCACGTTGGTGTTGGTCGTCATCACGCTCAGCGGTTCGCTTTGGGTGATGTACCACCTGAATACAAACATGATGCCGCACATGCGGCCCGCGCAGACGACGCCTACCGTCCTGCCGGCCCGAACGCAATAGACGCAATGGGCCTGCATGCGCGCTCCAGAAATCATCGTGACCGACGACGCCGATGACGAATCGATTCAGATCATCGGCAATGGGCTGAACCACTTCAACGATACGCACGTCGGCTATGGTGACCGCCGGCCGCTAGCAGTGCTCGTCCGCGATCCCGACAGCGGCGATGTGGTGGGTGGTGCGAGCGGCCGTACATCGCTCGGGCTCCTGTTTCTTGATCTCTTCCATCTGCCCGAAACGTTACGCGGCATGGGTATTGGCACCGAGGTGTTGCGCAGGTTTGAAGAAGAAGGGCGCCGACGCGGTTGTCGCTCGGCGGTGGTCTATACGATCAGCTTTCAGGCCCCGCAGTTTTACGAACGCAACGGCTGGGTACGGTTCGGAGAGGTGCCGTGCGACCCGCCCGGCACGAGCCGCGTTTTCCTCAGCAAGGCGCTGTGAGTGAAGCCTTCAAGGTTTCACGTTTTCCTGCGCCGCGGCTTCGAGGTATTCCAGAAAGCGGCTAGCGACCGGCTCTGCATCGCCCGTGCGTCGTAACGACAGCACGGGCGATTCTTTTTTGTCGCCGGCCAGCGGCACAAAGCTGACGCGTGCGTCGCCGGCGTGTTGCAGCGTCTTGGGGACGAGCGCCACGCCCATGCCGAACCCAACCATCGTCACCACCGTTTGCCACAGCCGTGCCTCGTGGCGAATCTCCGGGCTGAAGCCGGCATCAACGCACAGCGCGATGATCAGGTCGTGATAGTGCGGCGATACCGTGCGCGGGAAGAGGATGAACGGCGCTTGCGCGAGCGCGTCCAGCGCCAAGCTCTTGCGACGGGCCAAGGCATGGCCAGCGGGCAGGCAGACCAGGAAGGGTTCCGAGAAGATGGGCGTGGAAACGACTTCGGCGGGAAACGTTCCCCAATACGCGCAGCCTAGGTCGATCTGCTGACGCTGGATGGCTTGGACCTGCTCGCCGGTGTTCATTTCGCGCAGGATGATCTCGACGGCGGGGTGGTCGGCCTCGAAGCGTTGCACCGCGCGTGGCAGGCCGCGATACAGCATCGAATTGACGAAACCGACGCGAAGCCGGCCTGCCAGCCCATGCGCGGAGCGCTGCGTGATGCGTTCCACTTCGGCCGCCTGCTGTAACAGCTTGCGCGCCTCGTCCAATAAAACCTGGCCGGCGTTGGTGAGCGCGACGCTCTTGTTGGTGCGTGCCAGCAACTGCACGCCCAGTTGACCCTCGAACTTGCGGATATCGAAGCTCAGCGCTGGCTGCGAGATGAACAGCCGTTGCGCCGCTCGCCCGAAGTGCAGTTCTTCCGCCACGGCAACGAAATAGCGCAGCTGCTTCAGGTCCATGGCGGTCTTGTTTGACGATAAGGAACACTTATCGTACAGGACAAAAGCTGTATTGGACGATTATCGATGGCGTTTCTATGCTGGCCGGACAAAACAGGAGACAGCGAGGCCACCCGCATGAACGACATCGCCCGCGACCCGCTTAGGACCCAGTCCGGCGGCCATCAGAACATCCCCGACAGCCGGGGCATCAATTTCTTCCACGTCGATCCTGACCTCGGGCGCCTCTTGCGGCTGTACCTGGGCGACGCCCCCTACCGCGAGCTTGAACCGCAGCTCAAGTCGCTTGGCCAACGCGTCTCCGATGAACTTGACGCCTGGGCCATCAGCGCGGATCACAACCCGCCGCAGCTACGCCACCGCACTCGCCGTGGCGAAGCCCTGCAGACCATCGTCAAGCACCCCGATTACGTTGCGCTGGAGCGCGTGGCCTATGCCGAGCTGGGGCTTGCGTCGATGAGCCACGTCGGTAATGCGCCGCCACCCCTCGTCAAATACGCGCTCACGTATTTGTTCGTGCAGGCCGAGTTCGGTTTGTGCTGTCCGGTCAGCATGACGGATTCGCTCACGCGCACGCTGCGCAAATTTGGCGATCCGGCTCTCCTGGCGCGCTACCTGCCGATGCTGGCCTCGCGCGACTTCGATGTGCTGTACCAGGGCGCGATGTTCATGACCGAGCAGGCGGCCGGTTCCGACGTCGCCCGCATCGCTACGCGCGCCGCGCTGGAAACCGCGCCCGACGGCACGCAAACCTGGCGCCTGTACGGCGACAAATGGTTCTGTTCCAACGCCGATGCCGATCTCGCCATGGTGCTCGCCCGCCCGGACGGCGCACCATCGGGTATCAACGGCCTCGCGCTGTTCCTGTTGCCCAAGACGCTGCGCGACGGCTCGCGCAATCATTACCGCATCGTCCGCCTGAAAGACAAGCTGGGCACCCGCTCGATGGCCAGCGGCGAGATCGCGCTCGAAGGGGCCACCGCATACCTGATTGGCGAGATCGGCCGCGGCTTCCATCAGATGGCCGACATGATCAACATGTCGCGCCTGTCGAATGGTGTGCGCGCTGCCGGCCTGATGCGCCGCGCCACCACTGAAGCGTTGCACATTGCGCGCAACCGAGAAGCCTTCGGCCGCAAGCTGATCGATATGCCGTTGATGCAGCGCCAGCTCCTGAAGATGCTGTTGCCAACGGAGCAGGCGCGCTCGATGTTCATGCAGATCGCGCAACTGCTACCCCTGGCCGACGCAGGCGATGCGCAAGCCGCCAAATGCGTGCGCATCCTGACACCGCTCATCAAGTTCCGCGCTTGCCGCGATGCGCGCCGCGTGACAGGGGACGCGATGGAAGTGCGCGGTGGCACCGGCTACATCGAAGAATGGAGCGATGCGCGTCTCGTGCGTGACGCACATCTGGGCTCCATCTGGGAGGGCACGAGCAACATCGTCGCGCTTGACATCGCGCGCGCCGTGAAGCGCGAAGGCGCGCTGGAACCGCTGCGCGCGCATCTCGTCGGCCTGCTCGATGGCGTGACGTTGCCGGCGCAGAGCGACGCTTTGTTGCGAGCCACGCTCGACCGCGTATGCCGTTCAATCGCAAAGGTGGCGGAAGACGGCAGCGACGAACTCGTGCGTCAGGCGGGCTCCGCGCTGTATCACATCACCACCGCGATCTTCATGGCGGTAGAGGGCATACTTCTGGCGCCGGACCATCGTCGTTTGGCGCTGGCGCATCTGGTGCTGCGTCACAAGCTGCTGCCGATCGATCCCCTGGCCTTGCCCGCGAGCGATGACGGATTGCTGTTCGATTCGCTTGTCAAGCAGCGCGAGGTTCCGTTAGCGCTGGCCATGCGGGCGTTGCCGGCCGGAGAGGCGCAATGAGCGCGATCGATGGCGCGTTGCACGGCCTGAAAGTCATCGACCTGAGCCGCGTGCTCGGTGGCCCGTATTGCACGCAGGCGCTGGCCGATCACGGCGCGCAGGTCATCAAGCTCGAACCGCCCGTCGGCGACGAGACCCGCACCTGGGGCCCGCCCTTCGACGCGAGCGATACCGCCTGGTACTTCAACGGTGTCAACCGCAACAAGCTGGGCATCTCCGTCGATTTGGCCTGTGAGGAGGGCCGCGCGGTGCTCTGGCAATTGCTCGAAGACGCCGACGTGCTGGTCGAGAACTTCAAGCCCGGAACGCTTGCCCGCTGGGGCATGGATTTCGAGCGCGACCTGCAACCGCGTTTTCCGCGCTTGATCCACTGCGCCGTCTCCGGCTTCGGCCCCGATGGCCCGCTTGGTGGGTTGCCCGGCTACGATGCCGCCATCCAGGCGATGGCCGGCCTGATGAGCGTCAACGGCGAGCGCGACGGCGGCCCGATGCGCGTCGGCCTGCCGATCGTCGATATGGTGACTGGGCTCAACGCGCTCGCCGGCATCTTGCTCGCCCTGGCCGAGCGGGAAAAGAGCGGCCGCGGGCAATCGATCGACATCGCGTTGTATGACTGCGGCGTATCGCTGCTGCATCCGCATCTGCCCAACTACTTCGGCTCGGGCAAGGTGCCGCAGCGCAGCGGCAATGCCCACCCGAACATCGCACCGTACGACAGCTACCAGACGGGCACCGCGCCGATCTTTCTGGCGGTGGGCAACGATCGCCAGTTCGCCAGGCTATGCGCGCATGTCGGTGCGGCTGGGTTGGCGCAAGACGCGCGCTTTGCCGACAACCGCAGCCGCTGCGCACACCGCGCGGAACTCAAGGTGGCGCTGGAAGCGCAACTGGCACGCTTCGATTGCGAGACGCTCGCGCAAGACCTGATCCATAGCGGTGTACCGTGCGGGCCGGTGTTGAGTGTCGACGTGGTGGCGCGCCATCCGCATACGCTGCACCGGCAGATGGTGGTCGAGCTGGGTGAGTACCGCGGGACCGGCTCGCCGATCAAGCTGTCGCGCACGCCGGCCACGTATCGCAATGCACCGCCCGCGCTCGGTGCCGATACCGATGCCGTGCTCGCGTCGCTCGGCATTGACGCCGACACCCGGCGGCGCCTGTTCCAGGCCGGCATTCTGAAATGAAGTAACCCAGGTTCACCACGACACGGCAGACAGCCCGGCAGAGGCTGCGCCAAACCGGCAGTACCACCAAGGAGACCAACATGCCTCACCAGCCTGCGCCCCATGTCGCCGCGGCCGCAAACCTCCAGCCGCGCCGGGCCGCGGTTGCCGCGTTCATCGGCACGACCATCGAGTGGTACGACTTCTATATCTACGGCCTCGCTGCCGCACTTGTGTTCGGCAAAGTGTTCTTCTCCAGGACGCTGGACCCCGGCATCGCCACGCTGCTCTCGTTCGTCACGCTGTGGGCCGGCTTTGCGGCGCGGCCCATCGGCGGGATCATCTTCGGGCATCTGGGCGACAAGATCGGCCGCAAGACCACGCTCATCATCACGCTCATCCTCATGGGCGTGGCGACGATGGGCATCGGCCTGCTGCCGGGCTATGCGCAGATCGGCCTATGGGCGCCGGTCGGGTTGGTTGTGCTGCGCGTGATCCAGGGCGTGGCCGTGGGCGGCGAGTGGGGCGGTGCGGTCCTGATTGCCAGCGAAAGCGCGCCCAAGCGCAAGAGCATTCTGTACTCGGCGTTTGCTCAGCAGGGTTCGCCTACGGGCAACCTGCTGGCAACGCTGGTGTTCTTCGCGCTGAGTGCGCTGCCGACACCGCAGTTCATGCTGTGGGGCTGGCGCGTGCCGTTCCTGCTGTCGGCGCTGCTGGTGATCGTCGGCATGGTCATCCGCCTGAAGCTGGAGGAGTCGGACGACATGAAGCGCGTGCTGGCACAGAAGAAGACCGTCAAACTGCCGCTCAAAGATGTCGTGCGCGACCACTGGGGCCTCGTGCTGCTGGGTGCCGGTACGCTGCCGCTCATTCATGTGACGTACCTGAAAAGCAACTTCGCGCTGGCGTGGGCCACGAAGGAACTCGGCTACGCCCAGGACACCTTCCTCGGCATCATCGCGATTGCGCTGGTGGTGCAGTTCATCACGCAGCCACTCGGTGCATGGCTGGTCTCGCGCATGGATATGCGTCGTGCGATCTGCCTGATGGTGCTGCCGGAGTTTCTGCTCATGCCGGTGATGTTCTTTGCCATCGAGACGAAGGTGGTCTGGATTGCTCTGCTCGGCATGTGTCTGGCGACGATTCCGCACTCGATGTTCTATGGCGCCATCGGCGGCATTCTGGCGCGCGTGTTTCCGACGCGCGTCCGCTATACGGGGTTGTCGCTGGCGTATCAGCTGTGCTCGCTCGTGGTGGGTGGCGGCACGCCGGTATTTGCGCAGTGGATGCTCAACAGCAGCGGCAACATCGTCGGCGTGGCGGTGTCATCGGCGCTGTATGCGCTGGTGTCGCTGGCATGCACGCTGGTACTGCTCAACCGCACCGGATATCGCGCAGACGAACTGTCCACCGCCGAACGCGCAGATGCAATGGAGTTGGGGCAGGGTGATGCCGATGTCTCCCGGCCGCTCGCCGGCCCGGTGGGCAAGCCTGTGGCTGCTGTCTGAGTTGTTGGGGCCACCGCGTCCTACACGAAACGCGCGGTGGCGCAACTGCCGCACCTTCCCTACGATGACAAGGCGAGCCATGCATAACGGGGAAGCACGCCATGTCCATCTTCGACGAAAACGAGCACCGCGAGGCCTTCTGGGAAACCGTGCGCCAGGCCATCGAGGCGCGCCAGCAAGCTGATGAAGCCCGTCGCGCGGGGCGGTTGACCGGGCTGGCAATCGGCCTTTCAGTGGCGGCGCTGGCGGTTGCACTCATGGCTTGGCGACACCGGTCTGCAGATGATGTGGCTTGAGGCTGTCCGGCTGCGCCACGCTCACTCTTGGCGCTCCATTGTGAATTCCCATTCATAAGATGCGGCGAAGGTGTTGCCGCGACGTCGTAAAGACGGGGTGGGAGGGAGAGCCGCGCGGTTATCTAACCACGATGATCGTGCGCATGGACAGTCGGGCCGATCCGGCATCCAGCCTGAAGCCGCCAGGCGGACTGCTTCAGATCAAGGCGCAGGGAAAGGGCGGCGTTACAATTTGCCGCTTCTTCCCAGGGTGTTCCATGCCACGCGGCCTCGTTCTCCCCACGCCTCAGCTCACGTCGGACGGCACGCCGTTCTCCGCGCAATACGACGACGTCTATCACAGCTCCGAAGGCGGTCTGGCGCAGGCGCATCACGTTTTCCTGGGCGGCAATGGCTTGCCTAGCGCGTGGCAGGGCAAGCGAACCTTCACCATTGTCGAAACAGGCTTCGGCCAAGGTCTGAATTTCCTTGCCACGTGGGCCGCGTGGCGCCACGATCCGCAGCGTTGCGCGCGACTCGATTTCGTTTCGATCGAGAAGCACCCATTCGATCGCGTAGGCTTGTCGATCGTGCATCCAAAGGACGGCGCGCTGGCGCCTCTTGCCGAGATGCTCCGTCAATCGTGGCCCGTGCCCGTGCCGGGTGTGCATCGCCTGGCGTTCGATGGCGGCTGCGTCACCCTGACGCTGCTGTTTGGTGACGCGATGGAGACGCTGCCCCAACTGTCGTGCGCTGCCGACGCGTTTTATCTCGACGGCTTCTCTCCCGCAAAAAACCCGGATCTGTGGCAGCCGCGCGTGTTCAAGCAGCTTGCGCGGGTAGCGCGCGCCGGCGCGACATTGGCCACGTATACCGCCGCTGGATTCGTACGGCGCGGCTTGCAGGAAGCTGGTTTCGAGGTGCGCAAGGCGCCCGGTTTCGGCACCAAACGCGACATGACCGTCGCGCAATTTCCAACCCACTGGCGCACGCGGCGCGGACCGGCCGAAGCGCCGGTCTGGAGCCAACATCACGCCATCGTGCTCGGCGCCGGGCTTGCCGGCTGCGCCGTTGCAGAACGGCTCGCGTCGCGCGGCTGGCGCATCACGCTCATCGACGAAAACGAGGGCCCCGCGCGAGGCACGTCGGCGCATCGCGCAGCGGCCATGCATCCCCATGTGTCCATCGACGACAGCGTGCTGTCGCAGCTATCGCGCGCAGGCAATCTCCTTGCGCGCCGCCACTGGGACGCGCTGGATCGCGCCGGCTTCGCCGCAGGTTTCCAATGCACCGGCGTCCTGCAACTCGCTGAACACGCCGGCGATGCCATCGAGCAGCAACGCATCGTGCAAGCGCTCGGCTATCCAACCGATTACATCGACTGGCTCAATGTGGAGCAGGCCGCCGAACGCATCGGAGCCAGCGTTCCGCAGGGAGGGTGGTGGTTTGCGCAAGCCGGCTGGGTCGCACCGCCGGACATTTGCCGTGCCAATCTCGCCGCTGCCGGGGCCGCTGTCGACGCACGTTGGAACACGCGTGTCGAATCGCTGCGCCAAGACGGCGATCAATGGGCGGCGCTGGACGCGCACCAGAATGTGATCGCCAGGGCGCCGGTCATCGTGCTCGCCAACAGTCTCGGTGCGGCACGTCTGGCGCCGTTGACATCCGCGTCGCTCAAGCCGGTGCGCGGTCAACTCACCGATGTGCCCGTCACTGCATTGCAAGCCGGCGCCGCGTGGCCAAAGGCCGTTGTTTGCGGCGAGGGGTACCTCTTGCCTGCCGAGCAGGGCGCACAGTCAGTGCGCATAGGTTCCTCATTCCAACCGGGCGCATCCGATCTGACGGAGCGCGTCGCCGATCACGTCGCCAATCTCCGGCGGCTGACCGCGTTGCAACCGGGTCAAGCGGGCGCGCTGGGCAGGCTCGACCCCGCCCAGTTACGAGGCTATGTCGGTGTGCGATGCGTCTCGGCCAATCGGTTGCCGTTGATCGGTCCGCTGGCGGATGAGGCCGCCGCTGCGGTACCCGGTTTTCGCTTGCGCGGGCCGCATGCGCAATTGCCTCGCCTTGCCGGGCTGTATGCCGCACTTGCGTATGGTTCGCGCGGCCTCACATGGTCGGTACTGGGCGCGGAGTTGCTGGCGGCACAGATTGACGGTGGCCCGCTCCCGCTGGAATCCGACCTGGTGGCAGCGCTCGACCCTGGCCGCTTTGTCCTGCGTGCGTTGCAACACGGAGGCCTCCAAGGGCAGGGCGCTGCACGCACGGAAAGCAAGGCTGCGGAACCGCTGGATTAACGCGCCGATTGAAGGGTTTTCCAAGCGTTCCGACCCAAAAAATCAGGGCCGCCGAACGTTCCATGCCATAATATGCGTTTTGCGTTTGCCAGCCTGAACGCGCCCGACGTGCCGTGCATTGTGCATTGAAGCGGCCCTCGCGCCGCATTCCTGCAAGCCCGGCAAGACCAAGAACTTTGAACCACGGCTGCTGCTGGCGCTGCGCCGTTCGACGCAACCATCTTCTGAATCTGGAATTACGACCATGTCGACTATCGAAAACCTCGGCAAGCTTGATCGCAAAGTGACCCTGGCTGTCCCGAAGGCCGAAGTGGAGCAAGAGAAGCAAAGCCGTCTGGCGCGTCTGTCCAAGACCGTCAAGATGTCCGGCTTCCGCCCGGGCAAGGTCCCGATGAAGATGGTCGAGAAGCAATACGGCCAACAAGTCGAATTCGAAGTCCGCTACGACAAGGCGGCCCGTCAGTTCTTCGACATCACCAACGAGCAGGGCGTGAAGGTCGCCGGCCAACCGCGCTTCGAGCTGAAGACCGAAGGCGTGGCCGATGACCAAGTCGCGTTCGATGCCACTTTCGAGGTGTACCCGGAAGTGAAGCTTGGCGATCTGGCCGGTGCGGAACTGACCCGCACCAAGACCGAAATCACCGATGCCGAAATCGACAAGACCCTCGACATCCTGCGCAAGCAACGCGTGCATTACCACCCGCGCGGCGAAGCCGGCGAGCACGGTGACGGCGGCGCAGCCGTTGCCCAAGACGGCGACCGCGTGACGGTTGATTTCGTCGGCACGATCGACGGCGTGGAATTCGCCGGCGGTAAGGCTGAAGGTTTCAGCTTCGTGCTGGGCGAAGGCCGCATGCTGCCCGAGTTCGAGCAAGCCACGCTGGGCCTGAAGCAAGGCGAATCGAAAAAATTCCCGCTGGCGTTCCCCGAGGATTACCACGGCAAGGACGTCGCTGGTAAGACGGCTGAGTTCACCGTCACGCTCAAGCAAGTTGAGTGGGCGCACCTGCCGGAAGTCAATGAAGCCTTCGCGCAATCGCTGGGCATCGCCGACGGCAACCTCGACAAGATGCGCGCCGACATCCGCGAAAACCTCGAGCGTGAGGTCAAGCGCCGCACGCACGCGTTGCTCAAGGATCAAGTCATGGAAGCGCTGCTGAAGGTGGCAGAGCTGGACGTGCCGAAGTCGCTGGTCGAGCAAGACCAGGAGCGTCTGGTCGAAATGGCGCGCCGCGACCTAGAATCGCGCGGCATGCCGAACGCCAAGAACATGCCGATCCCGGCGGAGATGTTCACGCAGCAAGCCGAGCGCCGTGTGAAGCTGGGCCTGGTGCTGGCCGAAGTCGTGAAGGCCAACGGCCTGGAAGCCAAGCCGGAGCAGATCAAGGCTGAGATCGAAGAGTTCGCCAAGAGCTACGAAGATCCGAAGGAAGTCATCCGCTGGTACTACGGTGACCAACAGCGCCTGGCTGAGATGGAAGCCTACGTGCTCGAAAACAACGTGGTAAATTTTGTGTGCGACAAGGCCAAGGTGACTGACAAGGTCGTGTCGTTCGAAGAGCTGACCGCCACGCCGGCGCAAGGCTGATTCGATCGATAAAGTTTCCGAAATAAGCACCGGAGAACCGCATGATCCGCAATGAACTGATCGACCAACTTGCCCGTACCCAAGCTTCCGCGCTCGAAACGCAGGGGCTCGGTCTGGTGCCGATGGTGGTCGAGCAGTCGGGCCGCGGCGAACGCGCCTACGATATCTACTCGCGCCTGCTAAAGGAGCGAGTGATCTTCATGGTGGGCGAGGTCAACGACCAGACTGCCAACCTCGTGGTGGCACAGCTGCTGTTCCTGGAAAGTGAGAATCCGGACAAGGACATCTCGCTGTACATCAATTCGCCGGGCGGTTCTGTATCGTCCGGTCTGGCAATGTACGACACGATGCAGTTCATCAAGCCGGACGTGTCCACGCTTTGCATGGGTATGGCAGCCAGTATGGGCGCGTTCCTGCTGGCAGCCGGCGCGAAGGGCAAGCGTCTGGCCCTTCCGAACTCGCGCATCATGATTCACCAGCCGCTGGGCGGCGCGCGGGGCCAGGCTTCCGACATCGAGATCCAGGCGCGTGAGATTCTGTACCTGCGCGAGCGCCTGAATACGGTGCTCTCGGAAGTGACCGGTCAGCCTGTTGATAAGATCGCCCGCGACACGGATCGTGATAACTTCATGAGCAGCGAACAGGCTAAGGAATACGGCCTGATCGACCAGGTCATCGCAAAGCGCTGAAGTGTCGGGGTAATGTGCCGATCTATGGATAGACGGCGTGGCCGGTGCGTTTTACGGCACACCGGCTAACCGCACGAAACATGTCAAGCGGTGTCAAAAACGAGGCCTCGCGCCTCGTTTTTGCTTGGAACAACACCTGCGGATCGTCGCCAGATAATTTGGCGTATGATGCTGCCAAGAACTACTGGTAATCGTTATGGCGGACAAGAAAGGCTCGACTGGCGAAAAGCTGCTGTACTGCTCGTTTTGCGGCAAGAGCCAGCATGAGGTCAAAAAACTGATTGCCGGCCCCTCGGTCTTCATCTGCGATGAATGTATC
Organism: Ralstonia pickettii; assembly: GCF_016466415.2. Lineage (NCBI taxonomy): Bacteria > Pseudomonadati > Pseudomonadota > Betaproteobacteria > Burkholderiales > Burkholderiaceae > Ralstonia > Ralstonia pickettii. The sequence goes on along the minus strand of NZ_CP066771.1, from coordinate 1,525,249 downwards.
GACCTGTGCAACGAAATCATCCGGGACGAAGCTGCCATCTCTGAAAAAGAAGGTGGTCTGGCGGTCAAGTCCGACCTGCCCACGCCGCACGAAATTCGCCAAAGCCTCGACCAGTACGTCATCGGGCAGGAGCAGGCGAAGAAGATCCTGGCGGTCGCGGTTTACAACCATTACAAGCGCTTGAAGCACCTCGGCAAGAAGGACGATGTCGAGCTGTCCAAGAGCAACATTCTGCTCATCGGGCCGACTGGCTCGGGCAAGACCCTGCTGGCTCAAACGCTGGCGCGTCTCTTGAACGTGCCGTTCGTCATTGCCGACGCCACCACGCTGACCGAAGCAGGCTACGTGGGCGAGGACGTCGAGAACATCATCCAGAAGCTGCTGCAGAACTGCAATTACGAGGTGGATAAGGCCCAGCGTGGCATTGTCTACATCGACGAAATTGACAAGATTTCACGCAAGTCAGACAACCCCTCCATCACCCGGGACGTTTCCGGTGAAGGCGTCCAGCAAGCGCTGCTTAAACTGGTCGAAGGCACGATGGCATCGGTGCCGCCGCAAGGTGGCCGCAAGCATCCGAACCAAGACTTCCTGCAAGTTGATACGACCAACATCTTGTTCATCTGCGGCGGCGCGTTCGATGGTCTGGAAAAGATCATCATGCAGCGCTCTGACAAGACCGGAATCGGTTTTGGCGCAGAGGTGCAGAGCAAGGAAGAGCGCGACGTCAGCGAAGTGCTGCCGCAAGTGGAGCCGGAAGATCTCATCAAGTTCGGCCTGATTCCCGAGTTGATCGGCCGTCTGCCCGTGGTGGCGACGCTGGCCAAGCTCGACGAGGCTGCCTTGATGGAAATCCTGGTCGAGCCCAAGAACGCAATCGTCAAGCAGTATCAGAAGCTGCTGGCAATGGAAGGGGTGGAGCTGGAAATTCGTCCGAGCGCGCTGACGGCAATCGCCCGCAAGGCGATCAAGCGCAAGACGGGTGCGCGCGGTCTGCGTTCCATCGTCGAGCACGCTTTGATGGATGTGATGTATGACCTCCCCAACCACAAGGGGGTGCAAAAGGTGGTGATCGATGAAAGCACGATCTCCGACGAAGGCAAGCCCTTGCTGATTTACGAAGAGCAACCCAAGGTTGCAGGTTCCAACTGACGCGAATGCCCGGCCGGGATGCGCCGTATGCGTCCCATGCAGGAAGCCGTTCGCTTGCGAGCGGCTTTTTTGCTTCGGGAAACCGGGTCGGCATGCGACTTGCAGCAGCGGTCTTGTAAAACCGTCGCTGTGCCCAATTTAGCCCTTACATGACTTTCTGGGGAAAATAATGTCCGGAACCCAACTTTTACCCGCTGAGCAGATTCGCCTGCCGCTGTTGCCGCTGCGTGACGTGGTGGTGTTTCCGCACATGGTGATTCCGCTGTTCGTGGGGCGCCCCAAATCCATCAAGGCGCTGGAAGCTGCGATGGAAGCGGGCAAGAGCATCATGCTCGTTGCGCAAAAGACGGCCGCCAAGGACGAGCCGACCGACAAGGATCTGTACGAGGTCGGCTGTATCGCGAACATTCTGCAGATGCTGAAGCTACCGGACGGCACCGTGAAGGTGCTGGTCGAGGGCACTCAGCGCGCCAACATCCTGTCCGTCACCGACGACGAATCTCACTTCTTCTGCGAAGCGGTACCCGTCGGCCCGGAACCGACTGAATCGGCTGAGACCGAGGCGCTGCGTCGCGCCATCGTGTCGCAGTTCGACCAGTACGTGAAGCTGAACAAAAAGATCCCGCCGGAGATTCTGACTTCGCTGTCGGGTATCGACGAACCGGGTCGCTTGGCTGACACCATTGCCGCACATCTGCCGATCAAGCTCGAGCAGAAGCAGAAGATTCTCGAGATGTTCAACGTGACCGAACGTCTAGAGAGCCTGCTGTCGCAGCTGGAAGGCGAGATCGACATCCTGCAGGTGGAAAAGCGCATCCGTGGCCGCGTCAAGCGCCAGATGGAGAAGAGCCAGCGCGAGTACTACCTGAACGAGCAGGTCAAGGCCATCCAGAAGGAGCTGGGCGAAGGCGAGGAAGGCGCCGATCTCGAAGAGCTGGACAAGAAGATCAAGGCCGCCCGCATGCCGAAGGAGGCCAAGAAGAAGGCCGAGTCCGAGTTCAAGAAGCTCAAGCTGATGTCGCCGATGTCGGCCGAGGCGACGGTCGTGCGCAACTATATCGACACGTTGGTGGGTCTGCCGTGGCGCAAGAAGAGCAAGGTCAACAACGACCTGTCGAACGCCGAGCAGGTGCTGGATCAAGACCACTACGGTTTGGAAAAGGTCAAGGAACGTATCCTTGAGTATCTCGCCGTGCAACAGCGCGTCGACAAGCTCAAAGCGCCGATCCTGTGCCTCGTGGGGCCGCCGGGTGTTGGCAAGACCTCGCTCGGGCAGTCGGTGGCGCGTGCAACGAACCGCAAGTTCGTGCGCATGGCGCTGGGTGGCGTGCGTGACGAGGCCGAGATTCGCGGTCACCGCCGTACGTACATCGGTTCGATGCCGGGCAAGATCCTGCAGAGCCTGACGAAGGTCGGCGTGCGCAACCCACTGTTCCTGCTCGACGAGATCGACAAGATGGGTGCGGATTTCCGCGGCGACCCGTCGTCTGCATTGCTCGAAGTGCTGGACCCGGAACAGAACCACACGTTCCAGGACCACTACATCGAAGTGGACTTCGACCTGTCGGATGTGATGTTCGTGGCGACGTCGAACTCGCTGAACATTCCGGCGCCGCTGCTGGACCGGATGGAAGTGATTCGCCTGTCGGGTTACACAGAAGACGAAAAGGTCAACATCGCCCGTCGCTACTTGCTGCCCAAGCAGATCAAGAACAATGGTCTGAAGGAGGGCGAGATCGAGGTGACCGAAGCCGCGCTGCGCGACATCATCCGCTACTACACGCGGGAAGCCGGTGTTCGTTCGCTGGAACGCGAGGTCTCGAAGATCTGCCGCAAGGTCGTCAAGCAACTGCTGCTGAAGAAAGAAGCCAATACGTCCGTGAAGGTGGATTCGGACAACCTGGACAAATTCCTTGGCGTGCGTCGTTTCGACTTTGGTCTGGCCGGCAAGGAAGACCAGGTCGGCCAGGTGACCGGTTTGGCATGGACCGAAGTGGGCGGCGATCTGCTGACCATTGAAGCCGCGCTGATGCCGGGCAAGGGCAACATCACCCGCACGGGTTCGCTGGGCGACGTGATGAAGGAGTCCGTCGAGGCTGCGCGCTCGGTGGTGCGTTCGCGGTCGGCTCGGCTGGGTATCAAGGATGAGATGTTCGAGAAGCGTGACATCCACATTCACGTGCCCGAAGGGGCGACGCCCAAGGATGGTCCGTCGGCAGGTATTGCGATGACGACGGCGCTGGTGTCGGTGCTGACCGGGATTCCGGTGCGCGCAGACGTGGCGATGACCGGCGAAATCACCCTGCGCGGCGAAGTGTTGCCGATCGGCGGCTTGAAGGAAAAGCTGCTGGCCGCTCACCGCGGTGGCATCAAGCTCGCGCTGATTCCGGAGGAGAACGTCAAGGACTTGGCTGACATTCCGGACAACGTGAAGAACAGCATCGAGATTCAGCCGGTCCGCTGGATCGACAAGGTGCTGGAACTCGCGCTGGTGCGTAAGCCGGAGCCGCTGCCGGAAGAAGAAGCCAAGCCGGCGCCCGCCCAGGGCGATGACGGCAAGTCGCAGGAAATGGTGCATCACTGACATCTTGGCTTGCCGAGGTTGAAGAAGGGCCCGACATGTTCGGGCCCTTTTTCTTTGCACTGGCTGCGACACGTGGCACACAGTTCTTCGCCTTGACACGTCGATTGACGGCCACTTTAATGAATCCACACTAGCGGTGTTCGGGGAGGTGGCACGATGAATAAAACAGATCTCATCGACCATGTGGCAGCGCAAACTGATATGTCGAAAGCCGCAGCGGGGCGCGCCATCGACGCGCTGATCGACGGTATCAAAGATGCATTGTGCGACGGTGGCTCGGTCACGCTGGTCGGCTTTGGCACGTTTCTGGTCGGCAAGCGATCTTCGCGTAATGGACGCAATCCGCGCACGGGTGCGGCCATCACGATCGAAGGTGGTAAAGTTGCTAAATTCAAACCTGGCAAAGCGCTGAAAGATGCGCTAAACTAGCGGGCTTTGGTGCTCGTGGGTGACAACACGGGCGCCGGACAGTCCGGCTTACGCCGGCGGTACGAACGGGTGCTTAGCTCAGTTGGTAGAGCAGCGCCCTTACAAGGCGCGGGTCGGGAGTTCGAGCCTCTCAGCACCCACCATCGTTCGTATTGCCGCTCCAGCGTCGGAAGGTCCGACCCAATCTGGAGCGGTAGTTCAGTCGGTTAGAATACCGGCCTGTCACGCCGGGGGTCGCGGGTTCGAGTCCCGTCCGCTCCGCCAGAATCCTGTACAAAGGCCCGATTCGTTCGGGCCTTTGTCTTTTCAGCGGCGAATGCTTGCAGGTCATGCCTGTGCGCCATGCCGCGATTGTCCGGAATGTCGGCGGCACCTGATAGAATCGCCGGATTTTCCATCTTCCATTCACCTCCGGTCCAGCATGCTTGATTTCGTACGTACGCATCGGCGCTTGATGTTTCTGGTGCTGCTGATTCTGGTGTTCCCGTCGTTCGTGTTCTTTGGCGTGCAGAGCTATTCGAGCTTCATGGACAGCTCGCATGACGCTGCCAAGGTCGACGGCAAGGTCATCTCGACCAACGAAGTCGACGCGCGCGTGCGCGAGCAGACCGAGCGCCTGCGCCAGATGCTTGGCGCGCAATATGATCCGCGCCAGTTCGAAGGTCCACAGATGCGCCGCGACGTGCTCGACGGCATCATCCAGCAACGCGTGCTGGCCAATGAGGTCACGCGTGCAAACCTGACCATCTCGAACGAGAAGATTCGCGACACCATCCTCCAAATTCCGGCCGTGGCGGCGCTGCGCAAGCCGGATGGCTCCTTCGATCAGGAAGCCTACGTAAGGCTGCTGTCTGCGCAGAACATGACGCCCGAGCAGTTGGAAGGCAATCTGCGCTTCGAGCTCTCGCAGCAACAGATTCCGCAATCGATCGTGTCGTCGGCGTTTGTGCCGAAGTCGCTGGTGGATCGCCTCATCCAGGTACGCGATCAGCAACGTGAAGTTCAGGCACTGCTGTTCAAGCCGGCGGACTACGCTGCAAAGGTCAATGCGGACGACAAGGCCATCCAGGCTTACTACGACGCGCACCAGCAGGAATTCTCTGTGCCGGAGCAAGTCAAGGCCGAGTATGTCGTGTTCTCGGGCGAAGAGATGATGAAGCAGATTCCGGTCACGCCCGAGCAGCTCAAGGAGTACTACGATCAGAACGCTGCGCGCTTCAAGACACAGGAAGAACGCCGCGCCGCTCACATTCTGATCAAGCTGCCGGATAACGCCAAGCCTGCCGACAAGGAAGCCGCCAAGAAGAAGGCCGAAGAAGTCCTGGCCGAGGTGCGTAAAAACCCCGCGAGCTTCGCAGATCTCGCCAAGAAGTACTCTGGCGATCCGGGTTCAGCCGCGCAGGGTGGCGAGCTGGGCTTCCTCGGCAAGGGCGCGACTGTGCCGCCGTTCGAGAACGCGCTGTTTGCGCTCAAGCAGCCGGGCGACATCAGTGACGTGGTCCAAAGCGATTTTGGTTTCCACATCATCAAGCTGGAAGAAGTGAAGGGTGGCGGTGTGCAGCCGTTGGAAGCCGTCAAGCCGGAGCTTGAACGCGAACTGCGTACGCAACTCGCGAACAAGAAGTACTCGGAGCTGGCCGATGCGTTCTCCAACACGGTGGAAGATCAGTCCGACAGCCTGAAGCCGGTGGCTGACAAGCTCAAGCTGCAGATCCAGACGGCCGACAACGTGACCCGCACGCCGAGCCCGGCGCAGTCCGGCAGCCCCATCGGCAATGACAAGGTGCTCAAGGCGCTGTTTGCCGACGACGTGATCAAGAACCACCGCAATACAGCTGCCATCCAGGTGGGTCCGACCACGCTGGTTGCAGCGCGTGCGGCGGAGTATCGTCCGGCAACGGTGAAGAAGCTGGCCGACGTGCGTGAACAGGTCAAGGCTAAGGTGATCGCCGAGCAAGCCGCTGCGCTGGCCAAGAAGGCCGGCGAAGAGAAGCTGGCTGCCGTGAAGCAGAGTAACAGCGCCGATGGTTTCGGTGCTGTACAGACGGTCTCGCGCCAGCAGGCGCAGGGCACGCCGCCGGCTGCACTGACAGCCATCCTGCGCGCGGATGCGACCAAGCTGCCGACCACCATTGGCGTCGACCTGGGTGCCCAGGGCTACGCGCTGTATCGCATCAACAAGGTGCTGCCGCCGGCCAATGTGGACGAGACGCGCCGCGCTGCCGATGCACAGCAACTGGCTCAGGCCGCGGGTCAGACCGAGTTCAATGCCTACTATGAAGCACTGAAGGCGCGCTCGAAGGTGAAGATCAACAGCAGCGCGGTCGACAGCAGCAAGCCAGCCAATACTGCAGAGGACTAATACGGCGTGCAGAGTACGTAGCCTGACGAAAAAGCCCCCTCAATAACGAGGGGGCTTTTTCTTTGCGTACTTTTGGCGTTGCGCTAGTCCAGCGGCTTGCCCATGCGTGCGAGGCGCGGCATGTACAAGTGGTCTGGATCGAACGATAGGGCCAGGTGGGAAGCGCGAGCGATCAGATTCTTGCGCGGTACGAGACCGAAGTAGCGGGAGTCGCGGCTGTTGTCGCGGTTGTCACCCAGCATGAGGTAGTGGTCTTGCGGGACGATGATGGGACCGAAACTGCGCAGGGCACGCACCTCCGGCAAGACCATCACGGTGTGCTGCCGGCCCGGTAGCGCTTCCGACCAGAGTTCGTGCGGCAGCATCGCCGTTGCTTGCGGCAGCGCGCCGGGTGCGACGTCTGGCAGCGGCGCATAGGCCAAGCGCTGGTGATTGATGTAGAGCGCTTCGTCACGCATTTCAACCACGTCGCCGGGCAGCCCGATGAGTCGCTTGACCAGCTTCGTGCCGTCTTCGGGGGAGGAGAAGACGACGACATCACCACGTCGCGGGTCGCTGCCGCGCTTGAGCCAGACGGTGGTGGCCGGTACGCGCACCCCGTAAGCCAACCGGTTCATCAAGATGTAGTCGCCTTCGATGAGCGTGGGATTCATTGAGCCGCTCGGCACGACTGCCCAGTCCGCAATGCAGGCGCGGAAGGCAAAAAGCAGCGACATGCCGACCAGGAACCGCTTGTTGTCACGCGCTGCGCGCAGCCCGCTTGCCAGAAGCTTCATGGTGTTCGCCCGAGTGAGAGGTGGCCGCCGTGCCGGAGCCGGAAATCCGATGCGCCGGATGACGCCATCGGTGCGGCAGAAGGGTTATCTTCCGACCCGGGCTTTAAGGAGAGGTTCCAGTTTGGGCCACACGTTATCGAGCATCGTCGGCTGCGCTGCGGCAATGGGGTGGATGCGATCTTCCTGGAACCAGTCGGGCCGCTGCGCAACCCCTTCGAGCAGGAATGGCACCAGTGGCAGCTTGTACTGCTGCGCCAGCTTGCCGAACATGGCGAAGAAGCGCTCGCTGTAATCCGGGCCGTAGTTGGGCGGGATGCGCATGCCCACCAGCAGCACCTTCGCGCCAGCCGCTTGCGATGCTTCGATCATCGCCTTCATGTTGCCCTCGCTGGAGGCGAGCGACAGGCCGCGCAGCGCGTCGTTACCGCCCAGTTCGAGAATCACGACAGAGGGCTTTTCGCGGGCCAGCACGGCGGGCAAGCGCGAGCGGCCGCCGGCCGTGGTGTCGCCGCTGATGCTTGCATTGGCGACGCTATAATCGGGCTTCCGTTCTTTGAGTCGCCTGTCGAGTAACGCGACCCAGCCTGTGCCTTGCGCCAGGCCGTATCCCGCCGACAGGCTGTCACCGAGCACCACCACGCGATGCGATGCAGGCGCGCCTTGTGCTGCAGCCGTCTGTGCGAGTGGCAGCATGCCGAACACTGCGCAGCCAAGCGCCGCGGCGAGTAACTTCACACTGCGCCTTCTACTACCTACCAGTCCAATCATGTCGTCTTCCGCTACCTGGGTGATTGAAGTCGATTTGCTGCACAAGACCGTGCGCGATGCCACCGGTGAGTTGCCTATTCTGAGCGATGTTGCCTTCCGTGTGGAAAGGGGCGAGACATTGGCGATTGTCGGCGCGTCGGGCTCGGGAAAATCGACGCTGCTTGGGTTGCTTGCGGGCCTGGACCTGCCGACATCGGGCTCCGTCAAGCTGCTGGGCAACGACCTGTTCAAGCTGGACGAGGATGGCCGCGCAGCCGTGCGTGGCAGCCACGTCGGCTTTGTCTTTCAATCGTTCCAGTTGCTGCCTCATCTGACGGCCCTTGAGAACGTGATGCTGCCATTGGAGTTGCAGGGCGACGTGAGCACCGCCGATATGCGCCGGCGCGCCACGGTCCTGCTGGAGCGTGTCGGCCTTGGAGCACGGCTGTCGCACTACCCGAAGACGCTGTCCGGCGGCGAGCAGCAGCGCGTGGCCCTGGCGCGCGCGTTCGTGACCGAGCCCGACATTCTCTTTGCCGACGAGCCGACCGGCAGTCTCGACACCGCCACGGGCGAAGCCGTGATCGCGCTGATGTTTGAACTCAACCGCAGTGCCGGCTCCACGCTGGTGCTGGTGACGCACGACCGCTCCGTGGCTGCGCGATGCAGCCGTATTCTCACCATTGAAGCTGGGCATCTCGTCGGCGACGAGATCGTCACCGAACTCTGAACGTTTGCGTCAGAGGGCGGCCTTGGCGCGGCGAATCAACGCCGCCGTCGACGCATCATGCGCCACGGAGGCCGGAGCCCCTTCCAGTTCCGCCTGGATCGGCTTGGCGAGTTTCTTGCCAAGCTCCACGCCCCACTGATCGAACGAGTTGATGTTCCACACCGCACCCTGCACGAAGGTGCGGTGCTCGGCGCAGGCGATGAGTGCGCCCAGTGACGCAGCGTCCAGCCTTTCCATCAGGATGGTCGTGCTCGGGCGATTGCCTTCGAACACCATGTGCGGCACCAGCGCTTCGTCGGTGACGCCGCCCGCGCGGACCTCCTCGGCGGTGCGCCCCAGCAGCAGCGCCTCGCCCTGCGCAAAGCAGTTCGCGAGCAGTTTGGCGTGGTGGCCGGGCAGGGTGCGCACCGGCTCGAGTGTGGTGATGAAATCCACGGGCACGATCTGCGAGCCCTGGTGGATCAACTGGAAATACGCATGCTGCCCGTTGGTGCCGGCCGTGCCCCAGACGATGGGGCCGGTGTCGGTATCGATGGCCGCGCCGTTGCGTTGGACGGATTTGCCGTTGCTCTCCATCTCCAACTGTTGCATGAAGTCGGTTAGCAACTCCAGCGGCGCGCAGTAGGGCACGGTACAGGCACTCGCCGCGTCGAAGAAGCCGCGATACCAGACCGACAGCATCCCGAGAATGAGCGGCAAGTTTTCACGCGGCGCGGCCGTGGCGAAGTGGCGATCCATGGCGCGCGCGCCATCGAGCATCGCTTCGAATTGCTGCGGCCCGATTGCCAGCACGATCGACAGGCCCACCGCCGACCACAGCGAGAACCGCCCGCCAACCCAATCCCAGAACGTGAACATGTTGTCCGGGTCGATGCCGAACTGGACGACGGCCTCGTGGTTGGTGGAGACAGCGACGAAGTGGTGCCTGAGCTGGGCTTCAGCTACGCCATGCTCGACAAACCAACGGCGCATGCTGTGCGCGTTCGCCATGGTTTCGAGCGTGGTGAACGTCTTCGAACAGACAATCGCGAGCGTGGTATCCGGGTCGAGATGGTCGAGCGTTTCGGCCAAGTCCGTACCATCGACGTTGGAGACGAAATGCACGCGCACCTGTGGCACGGCAAGGTGGTCCAGCGCGCGGCACACCATGCGCGGGCCGAGGTCCGAACCGCCGATGCCAATGTTCACCACGTCGGTGATGCGCTTCCCGGAATGGCCCGTCCACGCGCCGCTATGCACGCGGTTGGCGAAGTCGTGCATCTGGGCCCGCACGCCCAGCACTTCGGGCATGACGGGCTCGCCATCGGCGCGATAGTCGTCTTCAGCGCGGCCACGCAGGGCCACGTGCAAGACGGAGCGGTGCTCGGTGTTGTTGATGCGGTCGCCACGCAGCATGGCATCGCGCAGCGCAAGCACGCCGGCCTCGTCAGCAAGTTGCAGTAGCAGCGCCAGGGTCTCGGGCGTGAGGCGGTTTTTTGAGTAATCGACCGTCAGGCCAGCCGCATCCAGCGTGAACACGCGTACCCGTTCTTCGGCATCGGGCGCGGCAAACCAGTCGCGCATATGTGCTGCGCGGATCGATTCTGCGTGTTGCGTCAGGGACTGCCAGGCGGGTAGGGCTGTGGGCATACGGCGTGAGGTGACGTGAGGTTGGTGCGGGAAAACGAGTGGGCAGTATAACGGCGCTGTATGACGGCTTTCTATCGGCGAACGTCCGACGCCAGCAAGGCGTTGAGAGCGCCTCGCGCCGGCGCGCATAGCTCGCTTGCGTGCAGGCCGATGGGGCCGACGCCCGCGTGGACGAGGTCATCGGCGGCTCGCCCGTGCAGCCATACAGCCGCCAGTGCGGCTTCGCGCGCGCCCATGCCTTGCGCAAGCAGTGCGCCGATCATGCCGGTCAGCACATCGCCGGTCCCCCCGGTTGCGAGCCCGCCGTTGCCGGTTGGATTGACAGCCGGCGTGGTGCCCGGCGCCGCGATGATGGTGCCCGAGCCTTTGAGAACGACCACCGCGCCCGTCCGATTGACAAGCGCCTGAGCGGCGGCAAGCCGGTCCTGCTGGACGGCGCGCGCATCGGTGTGCAGCAGTCGCGCGGCTTCCAGCGGATGCGGCGTCAGCACCAACGGCACACCGCTTCCGGCCGACTGTGTGAGCCGTGCGAGCAGCGCCGGCGTTTTCGCAAAGAGGTTCAGTGCATCGGCGTCGAACACGGCGGGCGTGTGCGCTGCCAGCATGCGGTCCAGCAGATGCTCGAGCGCGGCTTCCGATTCTTTGCCGGTGCCCATGCCGGGGCCCACGGCCAGCGCCTGCATGCCACCCAGATCAAGGGTGCCCCAACTGTGCAGCATCAATTCAGGTTGCGCGGGGTCGACACGCGGAGCATCGGACGCAAGCGAGACGACGTGCACCTTGCCCGCGCCCAGATGGAGCGCGCCGCGCGCCGACAGCAGCGGCGCTCCGACCATACCGGCCGCACCGCCCACGATTGCCGCACTGCCGTAGGTGCCTTTGTGCCCGTTATGCCGCCGGCGCGGCACGTGCGGGAGCCAGCGTGACGGCGTGTTGACGAAGGCGTCCGCTTCAATCACGCCGTCATAAGCCGGTTGCGCGGCTTGGAGATCGGCCAGCGCAATGTCGCCGGAGGCATCGCGGCCATCCCCCGTCAGCAAGCCCGGCTTGACCGCCAGAAAGGTGATGGTGGCGCGCGCCTGGATAACGGGGGACTCAGCGGCAGGCGGCTGACCCGTATCGCCGTTCAGCCCGGAGGGAATGTCCAGAGCGTACACCGGCAAGCCGCTGGCATTGATGGTGTCGACCAGTGCGGCATGCAACCCCGTCAGCGGCCGGGCGAGTCCGATACCAAAGAGGCCGTCGACGATGACGGAGGCAGCCGCCGGCACCGAAGCTGCCGTGTGCAGAGGTTCAATGGGAACATTCGCGGCACAAGCCTCCGTCCAGGCGCGGCGGGCGTCATCAGGCAGCTTGGCTGGGTCTGCGGCAAGCCATACCGTGACGGCGCGCCCGGATAGATGCAGCACCGTCGCCGCAACGAGCGCATCGCCACCGTTGTTGCCTGGGCCGGCAACGAGCAGGACATGCCCGTGTGGCGCGCGCGTCCGCAGCCAGTCGGCGGCGGCTTCGCCCGCCCTGGCCATCAAGGTGAAGGGTTCGAGGGTTCGGTACGCAGCTGCTTCCAGCGCGCGGATGCCCGCTGTGCCGAAGAGCAGGTCGGCGCCGTGGTGTGCGGCCAGTGCGCCGTCGATCAGGATTTCGCGCCAGCTAGGGTGTGAGGACATGGCAACTACGCTTTCAACAGTGCAGACATGACGATCTATTCTCTTACAATAGCCCGCGTTTACGGTCCTTTCCCAGCCTGTTGCAATGTCCAAATCGCCGACCACCCCGAAAGCTGATCTGCCGCAATCCGCAGCCAATGAGGACGCAGGCAAGGGCGGGCCGATCGTATCTTCGTCGCACCTGGTGTCGGCGCGCAGCCCCGAGCTGTCGGAGTTCGAGTTTGCGCTCAACACGGCCTACAACGCCTACAACCGCTGGTGCGTGCGCTGCATGGCCGCCGCCGGCGTGCGCGACCTGACCTTCCTCGATGTGCTGGTGGTGCACCACGTCAACCATCGCGGGCGGGCCAAGCGCCTGGCCGACATCTGCTTCGTACTCAACGTGGAAGACACCCATCTCGTGACGTATTCCCTCAAGAAACTGCAGGGGATGGAGCTGGTGGAAGGCACGCGCAACGGCAAGGAAGTCACCTACACCACCACCGAAGCTGGCGAAAAGGCCTGCGCTCGCTACCGCGAGATCCGCGAGCAGTGCCTGACCAGCAATATTTCGCCCAGCGGCGAGGAAAATGCCGAGATTGGCGAGCTGGCGCGCCTGCTGCGCGTGCTGACGGGCCTCTACGAGCAGGCTGCGCGGTCCGCCACGTCGCTGTAAAACGGGCGTTTTCGACGATTTCCGGCCGAGGCAGGCGCATTTCAGGCCGATTTGAGGGCCGGTAACAAGGGCCGGGCAAGGTACAATAGCGGTTTTCCCGCGCACGCCGGGAAGTCCCTCCTTCCAGCTACTGCCTGCCTTGCCCACCATGGCGCATTTCTCGTGCTTTCCCGGCGCTCTCGCGCTGTCCGCCTTCCGCCAGCAACGCCTGCTTTCCACCCTCAAGCGCATCGATCCGGACATCGATGGCGTCAGTGCCCAATACCTGCATTTCGTGGCCGCCGACACGCCGCTGTCGGCCGATGAATCCGCCCGTGTGCAAGCGCTGCTGACGTACGGTTCGCCCGCTCCGGCCGATGTCGAGGGCGACCGCTTTGTGGTCATCCCGCGCTTTGGCACGATCTCGCCGTGGGCCAGCAAAGCGACGGAAATCGCGCGCCACTGCGCACTGCCGCAAATCCACCGCATCGAGCGCGGCGTGGAATTCACCATCACGTGCAAGAAGGGCCTCATTCGCAGCCTGACCGGTGCTGCAAAGCATCTGGACGACGCCACCCGCGCCGCCGTGGCCGAGCACCTGCACGACCGCATGACAGAAACGGTCATCGACACGCGCGAAGCCGGCTACGGCCTGTTCGACGTGTTGCCCGCCAAGGCTTTGCGCTTTGTCGATATCGCCGGTGGCCAGGAGGCTGGTCGTCGTGCTTTGGAAGCCGCCAACGTCGAAATGGGCCTCGCCCTGTCCGACGATGAAATCGACTACCTGGTCGACGCCTACCGCAAGCTCGAACGCAACCCGACCGACGTCGAGCTGATGATGTTCGCGCAGGCCAACAGCGAGCACTGCCGGCACAAGATCTTCAACGCAGACTGGACCATCGACGGCGAGACGCAGGACAAGTCGCTCTTCGCGATGATCCGCAACACGCATCAGTTGGCCCCGCAGGGCACGATCGTCGCGTATTCGGACAACGCCGCCGTGATGGAAGGCGGCATGGCCGAGCGCTGGTTCCCGCACGCGGGCACGGAAGGCGAGACGGGCGTGCCGCAATATGGCCGCCGCGAAGCCCTCACGCACACGCTGATGAAGGTGGAGACGCACAACCACCCCACGGCCATTTCGCCGTTCCCGGGTGCGTCGACCGGCGCCGGCGGTGAAATCCGAGACGAAGGCGCAACCGGCCGCGGCGCCAAGCCCAAGGCGGGCCTGACGGGCTTTACCGTGTCGAACCTGCTGCTGCCCGAAGCCCTGCAATCGTGGGAAAACGCGCGCGATACCGCTCAGCCCGTCGCGCACCGCAATCCGAATGAAGCTGCGCCGGGCCCGGTCGGCAAGCCGGACCGCATCGCCTCGCCGCTGCAGATCATGATCGAAGGCCCGATCGGCGGCGCTGCGTTCAACAACGAATTCGGCCGGCCCAACCTCGGCGGCTACTTCCGCGTCTACGAGCAGAACGTGGGCGGGACCGTGCGCGGGTATCACAAACCGATCATGATCGCGGGCGGTATCGGCAATATCGACGCCGGTCATACGCACAAGCACGGCCTGCCGGCCGGTACGCTGCTGATCCAGCTGGGCGGACCCGGCATGCGCATCGGCATGGGCGGCGGCGCAGCCAGCTCGATGGCGACCGGCACCAACACTGCGGACCTGGATTTCGATTCTGTCCAGCGCGGTAACCCCGAAATGCAGCGCCGCGCGCAGGAAGTCATCAACGCGTGCTGGGCGTTGGGCGAAGACAACCCGATCCTGTCGATCCACGACGTCGGCGCCGGCGGCATCTCCAACGCCTTCCCCGAACTCGTCGATGGTGCAGGAAAGGGCGCGCGGTTCGATCTGCGTCAGGTGCATCTGGAAGAGTCGGGCTTGAGCCCTGCAGAAATCTGGTGCAACGAATCGCAAGAGCGTTACACGCTCGCGATTGCCCCCGGCGATTTCCCGCGCTTCCAGGCCATGTGCGAGCGCGAGCGCGCCCCGTTCTCGGTGGTCGGCTTTGCCACGGATGAACAGCAACTGCAAGTGGTCGACAGCGACACCGCAGCCGACGTTGCAGAGCATTTCCCGGTCAACATGCCGATGGACGTGCTGCTCGGCAAGCCGCCGCGCATGCACCGTGACGTGCGCCGCGTCGCGCAGGAACTGCCGGAAGTCGATGTCACCGGTCTGGACCTGGAAGTCGTCGCACGCGACGTGCTGCGTCATCCGACGGTGGCCAGCAAGTCGTTCCTCATCACCATTGGGGACCGCACCGTTGGCGGCTTGAACACGCGCGACCAGATGGTCGGCCCTTGGCAGGTGCCGGTGGCCGACGTGGCCGTCACCACGCTGGACTACAAGGGCTACGCCGGTGAAGCGATGACGATGGGCGAGCGCACGCCGCTGGCCGTCATCAACGCACCGGCTTCGGGCCGCATGGCTATCGGCGAGTCCATCACCAACATCGCCGCCGCCCCGATCGACTCCCTCACGCAACTGAAGCTGTCGGCCAACTGGATGGCCGCGTGCGGCGTAAACGGTGAAGACGCCCGGCTGTACGACACCGTCAAGGCGGTCGGCATGGAGCTGTGCCCGGCACTGGGTATCAGCATTCCGGTGGGCAAGGATTCGCTGTCGATGCGCACCAAGTGGGAAGACGAAGGCGCAGCGAAGGAAGTCGTCGCGCCGGTCTCGCTGATCGTCTCGGCGTTTGCGCCCGTGACGGATGTGCGCAAGACGCTCACGCCGCAGCTCAAGCAGGTCGAATCGGCGAACGCGCCGGCAGACAGCACGCTGATCCTGATTGACCTGGGCCGCGGCAAGAACCGTATGGGCGGCAGCATCCTGGCGCAGGTCACAGAGCAGATCGGCAACAGCGTGCCGGACGTGGACGACGCCGAAGACCTCAAACGCTTCTTCGCAGCCATCCAGCAACTGAATGCCAGCGGTTCGCTGCTGGCGTATCACGACCGCTCCGACGGCGGCCTGTGGGCGACCGTCTGCGAAATGGCTTTCGCCGGACACTGCGGCGTGTCGATCAACGTCGACATGCTCACGCTCGACGGTGCGCACGAATCCGACTACGGCGACGCCAAGAACTGGGCGCAGCAAGTCTCCGGTCGCCGCGCCGACCTGACGCTGCGCGCGCTGTTTGCCGAAGAACTCGGCGCCGTCATCCAGGTGCCGCTGGCCCAGCGCGACGCCGTCTTTGCGGTGCTGCGCGAGCACGGCCTGGCCGGTTGCAGCCACGTGATCGGCGCGCCCAACGCCAACGACCACATTGAAGTCTGGCGCGACGCCAAGAAGGTGTTCAGCGCGTCGCGTATCGAACTGCAACGCACCTGGACGGATGTCTCCTGGCGCATCGCCAGCCTGCGCGACAACCCCGAGTGCACGCAGAGCGAATACGACCGCATCCTCGACGCTGAAGACCCGGGCATCTCACCCAAGCTCACGTTCGACATTGCGGAAGACGTGGCCGCGCCGTTCATTGCCACGGGCGCCCGCCCGCGCATGGCGATCCTGCGCGAGCAGGGCGTGAACTCGCAGATCGAAATGGCTTACGCGATGGACAAGGCCGGCTTCGATACCTACGACGTGCACATGAGCGACCTGCTGGCGGGCCGCACGAACCTCGCCAGCTTCAAGGGCTTCGTCGCCTGCGGCGGTTTCAGCTACGGCGACGTGCTGGGCGCGGGCGAAGGCTGGGCGAAGACGATCCTCTTCAACAGCATGCTCGCCGAGCAGTTCGCGGCTTTCTTCAACCGCACCGATTCGATCGCGCTGGGCGTGTGCAACGGCTGCCAGATGATGGCGAACCTCGCCCCGATCATCCCGGGCGCCGGTGCATGGCCGAAGTTCACGCGCAACCAGTCGGAGCAGTACGAAGGGCGTCTGGTGACCGTGCAGGTCGAAGCATCGCCGTCGATCTTCTACGCGGGCATGGAAGGCAGCCGCATTCCCATCGTCGTTGCGCACGGCGAAGGCTATGCCGACTTCTCGCAGCAAGGCGACATCGACAAGGTGGCCGTTGGCCTGCGCTACGTCGACAACCGCGGCGAAGTCACGCAGACGTATCCGCTGAACCCGAACGGCTCGCCGCAGGGCATTGCCTCGGTGACGACGCACGACGGCCGCTTCACTGCGCTGATGCCGCACCCGGAACGCGTGTTCCGCGCCGTGCAGATGAGCTGGCATCCGAAGGAATGGGAAGCCGCCGGCGACGGCAGCAGCCCGTGGATGCGGATGTTCCGCAACGCGCGGAAGTGGATGGCGTAAGCAGTCCGCTCAGCAGCAAAACGAAGGCGCGCCGACGTGATCTCGGCGCGTTTTTTTTTCACCGGCACCTGCGGAGCGTCTAGCGGCCAAACTTCTCCACAACGCCGCGCCACAACGCATCACGCTCAGCGCCCAGGTGCGCGCCGCTTGCATCGCCCGACGCGTCCTGGCCCACCGCAAGA
This sequence comes from Ralstonia pickettii, assembly GCF_016466415.2. Classification (NCBI taxonomy): domain Bacteria; kingdom Pseudomonadati; phylum Pseudomonadota; class Betaproteobacteria; order Burkholderiales; family Burkholderiaceae; genus Ralstonia; species Ralstonia pickettii. The sequence goes on along the minus strand of NZ_CP066771.1, from coordinate 1,508,081 downwards.
TGGACCATGGTGAGCCTGGATTGCGGGTCCACGTAGATCGCCTGTCCATGGATGCCGAGCAGCACGAACCGCCGCGCTTGTCCCGGCAAAAGCCACACCTGGAAGCCGTAACCGTAGTAGCGGCTGCCGTGATACGTCATCTGCCCCGGGCGAAACGCGTCGGGCTGGCGCGATGCGTCAGTCATGTCGAGCAGGAAGTCTCGCGGCACGACTTGCCGGCCTTGCACCACGCCATCGTTGGCCAGCATGGACCCGAGGCGCGCGTAGTCCCGCGCCGTCGCATTGAAACCGCCTTGTGCAAACGCCGATCCGTCGGATTGACGCACGAGGTAGGTCGCCTTGGCTTCGGCCCCCATCGGCTTCCATAGCTTGTTGTCAACGAAGTCGCACAGGCTGCGGTGCGTCGCCGCTTGCAGCACGAGCGCCAAACACTTCGGTTTGCGCGCCCGCGTAGTTGAAACGCGTGCCCGGCGCGTCGGCGCGCTCGTTGACCTGGGCCGCTGCCGCGAGCACGCCTTGCTCCGCTGCCGTCTTGAGGAAGCGTGCCCGGTCGTCGGTCGGGGTGTAGTCCTCGACATACTTGGCACCGGAGGCCATGCGCAGCAGATCGACGATGCGCGTTCCACCGTAAAGCGTGCCTGCAAGCTCGGGCACGTATTGGTCCACACGGTCCTCCAGCGAGCGCAGGCTTCCATCCTCCAGCGCCTTGCCGATCGCCAGTGCAACGAGCGTCTTGGCCATCGAGTTGGAGAGCATCCGCATGTCTCGCGTGCGGTCGTAGCCGTAATGCTCCGCCAGGATGACGCCGTCCTGAACAATCAGCACAGCGGTCGCGCGCTGATGCTCCATGTAGTCGGCCAGCGTGTAGTCATGGTTGCGGAAGCGATACCGGACATCCGCCTCTTTTTCTGCAATCTTGAGCTGCACCGGTTGGTCGGCCGGCGCCAGTTCGCAAGACGGCGAGATGCGGTCCATGCCGCTGAAGGCCCCCACGATGTACGGCGCCTCGTGGATGCGGGCCGCGCTTGGCGCAAGCGGATAGCCTTGCGCCTTGCCGAGTCGATCTTCATCGGGAGAGGCGATGGCGACGCTGCAAGCGAGCAGCGCGCACATCGCGCAGTGTTGGAGAGCGTTCATAGGCTGGGTCGGCGGCGAGGTTGGTGGCAGGGGCAAGCCGTGAGACTACACCGGCCGCATGGCGGAGCGCCTACGCATTCGTGCCCAGCGGTTCCAGATACGGCTCCAGCAACTCGCTCATCCAGTTCATGAAGACCTGCACCCGAACCGGCAGGTTTCGCCGGTTCGGATAGACCAGCGAAACCGGCATCGGCGGCGGCCGGAAGTCGGGCATGACGTCGACGAGCGTACCGTCCGCAATCGCCGACGACAGCCCCGCGTACACCGGTGCCTGGATCATTCCCAGCCCCGCGCGGCACGCTGCGTCGTAGCTCTCGGCCGAGCTGACGGTCACCGCGCCTTTCATCGGCCGGAACGCGGAGCGGCCGTCCACCGTGTATTCCCACCCCGGCGACTTCGTGCCCAACGTCTGCACGTAATGGACGATGCGATGGTGGTCGAGGTCGTCGAGCGTTTTCGGCATGCCATAGCGCGCGATGTAGGCCGGGCTGGCGCAGTTGACCTGATGCAACTGGCCGAGCGGGCGGGCGATGAGGCTGCTGTCGGTGAGCGTGCCGATGCGCAGTACGCAGTCGAAGCCCTCGCGCACCGGGTCCACGCGGCGGTCGGTGCTGGAGAGTTCGATTTCCAGCTCGGGATGCGCATCGAGCAGCGCGGGCAGGGCGGGGATGACGATGCGGCGTGCGACTCCGACGGGCATGTCAACGCGCAACCGGCCACGCAGCGCCTGCGGGCTCTGGCGGAACATCGTCTGTAGTTCGTCCATGTCGGCCAGCAGGTCCTGGCAGCGCTCATAAAAGGCCTGGCCGTCCTGCGTGAGCTGCACCTTGCGGGTGGTCCGGTGGAGCAGCCGCGTGCCGAGCATCGTCTCCAACTGCTGCACCGCCACCGAGGCAGCCGGCTTGGGAATGCTCAGCGCTTCTGCCGCACGCGTGAAGCTGGCAAGTTCGGCCACGCGCACAAAAATCTGCATGGTTTCGAGTCGATTGGTAGACATGGCGGGGTGGGTTGATTGTTATCTGTGAGCAAACACAGCGATAGGATAGGCGAGATTTATTCTTTGATTGTCGCCCAATACCATGCTCTCACGGTGTTCGACACCCATCTCAGATCCAACCGGAGAGCAAACATGACGCAGACCCGCACCCCCATCGCGATCATCACCGGCGGCAGCCGCGGCCTTGGCAAGAACATGGTGCAGAAGCTGGCCCAGCGCGGCACCGACGTGATCTTCACCTACCGCTCCAACCGCGCTGAAGCCGATGCCCTCGTCGCCGAACTGACTGCCCAGGGCCGCCGTGCCGCAGCCTTGCAGCTCGACACCGGCAAGATCGCCACGTTCCCCGCCTTTGCCGAGGCCGTGCGCGGCGTGCTGACTCGGTGGAAGGCCGAGCGCTTCGATTACCTCGTCAACAACGCCGGCGTGGGCGTGCACGCCACGGTGGCCGAAACCACTGAAGCCCAGTTCGACGAACTGATGAATGTGCATTTCAAAGGCGTGTTCTTCCTCACGCAGATCCTGCTGCCGCTCATGGCTGACGGCGGGCGCATCGTCAATATCTCGTCGGGGCTGGCGCGCTTTGCGCTGCCGGGCTATGGCGCGTATGCGGCAATGAAGGGCGCGGTGGAGGTGCTGACGCGCTATCTGGCGAAGGAGCTGGGGCCGCGCGGCATTGCCGTGAATGTGGTGGCGCCGGGCGCCATCGAGACTGACTTTGGCGGTGGTGCCGTGCGCGACAACGCGAGCCTCAACGCGATGGTCGCGTCCAATACGGCGCTGGGGCGCGCTGGGCTGCCGGACGATATTGGCGGCGTGGTAGCCTCATTGCTGTCGCCGGATAACCGGTGGATTAATGCGCAGCGTATTGAGGCGTCGGGCGGGATGTTCCTGTAAGCGGCGCGCCTGCCCGCGCATGGGGTTCTGAACGCCAACTGTGGAGTTCTGAACTCCATTCGTCGAGCTCTGAGCTCCATTCGCCGAGTCCCGATCTCCATGCGTCGAGTTCTGAGCTCGGCGCGCCGCGCAAAATGCTCCGCGTGTTGAGTTCGGAATTGGGAGCTTGGGGGCTGGATGCTTGACGCGGCGGTTCATCGCCTGTTTCACCCCCTGCCGGGGGCGACTCACTTTCTTTGTCTTGCCAAAGAAAGTAAGCAAAGAAAGGCGCGCCCGAGATGGCGACTTCCCCTTGGATTTGTGTCGCGGGGAGGGGAAGGAGCCAAACTCGCTGCGCTCAGACAAGGCTCCTTCCTTTTTCCTCCCCGCAACAAAAATCCAAGGCGCCATCAAGGGCAGGAAAGTCAAAGGCCAAACCGTCGATCACCAGCGCAGCAGGAACCACCAAGACCACGCGAAGCAAAGCGAGCAACAACGGCAAAAATAACTGCCACCCAGGCCAGCACACCGACGGTGTGGCCTTTGACTTTTCTGCCCTATGCGGCGCCTTGAATTTCTGTTGCAAGGAGGAAAAAGAGGGGAGGCCTGTCTGAGCGCAGCGAGTTTGCCTCCCCTCCCTCCTTGCGACAGAAATTCAAGGAGGGGGTCGCCGCATCGGGCGCGCCTTTCTTTGCTTACTTTCTTTGGCAAGACAAAGAAAGTGAGTCAGCCCCGGCACGGGATGAAACAAGAGATGCACCACAAGAAACAACCCAAACCCAACAACCCTTACGCCACCGCCTTAGCCGCAGCCCGCCCCCGCAGCCACTCAAACGTCAGCAGCAGGCACGTCGAAAACACAATCAAGATCGTCGCCAGCGCCGCAATCGTCGGCGAGATGTTCTCGCGAATGCCTGTGAACATCTGGCGTGGCAGCGTCACCTGATCGGCACCCGCCAGGAAGAGCGTCACCACCACCTCATCAAACGACGTGGCAAACGCAAACAGCGCACCCGAAATCACGCCCGGTGCGATGACGGGCAGGGTGATGCGGAAGAACGTCACGACCGGGTTGGCACCCAGCGAAAGGCTGGCCCGCACGAGGTTGTGATTGAAGCCCTGCAGCGTCGCCAGCACGGTCGTCACCACAAACGGCACGCCCAGCGCCGCATGCGCGAGGATCAGCCCGATATACGTGTTCGCCAGCCCCAGCGGCGCAAAGAACAGGTACATGCCGACGCCCACAACCACCACCGGCACGATCATCGGCGACACCAGCACCGCCATCAGCAGGCCCTTGCCGCGGAAGTCGGCCTTGTTCAGCCCGATGGCGGCCAGCGTGCCCAGTACCGTTGCCACGATCGTGGCGGCAGGCGCGACGATGAAGCTGTTCTTAGCGGCCATGCGCCATTCGTCCGACGTGACGAGGTTCTGATACCAGCGCAGCGAATAGCTCGGAATCGGGTACGAGAGGAACGTGCTCGATGAGAACGACAGCGGCACGATCACCAGCACCGGCAGCACGAGGTACAGCAGCGTCAGCACGGCCAGGCCGCGCAGCGCGAAGTACCAGATGCGTTCAATGAGCGAGGTGTGCGGGGCAAACATCGGTTTGGTGAGTTTCATGGTCGATGGGCTCCGTTCAACCAACGCGGACCTTGGGCCGCGTGAAGCGTCCATACACGGCATACAGCACCAGCGTCGCCAGCAACAGCAGCGCACCCAGCGCGCACGCCATGCCCCAGTTGATCGTGACGTTGGTGAAGTAGGCCACGTAGTAGCTGACCATCTGGTCGTTCGGCCCGCCCAGCAGCGCGGGGGTGATGTAGTAGCCCAGCGCGAGAATGAACACCAGCAGCGCGCCGGCGCCGATGCCCGGATACGTCTGCGGCACATACACGCGCCAGAACGCGGCAAACGGATGGCTGCCCAGCGACACGGCCGCGCGCTGGTACGTGGCCGGGATCGACTTCATCACGCTGTACAGCGGCAGGATCATGAACGGCAGCAGGATGTGCGTCATCGAGATGTACACGCCCACGCGGTTGAACAGCAGCGCCAGCGGCTCCTTGATGATGCCGAGGTCGATCAGCCCGTGGTTGATCAGGCCTTCGGTCTGCAGCAGCACGATCCACGCCGCCACGCGCACGAGGATGGACGTCCAGAACGGGATCAGCACCATCACCATGACGAGGTTGGCGCGGCGCTCTGGCAGCGAGGCAATCCAGTACGACAGCGGATAGCCCAGCAGCAATGCGAACAACGTCACCATCGCGCTGATGACGAAGGTGCGCAGGAACACCGTCACGTAGATCTGCTCGTCGGGGTCGGTCGCTTCGATATGGCCGAAGGCATCCTGCCGGTGGTCCAGCGCGGCCAGCAGGTAGAACGGCGACGTGCGGCTGCTGTTCTTGGCGATGGCCCGCCAGTAGGTGACATCGCCCCAGCGCTCGTCGACTTCGAGGAGCTTGGCGCGCGCCTGGCCGGGCGTCAGCGTCAATGCCTTGCCCTGGTCGTCGGCCAGCGGCATGGCGCGCGCGGTCTTGGCGACCAGCGAGCGGAAGCCCGGGATTTCAGTGTTGAGGCGGCGGGCCAGCGCACCCATTGCTTCGCCTTCGCTCACCGTGGTGAGGTCCGCGGCAAGCGCGGCGTAGGCGGCGTCGGCCGGCGGGCTCTTGCGGTCCCAGTCTTTCAGGGCGATGACTGTCTTGGGCAGCGCGTCGGCCACCTCGGGGTTTTGCACGGCGCGCGTGAGCAGGGCGCCGATCGGCACGACAAAGATCAGCAGCAGGAAGATGGCGAGCGGCGCCACCAGCGCCAGCGCCATGGCACGCCTGCGCGCCTCAGCGCTCTTCAGTTCGCGTTTGAGTTTGGCCGTCGATTCCGGAACCGATTCAGCCGCGATCGTCATGGTGTTCAATGCTGCCTCGCCGTTGCTACGGGAATACGTCCGGCGGATGCCTTGCCAAACCTGCAGGGCGTCCGCGCGGTCACTGCGTTACACCGCTATACGCCTACTTCGACGCCCACGAAGCGAAGCGCTGTTCCAGCTCGTCGCCGTGGTCAGTCCAGAACTGCAGGTTCTGCAGCACCGCGTTCTTGCTGTTCTCGGGCGAGTTCGGCATGTTGGCCTGCGTCTTGGCGTCGAGCGCTTTGATTGCCGCAACGTTGGCCGGGCCGTACGCGATGTGCTTGGCGTATTCCTGCTGCGGTTTCTGCGACAGCGTGTACGCGATGTACTGCTCGGCCAGGGCCTTGTTGGGCGAGCCCTTGGGGATGGCCCAGTAGTCCAGGTCGTAGATGCTGCCGTTCCAGACCACCTTCAGGTTCTTGCCTTCGCGCTGCGCGGCGTCGATGCGGCCGTTGAACGCGGTGGACATCACCACGTCACCCGCCACCAGGAACTGCGGCGGCTGTGCGCCGGCTTCCCACCACTGGATGTTCGGCTTGAGCTGATCGAGCTTCTTGAACGCGCGGTTCTGGCCGTCCTTGGTGGCCAGCACCTTGTAGACGTCCTTGACCGGCACGCCGTCGGCCATCAACGCGAATTCCAGGTTGTAGCGTGCGCCCTTGCGCATGCCGCGCTTGCCCGGGAAGGTCTTCACGTCCCAGAAATCGGCCCAGCCCTTGGGGGCGGTCTTGAGCTTGTCGGCGTTGTAGGCCAGTGCAGTGGACCACACGAAGAAGCCCACGCCGCAGGTCTGCGGTGCTTCCGGAATCAGGTCGGTCTTCTTGGCGATCTTGCTCCAGTCCAGCTTCTCGAACAGGCCTTCGTCACAACCGCGGCCGATGTCGCCCGATTCCACTTCCACGACGTCCCAGTTGACGTGCTTGGCTTCCACCATGGCCTTGATCTTGGCCTGCTCGCCGTTGTACTCGACCACGGTGACCTTGTTACCGGTCTGCGCCTCGAACGGCTTGTTGAAGGCGGCCTTCTGTGCGTCACCATTGGCGCCGCCGAAGTTCACAACGGTGATTTCCGCAGCGTGCGCGCCGAATGCGATGGCGAATGCGCCGGCAAGCACGGACAGACGCGTCTTTGTGATGTGTTTCATTCCTGGCTCCTCTTATTGGCGTGTGGGTACAACGTGTGGTCGAGGCATGCGGGCAGGGCTGCCCGCGTGCGTCATGCAAAAACGCGCAGATGTTCGGGTGCGAACTCAAGCTGGATCGGTGCGCCGGGCGCGAAGCCTTCGAGCGCGCGCGTGCCCAGCGGCACCTTCACAAAACATTCAGGCTGATCGGGCAGGGCGCAGCGCATGCGCACGTGGTCGCCAAAGTAGACGAGGCCGCGCGTCTGGCCCACCAGCGCATTGCCGGCGGCGGAGGCGCCTTCGGCCAGGCGCATGCGCTCGGGGCGGATACAGCCGGTAGCCGTGGCTCCGACATTGGCACCTGCGACGTTGCGGCCAACCACGCGGGCGCCGTCGTTGAGCTGCAGTTCGCAGTAATCGCCGTCGACGCGGGTGACGGTGCCGCGCAGCGTGTTGCTGTCGCCGATGAAGTTGGCGACAAACTCGTTGCAGGGGCGTTCGTAGAGGCTGTCCACCGTGTCGAGCTGCTGCACGATGCCCTTGTCGAACACGGCCACGCGGTCGGACATGGTGAGCGCCTCGCCCTGGTCATGCGTCACGTAGACGAAGGTCACGCCGAGCTTTTCGTGCAGCGATTTCAACTCGTACTGCATGTGTTCACGCAGTTGCTTGTCGAGCGCGCCGAGCGGCTCGTCCATCAGCACGAGCTTGGGCTCGAACACCAGCGCGCGTGCCAGTGCAATGCGCTGCTGCTGACCGCCGGAGAGCTGGGCGGGGTAGCGCTTGGCAAAGCCTTCCATGCGAACCATCTGCAGGGCCTTGTGCACGCGCTCGGCACGTTCGGCGGCGGGCAGCTTGCGTACGGTCAGCGGGTACTCGACGTTCTGCGCCACCGTCATGTGCGGAAACAGCGCGTAGTTCTGGAACACCATGCCGATGTTGCGCTTGTGCGGCGGCACGTTGTTGAGCAGCGCGCCTTCGAGCCGGATCTCGCCGCCGGTCGGGAATTCGAACCCGGCCAGCATCATCAGGCACGTGGTCTTGCCCGAGCCCGAGGGGCCGAGCAGGGTGAGGAACTCGCCCTGGTAGATGTCCAGGTCCAGATGCTTAACCACGAGGGTTTCGCCGTCATACGTCTTGCGTACACCGCGAAAGCTGACGATCACGTCGTCGGTCTTCATTGCTGCTTCCTCCATACCATGCCGGTCATCGGGCTGAGCGCTGTCGGCTGCAGGCGGCACATTCGCTGGCTGACGCTCATGCTGCCTGTCGTGCCGTTCCCCGATCTGTTCGGATCGGCCAACATGCCGTGTTGTGACGAATTGTTGATGGACTATAGCGGCTCATTGTTCTGCCAAGTGGACCCAATCCCGGTTATTTGATGGAGCCATTTACCGCCGCCGCGCGGGCACATCCCATGGGCGTGCGGGCCCTCGGCACCACAATAGGGAAAACCCCGAATGCCTTGCCCGAGCAAGCTCGGCGGTCGATCGTATGGTGGTGCCGATGCGTCTGAGTTTAGGTCGTCTGCCAGCCCACGTGCGGCGGGCATAACAGAGCACGGATGGAACCAATTCGGCCGGAACAGAGGCCGGCTCGGGCTGCGTGAAAATGGTGCGCCGCATCGTCACGCAAACGGTGCACGCCGTGGGCCAACCGTGCGGACGCCACGAACTCCATGTTGTCGCGCAGCAACCGCTGTTCAGGCCGGATGCTCTTCAGGCAGCGCAAGCGCGAGATAGACACTCACGGTCAACCCTCCGCCCGGTGTGTCCGACAGCGCCACCGTGCCGCCATGCAGGCGGGCAATCTCTCGGACGATCGCCAGGCCGAGGCCGCTGCCGTCGTGGCCTTCCGATGCCGCGCCACGATAGAAACGGCCGAAGACCGCGTCGCGCTCGGGCACGGCAATGCCCGGGCCGTCGTCTTCCACTTGCAGCACGGCCTGCTCGCCCAGCATCGGCATTGCTTGCCGCCTGACCCGTAGCGTGACGCGGGCCCCCTTGCCGGCATACAGGATGGCGTTGTCGAGCAGGTTGCCGACCAGTTCCTGCAGCCATTGGGGCTCGCCGGCCACCGTCACCGGCTCGCCTTCAAAGCCGAGGTCGACGCTGGATTTGCGCGCAACGGGCGCCAGTTCCAGCGCCACATCGCCAGCCAGTGTGTCCAGGCGCAGCGGCTGGAGCTGCGGCGCGTAGCCGCTGTCGGTCTCCAGGCGCGAGAGCGACAGCAGTTGCTGCACGCCGCGCGCGGCCTGGCGTACGGTACCGTGCAGCGGTTCAAGGTGGCGTCGGATGCGTTCGCCATCGGGCTCGCGCAGGGCGAGTTCGGACTGCGCCTGAATCACGGCCAGCGGCGTCTTCAATTGATGTGCGGCATCGGCAAAGAAGCGTTTGCGGGCATGCACCAAGCGCAGCAGGCGGGCCACATACTGATTGATAGCCTCGACCAGTGGGGCCACTTCTGCAGGCAGGCCCTGCTGCGGCAGCGGGGCAAGCTCATCGGTGCCGCGACCGGCCACGGTTTCGCTCAACTGCCGCAGCGGTCGAAGGCCGCGCCGCACGCCCCACCAGACGATGCAGACGGCCAGTACCACGAGCAGCACTTCCTGCTGCAATGAGCCCGCCAGGATTTCATGGGCCAGCGCCTCGCGCGGCTCCAGCGTTTCTCCTACCAGCAGCCAGATGACATGCGTTTCGGCCGACAGCGCATCGCGCACCGGCAGCAGCTGCGCGCCGCACCTGCCTGCCGCGAAAGAGCGACTCGTAGAAGACGGTGCGATATGCCGCGGGGTGCCGACCGCTCGGCATGGGTAGATCGTCGTAGCCAGTGAGTGTGCCGCCGCCGGTATCGACAATCCGGTAAAAGATGCTGCCGCCCGTTTCCGACTCCAGTATTTCCAACGCGAGGTAGGGCAGGTCGATGGCGAATTGCTTGTTGCGCAGGCGCACGCCTTCACGCATGGCCTTGAGCAACGCTTCCAGTGTGCGGTCAAACGCGGCGCTGGCCGCAGTCATGGCGCGCGAATACGCCAGCCACGCATCGAGCGCGAGCAGCCACCGTGGGCTTTGGCGAGGCCGCCGGCAACTTCAAGAGCGGCTCCAAGTACGACCTGGGCGTCGGCTACAGCGTGGGCGGCTTCTCGGCAGCCCTCACGTGGGATCGCCAGAACGGCGCAGGCACGAGCACCACGCCGGCAGACACGACCGATTACATCCAGGGCATTCACGCCGGTGCCAGCTACGACTTTGGTGCACTGAAGCTCTTCGCAGGCTATCGCAACTACAAGCGCGCGTTCACGACGGCTGCCGCAAGCCAGCGCAGCGATATGTATTGGGCGGGCGCCAGCTACGACGTGACGCCGGCCTTCACGCTGTGCGGCGCGGTGTACAAGCAGAACATCAAGGGCGGTACGGATGCCGATCCGATCCTGTTCTCCGTGCGCGGCCAGTACGCGCTGTCCAAACGCACGACGGCGTATCTGTCTGCCGGTTATGCCAAGGCCAAGAACGGCCAGAACGTGAGCCTGTCGCGCGACGTGGTGGGTTATGGCAACAACCAGGTCGGTGTGACGGCGGGCCTGCAACACCGCTTCTGATTGGCCGATCGCAGTCAAAAACACGGGCACCTGGAGGTGCCCGTTCTGTTGGATCGACGCGCGGCTCGGCAGGCCGTCAGTCGAGCGTCGTGCGGGATTTCAGCATGCGCCGCACGTCGCGGAAATCGTCGAAGGCGGCAAGGTCCTGCTCGATGTTGCGCACCTGTTGGCGCAGCGCTGCGATGTCGAGGTCGAGTTTTTGCAAGACGGCGTCCGGCGGCAGCGCTTCGAACTGCTGATACCCGTACGTGTGTCGGAACGTCGTCTCGATGCGATGGATTTGCCGGTCAAGCTCCCGCACCTGGTCTTTCAGGATCTGGTTGTAGTGCGTCAGCCGCGCTTCGCTGATCCGGTTGATCGAGTGCTGGTCGATGTGCTCCAGCTCAAGCTGCAATTCCAGTAGTTGCAGCAGGTTGTTCTTGTCGTAGGCCTCGTTGACGCGCTGCATTAGCCGCGTCTTGCGCTCTCGCTCCTGTGGATCGGTTTCGCGGTCCGGGTGCAGGGCGCTGGCGAGCTTGCGATAGACCTCGCGGATGGACAGGCTGATCTGTGCCTGTTCGTCTGCCTCCTGTGCTTCTGCCGCAAGTTGCTTCGAAGATTTCTTCCGCGCGGCCCGGCGGGCTTCACGCTTGGTTGCGGCGGCGGCCTTTTTCTCAGCCCGTTGTGCGAGGTGCTCGCGGGCGCGTTGCAGTAGCACCTCTTCCGAATGCACATCCGCGTCGTCGCCCAGGCCGACGCCGAGGGCGGCCTCCAGCCTTGCCTTCATCTGCGCGGCTTGCATCGCGGCTTCCCGGTCGAAGTCCGTGCCGCTGTACTTGTTGTAGAGCGCCTTCAGGCTAGCGTCTTCATCAATCAGGTCACGCGCAAGATCGATGATGAGCGCGGATATCTTGCGGCGCTCGGCCTTGGTGAAGGCATCGTGCTCATAGACCTGGTCCAGGCTGCGCACAAAGCGGATCTGCAATGCGATGCGGCTGCGCTCCAGCGGCAAGAACTCGCCGGCATATCGGCGCTGGAACTGAACGGTAGCCGCCTCCCAGTCCGCCAGCCGCTTGCGCCGATTCTCGATCTGCTTGATCAGCGCGTTGAATGCTCGCTGGCCTTTTGACAGCGTTGGCGAGTCGTCCGCGTGCTGATTGGGCGCGATGCTGATGGCAGGGCGGCGGGCCTTGGTCATGACGGGTGTTCGAACAGCTTAAGACGTAACGGTCGGGGGGATTTTACCCACGCTACGTCGCACCCCAAGGGCTGTTTTGTATGCCGCCCCAATCGCTATAGGCCGCTCGCTCGGGATTTTGGCGCGTCGAGCGCCGGCAAAGGCGGAGGGGCGGAGACCATCTGATTGATGGCTTCAACCGTTTGCAAGACTGCCTCCTGTGCCTTGTGCAGCTTGAATTGGAAGTACGCATAGGTTCCAGAGGCAATCACCAGGCCAACGACTGCAGTCAACCACACAGGAACGCAGGAGATCGGCTTGAGGTTGCGTTCGGTGGCGACGTGTAATGACGGTGAAAGCTCCCGCGGGAGGGGGCGAACTCTAGCCTTCACGATCGCGTAGAGCTTTTCACGCAACAGTTGATGTTCGCGTTCTCCATTCCCCTCGACGCGGTAGCGCCCCATGAAGCCCACGCTCATGATGACGTAAATCAAGTGAATCAGCGGTAGATTGGCATCGGGGTCTTCGACCAGGCGCGCGAGCAGCTGATACACCTTGATGCCGCCATCGCGGTCGCCATGGAACTGCGCGGTGAGGGAGTGTTGCGACCATGCGCCAATGCCGTCTTTGCCGCCACCGCCCCATGGGGTGTGATGCGCCTCCTCATCCAACGCAGCACACAAGCAATAGCTCGCCCCCACGATGTGACGACGATCAAAGCCCGCCCGATGACAAAGCTTTTCAAAGGTCTGGATTTCGAGTACCAGCAGGGCGCGCAGGTGCTCGATTTGACCGCGTCTGAGGTGCTTGATGGAAGACAGATCGGCGATGGCCCTGAGTAGTCGACCTGCTGCGATTCTCAAGCCCCACGGATGCTCCGTTCGCTTGATGCGATCCAGCATTTTCTGAAGCGCGGCTTCACTGTACGCCTCGACCGTCACGGGCTTGGCGTCATTGCCATGGATGGCGCCTTTGATATCCGTGAGTTTCTTCTCAGCCGCGGGCGCTTTCCGCTCGGACTTGGCCTGCGGCTTGCCAGGTTTCGCACCTTGATCGGCCAGCCAGACTGGCGCTTTTTTTGAACGCTGACGTTTAGCCATCGACATACCCCGTCGTGGTGCCGATGAGTGCGCAGCCGCATCGGCAACGATGCCCGTGCAGAGCCACCGGTTGGCCGTTCACGATCATGGAATCGTCACCTTCAACGATGGGGTTGATGCCATGCAAGCGTCCATCTGGGTAGCGCGCGGGGCAGTCCACGAGATCGCACTTGCGGGCGATCGGCTTGCCGTCAATGGTGTCCGTTGCTGATCCGCTGATGACGGGGCCGTTGCTGGAGTTGACGTCTCCAACCACGATGATGGACCTGGATAGCATGTTCAATCTCCCATCAGCATTTCATCGAGCGTTGGCGTTGGGCCGGCGTTGATACGGCGCACGAGCGCTTTTATTCGTTCAGCTTGTTCCGCCGCGCGCGCATCTTCCGCCAAGCCCAAATGCCTGACGGCGTTGTCGTTGCCAACAAAGAACACTCGCGCCCAGCCATACCCGCCTGGCGAGTACTCATGAAAGTACGGCATGCGAAACCATGCGCGGCTGTCATGGATATAGTCATCGAAGAGGGCGATGATGGCTCGGTTCTGGCGCTCAAACTGCTCTACCGCTTTGGGCGCGGTCCATTCCCGTAGCTTTTCAACCATTTCGCGTGCTGGCAGCACCAACACGTCGTAGCGCTCTGGGAGAAATGCCTTGGTCTTGAGCGCGCCGGCGACCACTGGGCCTGTTCGCACATGCATGTCTTTGTCTACCAGCTTGATACGCCCGCTGTCCGGATTCCGATCTCGCCGCACGTAAAGCAATTGGGCTGCATTCTTGTAGGCATCGTAGGCTGCGGCTCCAATGCCAACCGGGCCGAGCCCAGATCGCTCCATCTTGGCCATCAACGGTGATGGCAGTTTCTCAACGCCAAGCTCGGCTTGCCGTTCTGGATGAAGATAGCCAAGCAGCAGGCGGAATTCTTCCGCGCTCTCCCGCAAGTCATGCTGATCATTAGTGACGGTTTCATCCGCACCTTCGCCAGGACGGGTCTTGTCTTTCTTTCTGGCGATTTCCTGGCAGAGTTGCTCCCGCCTGCGTGCCATGGCGTCCCAGGCTGCCTGCATCTTCTTGTCTCGTTCGGCAGCCTGTTCCATCTGGGCCGCTCTCTTCGCCGCACTGGCGTAGCCCTGTGAAGCATTTTCCAGCCCTGCAGTGGCGCTACCTGCGGCCAATTCCTTGATGCGCTGGCGCAACTTCAAGGTTTCTGCATCGGTTTCCGTTGCCTTGTCGACCTGCAATTCCAGTTGATACGGCGTCAAGCTGTCTTCAGAAGCAGCCTTGAAGAACGGTCGATTGGTGAGATAGTCGCCAGTGTTCCAGCGTGCGCGCAGCGTGCGCCATGCAAGGTTCTGCCGCATGCCGATGCGCATGGCATCTGTCACGGTCGATATTTCGCCCATTTTGTCCAGCCATGCATTGAAGGCATTGACGACCGACGAGCTCAGGACGAAATCATGCTGCTCACCTTGGCTGCGAACGATGTCGTCTTTCAGCATGAGAGGCACACCCCAGCGCAACGCCTCTATATACATGTGATGCAGCGGAATCTGGCTGAGCTTGTCGGCATCGCCAGCGCGGGCCTTTCCTTGGTCACCGGGCGGATAACCGCCGCCGACGTCTGAATGCACACCGGGGTAGGCCACTTCCAGCCTTTGGCCAGCGCCGCCCGGATAGGCTTGGCCTTCCATGATGGTATCCAGCGGAAAACTCATGCGCTGTTCGTGAATGGAGAAAAAATGGGCGCAGCGTTTGACGTCTCTGGGAATGTTCATGAGGCCGCCGCTGGACCACGCAAAGTGGCCATCGAACGTATCGAAATCAAATGCCGCCCGCACCGAATCCGGTGGCCCCACGGATGCCACGGTATCGAACAACCCCATGAAGTTGATCTGGTAGGGGATCGTTCCCGCAATCTTGCCGTTCGGTGCCCAATCGCGCGTGAGCTTTCCGATGAACGAACGCGCGCAGGCTGCACCGCGCGAAAAGCCAAACACGTTGATCCACACCTGCTTGACCATCTTGTTGCGCTGGCAGTCGCGTTGCCTGTCGCGTTGGATGCCGGCGAGTTTGCGGTGTGTCATGTCGAAGAGATTGGAGAAGCCTCGGTAGCCGTCAGCGGTGGAATGGCAGAGGCGCTTGGCTTCGTCATCATCAATCAGACTCTCACCGCCGGGGCCATGAATGGCTCGGTGGATTGAATTGAGGACACGCGTATAACCCCAAACACATCGCCAGCCGTAGCCACGTGCAAACGCCTTGCCTGTAGATGAGTATTCGAGTTCTCCGAGCTTTCTGAAGATGGTGCCGACGCCCGCGATATAGTGCCGGTAGATTCCATGCAAAGGTTCTTCTCGCGCCGCGTTGTAAAGGCGCGCCACATTGGTATGCGCCTGCCACCTGGAATCCCGGAAATCAGCGTTGTCCTCGTCATCGTTATTGTTGGTTCCATCAAAGAATAGGCTGATGTGAATGGTTTGTTCGCAGGAACCGAGTGGGTCAATCACCTTGCTCTTGCCGTGGTCGTATGCGGCTTTTCCTTCTGCGAGCAAGCCACCATCGGGCATCCTAGTGGGCCAGCTTAAGACCTTCATTGGTTCGTCTCCTCTTGCTTTCTGAGTTCGGCTTCGTGGGCCAACTCGGCTTCTCGAGCGGCCTTCACTCGACGTTGCTTCTCGTTCCGCTCTTCGTCTTGACGCGTGAGTTCTGCGTCCACCGTGCCAACCGCTACATACGGGTCATCGTCGCTGGGCTTGACGACGATGCTGCTAGGTCCATCGTCCTTGCCATCCCGAATGACGATCTTGACTCGATCTCCTGGCAAAAATAGTGCCCACATTCCAAAAGTTCGATTGCCATACTCCGGCACCTCCGCTTCGGCTTTGTACCAAGCCCCCCACGCAATACCGTCTAGCTTCTTGTTGGCAATCCACCGCACCGTTACCCTCAAGCCGGGGCGCCATTTCTTGGGGAAGGAAGCGCAGCATTTGTCCCCCCCGCCACCAGACGGCATGTTATCGGGGCGCGCAGGCTGAATATTTGGCCCGCCGCCGCTGATGCCGTTGTCATCGTGGCCTTTCACGTTGAAGGTGTGGATGTAGTAGGGCGTGTAGTTCAATCCGCTGACGCCGCCGTATTGCATGGGGTCGCCATCATCCCGTGCCGCCATGGCCGCGCGGTCATCGCAGCCGGCAAGGAGGGCGAGGCTGATCAGCAAAAGTGACCTGATCGATTGGGTTTTCATAGGCTGATGTTCCAATTCAAGAACAGGAGGATGTGATTGGTTTGTTCGCAGGAGACTTCATTGGGTGGTCTCATGTTGCTTACTGAGTTCGGCCTCGCGGGCCAACTCGGCTTCCCGAGCGATCTTCATTTGACGTTGCTTCTCGCGACGCTCTTCGTCTTGACGCGTGAGTTCCTCGTCGACTGTCCCGGTTCCTACATAAGGGTCATCATCAGCAGGGCGAGCCCATACACGGTTATGCCCGTTTGCGTTGCCATCTTTGATCATGACCTTGACTCGATCGCCCGGCAGAAAGATGGCCCACATCCCGTAGGTGGCGGTGCCATACTCCGGCACCTCCGCTTCGGCTTTGTACCAAGCCCCCCACGCAATACCGTCTAGCTTCTTGTTGGCAATCCACCGCACCGTTACCTTTAGGCCAGGACGCCATTTCTTGGGGAAGGAAGCGCAACACGTTTCCTTGCCTCCTCCGGACGGCATGTTGTCTGGGCTGGCAGGCTGAATATTTGGTCCGCCGCCGCTGATGCCGTTGTCATCGTGACCTTTCACGTTGAAGGTGTGGATGTAGTAGGGCGTGTAGTTCAATCCGCTGACGCCGCCGTATTGCATGGGGTCGCCATCGTCCCGTGCCGCCATGGCTGCGCGGTCATCGCAGCCGGCAAGGAGGGCGAGGCTGATCAGCAAAAGTGCCCTTATCGATTGGGTTTTCATAAGCTGATGTTTCGAATAAGGACAGACGGATGCGCACGCGCTTTCCGTATGAGGCACCGCAATCCCTTGTGATAGGTTCTTTCAAATGCATTCGGCTATCTCGAGCGCTTGGCTTTCGTAAGCAATTGCTCCCACGTTGCAGGGTGAATGCCTTCTTCACATGCCGCCATGGAGCTGCCGCTATGCATGCGCTTTTCCAATGCGATGCGAACGCTGCCGTGTTCGTCGAAAGCTGGGCCGTATTGGTAGGACAGCTCGCAAAAGCGCAGTCTGTCAGCGGGTTCGGTTAAACCCCATGCAGCAGCTTTCTGGTAGCGATGCAGGAAATCCGAGAACCGGGGGAGGTAAGGGCCATCCTGCGGTGCTGTGCCGCTCTCTACCAATGCGGCGAGCAATTGATCGGGCTCGCAGTGCTGCACAAGCCGGTCGAGTTGCTCTTGGGTGAGTTGAATCGAAAGCGGAACGGTTTGCGTGGCGCCGCTATTCGCCGGCCCATCAATGCGTTCCCAGCTTTCGCTGTGGCCGCGGTATTTCCACTGCTCGATGGGCTCCATGAGCTTGTCGCTGATTTCATCGCCCCAGACTTCCATTGCGAGCAGCAGGTTGCGGGGGTCGTAATAGCGGATCAACGCCGTCATGCCATCGCCGATGTCGGCAATCAGGAATTGACGCAGGTGGCGCGCGAGCGGATCAATATCAGCACGGCTCCAGATCAAGGTGAGGCATGGAGCCTGCAAGTCCATCGCATCTAGCTCGGCCAGCCACGGTGCGTTGGCGTCAGCCACCCGCGCAAGGAAGAGCGAGGCATCTCCTGCTTCTTCTTCTGGCAAGCCGGCGTAGACGTTGCGGAATTCAGTGCCCGCCTCGCGCAGCAAGGCGGCCAGGCGCAAGGGGTAAGCAGCGCCATCTGCCAGCACATAGATATGAACCGTGTTTTCGTTTCCTGACATTGCACTCTTTGGGATGGCTGAGAGAGGGGCCGGCTCGCGGTGGCGGAGCGACATTTGCGAGCCGGAGGGCTTGCTGGGCGTGCTAGTCGTCTTGGCGGGCGAATGCGCTGGCATCCGGAACGTGCTGTACCAGGGCCGGATCAATGACGAGTGGTTGGGCTGCCTGGATATCGCGCGTGTTCTTTTGCACGGCAATGGCGCCGAACAGTGCAAGGGCAAACGACATGCCGTAGAAACCCTTTTCGCTCAGGGCAAGCGTGGCATTGAACAGACCTACACACAGGAGCAGCACAGCCAGAAGCACGGAAACCCAGCTCAGGCCGTAGTAGATACCCGTGACGGGGATACCTTCGAGCCGGTCTCGCACGCTCTTTTGTACCGACACAGCGGCGAAGAGGCCGTAGACGAGCACGGTGAAGTAGTAGCCCCGCTCATTCAACTGCATGTTGGCATTGAAGAGTCCAACAAGAAACGCAAGAAAGCCGGCCAGTAGTGCCGCCCAGGAAGCTGCGACAAAGGCAAAAGAGGGTCGGTGCGCTTGATAGGAATTTTGCATAATCAGTTCGATGATGGTTGATGAAAAGTTGGAGGGGGTTAGCGGGGCACCACGGCGGTATTGCGCATGGCGGCCTTTAGCAGGCATTCAAGGCACACCTGCTTGGGCTTGAGGTCGACGGGCATGCTGCTTGGGCCGGTGAGGTTCTTACTGGCGGCGTAGACTTTCCACGCACCTTCGGTGCCGTTTTCGATACCGCCGGTGGTCAACTTGATATAGCTGCCTCCGCCGTTGAGTTGCAGCTCCTGCTTGGCCTTGATGGTGATCTTCTCGGCGGTGGCGGTAATTTCGAGCTTGGCGAGCAGGTGAATGGAATTCTTGAGGGCTTGCACATTGATGTTGCCGGCGGCAGCAACAAAGCGCATTCCTGCCTCGTAGACAAAGACACGCCATGCCTGCCGCACGCTGGCGAAGAATCCTCCGCCAGCTGTGACGGATACATGGTCTCCGGTGGTAATTGCGAGATGCGTGCCACTCTGCAGGTGGGTCAGGCCCGGTGTTGAGGTGGCGATGCCCACGGGGCTCGTCAGCGCCAGCTGAGGGGCCGTGAATTCCTTGAGCGGTCCATCTCCCTTGAGCGCGGCGTGCTGGCGAGCCATGGCCTTGGCGATTTCCTTTTGCTCACCATTTTGGGCATCGGCCTGCTGAGCGGCGTCGGCCAGTTGTTCGGTCTGACACTCCGCTTGTTGCAAGGCGTCCACCATATCGCCCATGCTTAGCGCGTAGTCGTCGCCGTGATTGCGCTTGTAGGTGGTTAGAAGCATGCCCATGGATGCCCGCATGGCTCCCCACGCATCGGTGCGCAGCTCGTAGCCCTCACCGCGCTTATGCCTGCGCCCCTGCCAGTCAGGAATCGCAACGATATGACCGAGGGCCAATTCCGATGATTGAAAGTCCGAGCCGATTTGAGCCTGGGGTTGCCCCGGTGTGTCATCCGCCAGAATCCTGTTTTGGCGGACACCACCGTGGCCTTCTCCATCGGGCAATTCCTGGCTCGCAAAACCCGAGAGCGCTTGCATTTGAGGCAGGACCCACGGCGGCAGGTTCATCTTGTTGTAGACGCGCTCGGTGGCGACGAGGCAGTCCGGGTCGCCATGAATGCCAATTACCAAGACCTCTTGCCCGACCCGCGGCAGGTGCATGGCGCCAAAGCGATTGCCCGCCCACGCATTGGCAACGCGTACCCAGCATGAGCTGTGCTCGTCGTTGTTGCCGTACAGGTCGTACGGCATCTGCACCTTGATGCGCCCGTACTGATCGGTATGTATCGGGTGTCCTGCCGGGCCGACGACACGCGCTTGGATCGGGCCAGACATACGTGGCTTGTGCTGCGTGCGTGCGGGCCGGAATATTTCGTTGGTTGGCTGTACCTCGAATTCCACTTCGCAACGCCATTGCTGGCCGGTTCCCGTGGTTTCGCCGATGTCTTCAATGCGAAGCTTGGTGCCGAAGATGAGGTATTCACGGTTGGCTTCCTGTTCAAGAAAACCAACGAGGTGGAAGGTGCAGCCCGGCACCATTGCGCGCAAGTTACCATTGCCTTTGCCGCGCAATCCATGCTGCCGGATTTCCTCCATCCGAATGCGAGCGATGAATCGGCCTTCGTCCCATGGGTCGCTGCCGGTTGCCGGCTGGCTGTGGTCGCCGGGGTATTCGTAGAGACTGTGCGTTGAGTGCGCAGTCTCGCGCGGGTCGAGGTCCCGAATGCTCAGGTCGGCACGAGGCTTGCCAAAGTCGTAGTCCGATGTACGCCACTCGCCCGAGACAAGCTGGTCAATGAGTTCGAATTCATGGGCATGTTCTTCGTCGATGCGGTGGCGTGTGGCCTGCCAGCGGATCGTGTGATATGCGGCGCTTGAGCAGGGCCCGAATGCGCTATTGCTATCGGTTAGCACAAGGCGTTGCCGCCCGCCGGAATGGGCCATGAACCAGGAAATTCCCCACTCTTGAGTGAGGCGCTGGAAGTAGGCGAAGTCCGTCTCGCCATACTGTTGCTGAAAGACCCTTTTCGGGTACCTCCGCACATCCAGGCGTTTTTCTACCGGGTAGATGTAATTTCCCAGCAACGCATCCAGAATCTGAACAACGTTCATTTCCTGGTAGATCTTGTAGTCTGAGCGCAGCGTTGCAAGCCATAACCAGGGCCGCAGTGTGAGGCGATAGGCGATATGTCGGCCTACCAGATAGGGGCCGCGCACCCGCGTGACGATCCCGGTGATCTCGCGTGTGCCTGCACCCGTGCCGCTTTGCAACCCGATGCCCGAGCCATCCAGTTCAATCCGGATCGTAACTTCGGTGCCCTCCAGGGTCTTTTTGTCAAGGTCGGCTGCGGGGCCATAGATTGCGTTACGTTCATCCGGCGTGCGCAGTTCCAGATCGTATTCGAACAGTTCGTTGAGATTGTCCGTGCCGGACAGACTTGAAAACACCAAGGTGGGTTGCCCAAGAAGCATGGGCAATGCCGCGCCTGAAACGGAAATGGTCCGGCCAGAAAGCGGCAAATGATCTAGGCCGTCCATGAAGGGGCTCCTTTGGCAGGTAATCGACAAAATGAAATACGTGCAAACCTGCCAAAGGCTGCCAAAAGCGATGCTGCAAATACATGAGACGGTTCTGAAAACCGTTTCTAATTTTCAAAATCAGAATTCAGAACAAGTGATAGTAAATCGAACGTCGAATGCGACATTGATGCGCTTGCCCCAAAAGAAAACGGGCACCCGAAGGTGCCCGTTTCTCTGGCGCGTTGAAAAGCAGCGGTTGGTTCAGCCCAGCAACAGCGCGTCGTCGTCCACCTTGGCACCGCGCGTTTCCTCGAATTTCTGCAGCAGGTGCGGCACGTCCAGGCCACGGCGCTCCTCGCCTTGCACGTCAAGGATCACGTTGCCCTGGTGCAGCATCACCGTGCGATCGCCGTAGTCGAGCGCCTGGCGCATGGAGTGCGTCACCATCATTGTCGTCAGCTTGCTCTCAGACACGATCTTGGCAGTCAGCTCAAGCACGAAGGCGGCCGTTTTCGGGTCGAGCGCGGCGGTGTGCTCATCGAGCAGCAGAATACGCGACGGCTGCAGCGAGGCCATCAGCAGGCTCACGGCCTGGCGTTGGCCGCCCGAAAGCAGACCGATGCGATCGGTCAGGCGATTTTCCAGGCCGAGGTCCAGCCGGCGCAGTTGCTCGCGGAAGATCTCGCGCCACTTGCGGTTGGTGGCGAACGAGAAACCACGACGCTGCCCGCGGCACATGGCCAGCGACATGTTCTCTTCGATGGTCAGGTTTTCGCAGGTGCCGGCCATCGGGTCCTGGAACACTCGGGCAACCTTGTCAGCGCGTTGCCACGCGGTCTTGCGCGTGACGTCTACACCGTCGATGGTGATGCTGCCGGAGTCGACCAGCTGGTCGCCGCTGATGGAGTTCAGGAACGTCGACTTGCCGGCGCCGTTCGAGCCGATCACGGCCACGAACTGGCCCGCCGGAATGTCCAGCGACAGGCCGCGCAGCGCGCGCGTCTCAATCGGCGTGCCCGGGTTGAAGGTGAGGGTGAGTCCTTGTGCGCTCAGCATGTCAGTTCCCCTTGGTAGTGGTCTTGGCTAACTTGCCGAACACCTTGCGGCGCACACCAGGAAGCACGAGCGCGATCACCACCAGCGCGGCGGTCACCATGTTCAGATCCTGCGCCTGCAGGCCGATGAAATCGCTATTGAGCGCCAGGGCGATGAAGAAACGATACAGGATCGCGCCCACCACCGCGGCCAGCGTGGTCAGCACCAGGCGGCGTGCGGGGAGCACGGTCTCGCCGATGATGACGGCGGCCAAGCCGATGACGATGGTGCCAATGCCCATCGACACGTCGGCGCCGCCCTGCGTTTGCGCGTACAGCGCACCAGCGAGCGCCACCAGGGCGTTGGACAGCGCCATGCCAGCCAGCGTGGCCGCGCCCGTGGCGACACCCTGTGCGCGCGCCATGCGCGGGTTGGCACCCGTGGCACGCAGCGACAGGCCGATCTGCGTCGAGAAGAACCAGTCCACCAGCAGCTTGACGACCACCACGACCACACCCAGCAGCACCGGGCGGAACACGTAGTCGGGCATCCACTCCGGCTGTAGCAGCGAGAAGATCGTCGGCTCGGAGATGAGCGGCACGTTTGGCTTGCCCATGATGCGCAGGTTGACCGAGTACAGCGCGATCATCATCAGGATGCTGGCGAGCAGATCCATGATTTTCAGGCGCACATTGAGCCAGCCCGTGATGAAGCCGGCAACGGCACCGGCCAGCGTGCCGCCCAGCGTCGACATGAACGGATCGTGTCCGCTGGCGATGAGCGTGGCCGCCACGGCGCCGCCCATCGGGAAGCTGCCGTCGACTGTGAGGTCAGGGAAGTTGAGGATGCGGAAGGAGATCAGCACCCCGAGCGCCACGAGGCTGAAGATCAAACCGATCTCCAGGGCGCCGAGCAATGAAAACAGTGACATGACGGAATAGGGCGCGGCGATTGGGCACCGGCCGGTGTGCAATGAACGGGGACGCTTTCGGGTAGGAGCGTAAGCGCCCGGCCATGATGCGGCGGATAGCCGCGTTGGGGCTCGGGCAGGCAGACCCGCGCCGGGCCGGCTCCGTCGGGCGGAGGCCGGCCCGGCGCCTTGCGAGTTACTTGATGACTTCCTTGGCGTCCTTCAGCAGGTCCGCCGACAGGGTGGCGCCTTGCTTCTTGGCTGCGCCTTCGTTCACGAACAGCTCCAGGTCGGAGCTGCCGGCCGACGCAATCGCGCCCGGCTTCTCACCCTTCAGGATGCGGGCGACGACCTTGCCGGTCTGCTGGCCCAGCTTGTAGTAGTTGATGCCCAGTGCAGCGATGGCGCCACGCTTGACGCTGTCGGTATCGCCGGCCACCAGAGGGATCTTCGCTTCGTTGGCCACCTTCACCAGCGATTCGTACGCCGACACCACGTTGTTGTCGGTGTTCGTGTAGATCACGTCGACCTTGCCGATCAGGTTCTTGGCGGCCGGCGCGATATCCACGGTACGCGGAGCTGCCGACTCGACGAGCGTCATGCCTTGCGCCGACAGCAGCTTCTTCAGCTCGGTGACGACCACGACCGAGTTTGCTTCGCCCGGGTTGTAGACCATGCCGACACGCTTGGCATTCGGCACCACACGCTTGATCAGCGCGATCTGCTTGTCCAGCGGCAGCTTGTCGGACACGCCGGTCACGTTGGTGCCGGTCGGCGCCCAGCTCTTGACCAGTTGTGCGGCAACCGGATCGGTCACGCCCGAATACACGACGGGGATCGACTTGGTGGCAGCCACAACGGCCTGCGCCGACGGGGTAGCGATGGCGACGATGGCGTCCGGCTTGTCGCCGATGAACTTGCGGGCGATCTGCGCGGCGGTGGCCGTGCTGCCTTGCGCGCTCTGATATTCCCACTTCAGGTTCTTGCCTGCGTCGAAGCCTTCGGCCTTGAGTTGTTCCTTGGCGCCATCGCGGATGGCGTCGAGCGCGGGGTGCTCAACGATGGCCAGCACTTCGACCGACTTGGTGGCCTGGGCCAGTGCCGGTGCGGTGTGCAGCAGCGCCATCGGAATGGCTGCGAGCGCGGCAATGCGGAAGGCGTGCTTGAACGTGGACATAAGGATCTCCTGTTTCCTTTTGGGTGGTTTCGCTCTGGCGGCGGGCGGGATATGCCCGTGCCGGCGTGGTTGGTTTTGTAAGACTGTCTTGATTCTTGAGCGCACCGAAGCAGTGCAATGCCGGCGCGCGTGGGCGCACATTATCGGCCAAATCGCAATGCTTTTCAGCAAACACTTCAAAAGAAAACCTGGGGCAGGGAGGGGATTCCGGTTGCGTGCGATGCAACGCCGCCATCAAATCAAAAAGGGGCACGCGGCCCCTTTTTTCACTGCCCCAACGGGCTGCTCTGCTTACTGGATCTTCGCTTTTTCGCGCAGGTCTTTCAGCATCGCCTGGAACTTGCTGCGTTGCCAGTTCTGGTCGCCCATCATCATCTCGAGCAACTGCGGCTTGACGTCTTCGTACGACGGGATCTTGGCGTCGCGCGTGTCGTCCAGACGGATCACGTGCCAGCCGAATTGCGTCTTGACCGGCGTCTGGGTGATCTGCCCCTTCTTCAGGCCGGTGAGAGCGGCCGAGAATTCCGGCACGTAGGTGCCCGGGTTCGCCCAGTCCAGATCGCCGCCGTTGGCGCCCGATCCCTTGTCCTTCGATTGCGCCTTGGCGATGTCTTCAAACTTGGCGCCGGCCTTGAGCTTGGCGATGATGGCCTTCGCGTCGCCTTCCTTGTCCACCAGGATGTGGTGGGCGTGGTATTCCTTGCCGTTGCCGAACTGCGCCTTGATCTTGTCGTACTGCTTGTGCAGTTCGTCTTCGGTGGCAGGGCTGTTCTTGACGTAGTCTTCGAACTCGGCGGCCACGAGCACATTCAGGCGCGCAGCAGCGAGTTGTTCCTGAATGTCGTCACGCTCCAGCAGACCGCGTTTGGCCGCGTCCTGCTCGATCAGTTCACGGTCGACCAGCATGTCGCGGGCCCTGGCGCGCAGTTCGGGCGATTCGGGCTGGCCCGACTTCTTGATCAGCGCGTCCACCTTGGCGCTCGGGATGGCTTTGCCGTTGACCACCGCAGCATTTTGCGCCATGGCGGGAGCAACGGTCGCAGCAAGGGCAGCAGCCAGCAGGCTGGCAGTGAGGCTGGAAATCTTCATGGGATTGCGTTCGAGGGAAGGACGAGTGAGCGTGGAATGCGCTTACGTGTTTTCTTCGGGAGTGACCGCGCGGATCGCCAGCGCATGGATCGCCGCCGGCCACAGCGTGTGCAGCGCATCATACACCATGCGATGACGGGCCAAACGGTTCTTGCCGGCAAAGGCCGCGCTGACGATTTCGACGTTGTAATGCCCGCCGCCGGAGGCTGCGCCGGCGTGTCCGGCGTGCTTGGCGCTGTCGTCTTCAACGACCAGTTGGACGGGCTGGAAGGCCTCGCGCAGAAGGCGTTCGATTTCTCGCGGATCTGCAGCCATCACCGGTCGTCTCCAATGTTGGCGTCGTTGGCCGCGTTGGCCGCGTTGGCCGGGCGCTCCTGCATGTGGCGCGCCAGCCAGACACTCTGCGCAAGGATGAATACCACCATCAGGCCCATCGAGCCGAACAGCTTGAAGTTGACCCACACGTCGGTGTCGAAGTTGTAGGCCACGTAAAGGTTCAGGCAGCCCATGACCAGGAAGAACAGCGCCCACACCAGGTTCAGGCGGCCCCACATCGTTTCGGGCAGCGATACCTGCTGCTCCATCATGGCGCGGATGAGGTTCTTGCGAACGACCACCACGCTGCCCAACAGCACAACGCCAAACAGCCAATAGAGCACCGTCGGCTTCCACTTGATGAAGGTTTCGTTGTGGAAGATCAGCGTTGCGCCGCCAAACACCCCGATGATGAGCAGCGACAGCCACTGCATGGCGTCGACCTTGCGGTGCTTGAACCACACCCAGGCGATCTGCAGCACGGTGGCGACCATCGCGACGGTGGTCGCCACATAAATACCGGCCACCTTGAAGGCAGCAAAGAACAGGATGACCGGGAACAGATCGAACAGGAATTTCATGCGGGAACGCGCTTGTGCGGGCCTATACGGACGATGATTAGGGAAAGATCAATCGCCGAAGTTTAGCGCAGCCGAGTTGATGCAATACCGCAGCCCAGTGGGCGCGGGGCCATCCTCGAACACGTGGCCGAGGTGCGCGCCACAATTCTTGCACTGCACTTCGATGCGCAGCATGCCGTGTGAGCGGTCGGTCTTCTCGTCGATCACCTCGCCGTTGATGGGCTGGAAATAGCTCGGCCAGCCGCAGCCCGCATCGAACTTGGTCGACGATTCAAACAGCGGCGTGCCGCAGCAGACGCAGTTATAGACGCCGCGCTCCCAGTGGTCCCAGTACTTGCCGGTGAAGGGGCGTTCGGTGGCCGCTTCGCGGGTGACGCGGTATTCGATGTCGGAGAGTTGGTCGCGCCATTCGGCGTCGGATTTCTTGACGGTCATGGTGATGAGACTCCTTGTTGGATTCGGCAACCGCGGGATGGAGCGATCGAGCGGCTGACGTTGTTTTGTCGTGCGGCAGCGGCAATCCTGACAGGCGCGGATTAGAGCACGGTGTCAGTTCCGGCGCATCACGACGAGCAGCTCACTTCCAATGACGATGCCCAGTCCGGCGCGGGCTGCGCGTAGTGCTCGAAGCCGGGGTGGTCGTCAAACGGGCGGGCCAGCACGGCGCGCAGGTTTTCGACTTCGGAGAAATCCTTTTCCTTGGCGCGGCGGATGGCGATTTCAGCTAAGTGGTTGCGCAGTACGTATTTCGGGTTGACGCGGTACATGGCGGCCGCGCGCTCGTCGTCGGATTGCGGTTCGGCCTGCAAGCGCTGCCGATAAGCGGCAAGCCATACGTCTGCGGCGGCGCGGTCGAAGAAGAAATCGCGGACGGTGCGCGCTTCTGCCGCGGCGGGCGTGTCATCGCGGCGCACCTCGGCGAGGTGGCGGAAGAACAATGTGTAGTCGGCGCGCTGATTGTGCAGCAGCTTGAACAAGTCGCCGAAGAGCGCCTCGTCTGCGTCCTGTGCGGTCGAGAGGCCAAGCTTGGCGCGATAACGTGCGTAGAACGCCGCGCCGTAGACGTCGCGGTAGGTCAGCAATACGTTTTGCGCGGCATCGATGGCGGGTTGAGCCTGCGCTTCGTCGCTCAAATCGACGAAAACGTGGGGATCTTCGCCAAACAGCGGCAGCAACGCCTGCGCGAGGCAGAACAGGTTCCAGTAGCCGATCTGCGGCTGCTGGGCGTAGGCGTAACGGCCGCCGCTGTCAGAGTGGTTGCAGATGTGGTTGGCGTCAAAGCCGTCCAGGAAGCCGAACGGGCCGTAATCAAGCGTGAGGCCGAGGATCGACATGTTGTCCGTGTTCATCACGCCGTGGCAGAAGCCAACGGCCTGCCAGTCGGCCATCAGTTCAGCGGTGCGGCGGGCAATTTCGCGCAGCAGGGCGAGATACGGTTGCGGCTCGCTGCGGCTGGCGGGGTAGAAGCGGTCGATGACGTAATCGGCGAGTGCGCGAAGCTGGGGCAGCTGTTCGCTGGCCGCGAAGTGTTCGAAATGACCGAAGCGCACGAAGGACGTTGCGAGGCGCGTAACAACAGCGGCGGTTTCGATCTCTTCGCGGCGCACGGGGGCGTCAGCGCCGGTCACGCACAGGGCGCGCGTGGTCGGAATGCCGAGGCCTGCCATGGCTTCCGAGCAGAGGAATTCCCGAATGGACGATCGCAGCACGGCGCGCCCGTCGCCCATGCGCGAATACGGCGTACGGCCGGCACCTTTGAGCTGGACTTCGTAGGGGCCGTCGGCGGTCTGGAATTCCGCCAGCAGCAGCGCACGGCCATCGCCCAACTGGCCTGCCCACACGCCGAACTGGTGGCCTGAATAGACAGTGGCGAGCGGGTCGCTCCAGGTGGCGACGGCGTTACCGGTGAATACGGCCAGCCCCGCAGCGGTGTCGAGTTCGGCGCGCGAGATGCCGAGCGACGCTGCGGCGTCTGGCGAGAACCCGACCAGATACGGTTCGCCAATCGCTCCCGCAGGCATGGGCATCGGGGGCAGGCGTGTAAGAAAGCGTTCGCCCAGTGCCGAGAAACCGGGGGCTGCTGCGGGGCGGCCAGGCCAGTCGAAGGGGCTCGCAAGGGAATCGTCAGGCAAGGCGGCGGGGGAGGCAGTCATGGGATGGGGCGGCCGGGCAGAGGGCGGGTAACACAGGAAACGGCGCAAAAACAGTGCCGAATCCTCAAAAGTTGTGCGCTTTGCAACGCAGCAAAATGCGCTCTGCGTAGGGGAAAACGCCATGTTGAGACGCAGCAACGCTATCGCGTATTGTACTTGCAAGTAAAAAAAGCTGCAGCCTGCGAACCCTTGCACCACAACGATTCGCAGGATTTTTCAGATGGCCGGGTAAACATGGGGGCCGATGTGGCAGCGCACAACAATATCCCGTTGACGTGCTTGACGATCACGGGAACAATCGGCCAAAAAATAGAACGGTTGTTCAGTTTTTTCTAGGAGACACCATGGCCCTGATGGGACAAATGATGAGCACTCCGTTGCTCATCTCGACCATCATCGAACATGCAGCGCGCAATTCCGGTTCGACTGAAGTCGTGTCGCGCCGTGTCGAGGGCGATATCCATCGCACCACGTACCGGCAAGTGCGAGACCGCTCCAAGCAACTGGCAAATGCGCTGGCCGCACTCGGTGTGCAGCCCGGAGAGCGTGTGGGTACGCTGGCCTGGAACGGCTATCGCCACCTTGAAATCTATTACGGCGTCTCCGGTTCGGGCTCGGTGTGCCACACCATCAACCCGCGGCTGTTTCCTGACCAGATCGCCTACATCGTCAATCACGCAGACGATCAATACGTTTTCTTCGACCTGACGTTCGTGCCGCTCGTCGAGGGCATCGCGCCGCATTGCCCGAACGTGAAGGGCTGGGTGGCAATGACCGATCGCGCGCACATGCCCACCTCCAGCGTGCCGATGCTCTGCTACGAAGAGCTGCTTGATGCGCAGAGCGCCGACTACACCTGGCCGCAATTCGACGAGAACACCGCTTCCAGCCTGTGCTACACGTCTGGTACCACGGGCAACCCCAAGGGCGCGCTGTATTCGCATCGATCCACGGTGCTGCACTCGTATGCGTCAGCCATGCCGGATGCGCTTGGGTGCTCGGCGCAGGACGTGATCCTGCCGGTGGTGCCGATGTTCCACGTCAACGCGTGGGGGCTGCCGTATTCGGTGCCGCTGGTGGGCGCCAAGCTGGTCTTCCCGGGGCCGAAACTGGACGGTGCTTCGCTGTTCGAACTGTTCGAGCAGGAAAAGGTCACGTTCTCGGCTGGCGTGCCGACCGTGTGGCTCGGTCTGCTGCAACACGTGCAGGCCAACAAGCTGAAATTCTCGACGTTCCGCCGCACGGTCATTGGTGGTTCCGCAGCGCCGCCGGCCATGATCCGCACACTCAACGAGCTGGACGTGGAAGTCATCCACGCGTGGGGCATGACCGAAATGTCCCCGCTGGGCACCACGTGCAAGCTGATGGGCAAGCATGCCGACCTGCCGGACGAGGCCAAGCAGCATGTGCTGGAGCGTCAGGGCCGCGCCATCTACGGCGTCGAGATGAAGATCGTCGATGCCGAAGGCCACGAACTGCCGTGGGACGGCAAGGCTTTCGGCGACCTCTACGTGCGCGGGCCCTGGACCATCCAGAGCTATTACCGCAACGAGGTATCGCCGCTGGTCGATGGCTGGTTCCCGACGGGCGACGTGGCCAATATCGATGCCGATGGCTACATGCAGATCACAGATCGGAGCAAGGACGTGATCAAGTCGGGCGGTGAGTGGATTTCGTCTATCGATGTGGAAAACGTGGCCGCTGCGCACCCCGGCGTGCACATGGCCGCTTGCATCTCGTGCTACCACCCGAAGTGGGACGAGCGCCCGTTGCTGGTGGTGATGAAGAAGCCCGGTGTGGAACTCACGCGTGAGGAGATGCTCAAGTTCTTCGAAGGCAAGGTTGCCAAATGGTGGATTCCGGATGACGTGGTGTTTGTCACCGAAATTCCGCTCACGGCCACCGGCAAGATGCAGAAGCTGAAGCTGCGCGAGCAGTTCAAGGATTATCAGTTCCCCGCTGTACAGGCTTAGCTACATATAGAAACTGCCGCCCGTGCACGGGGTCACCCCGGCACGAGGACGGCGGACGTAAGACAACCGGATCAGGGCCGGCCGCCGCGCGATGGACACGTCGACGCAGCGGGATGAAGCCCGGGCGCGTTGCAACCTGGAGACGCAAGCAGCCGCACGCCCACCAGAGGCATGCGGAGAGTGACTCGCCGGCGGCTCCACCACATGAAGGAGACACGCATGACGAAGTTCCGTCCGTTGGTTGTGGCTGTTGCATGTGTTGCGGCAATCGGTGGGGCAGCTCTGCCCACTGCAGCGTCCGCCGCCGAAACCGTGAAGATCGCCTGGATCGATCCGTTGTCCGGCCTGATGGGCGCGCTGGGTCAGAACCAGTTGCGCAGCTGGCAGTACATCGCCGAACTCGCCACGCAGAAGAACTGGGCCGGCGACGGCACGAAGTTCGAAGTGGTGGGCTTCGATAACAAGCTCTCGCCGCAGGAAAGCCTGACGGCGCTCAAGCAGGTGGCCGATCAGGGCATCCACTACATCGTGCAGGGCAACGGCTCGAGCGTGGGCATGGCGCTGGAAGACGCCGTGGCCAAGTACAACGAGCGTAACCCGGGTAAGGAAATCGTCTACCTGAACTACGCTGCGGTGGATCCGGACATGACGAACAGCAAGTGCAATTACTGGCACTTCCGCCTGGACGCCAACTCCGACATGAAGATGGAAGCGCTGACCAGCTTCCTGGCGAAAGATCCGAAGGTCAAGAAGGTCTACCTGATCAACCAGAACTATTCGTTCGGCCATCAGGTCGCGCGTGCGGCCAAGGAATACCTCAAGCGCAAGCGTCCAGACATCGAGATCGTGGGTGAAGACCTGCACCCGCTGGCGCAGGTGAAGGACTTCTCGCCATACGTCTCGAAGATCAAGTCGTCGGGTGCCGACACCGTCATCACCGGCAACTGGGGCAGCGACCTGGCACTGCTCATCAAAGCCGGTAAGGATGCAGGCCTGAACGCGAACTTCTATACGTACTACGCCTCGACCACGGGCGTGCCGACAGCGATGGGCTCCGCAGGGGCAGATCATGTGAAATACGTGGGCTACTGGAACGTCAACAACGACGGCTACAAGGGCGCTGATATCGTCGAGGGCTACAAGAAGAAGTACAACGACGATTACTACCTCATGGCGTCGTACACCGGCATCGCCATGCTGGCCAAGGCCATCAAGCAGACGAAGTCGGCCGAGCCTGCCAAGGTGGCCAAGGCCTTCGAAGGCATGAAGGTCGACAGCCTGAACGGCACCTTCGAGATGCGCGCGTCCGACCACCAGGGCCAGCAGCCGCTCTACATCGCCACCTGGGAAAAAACAAACGGCAAGAACGTCAAGTTCGACCAGGAAAACACCGGCTACGGCTGGAAGACCGATGCGGTGCTCGACCAGTACGTCGCGTCGCAGCCGACTTCCTGCCAGATGAAGCGTCCACAGTAAGGCGGCGGGTGGTGTGCCGAAGGGCCGTCCGATGCTATCGTGCGGCGATGTTTTAAACGGAGTCCACGGGCCAGCGCATTGATGCGCTCGCCCGTCCTCCGCCGAATCTGCTGGAAGGGCTGCAGCGTGGAATTTCTAGTCATCAATCTCTTGAACGGCATCAGCTACGGGCTGCTGCTGTTCATGTTGTCTTCGGGCCTGACGCTAATCTTCAGCATGATGGGCGTGCTCAATTTTGCACACGCCAGCTTCTACATGCTGGGCGCGTATTTCGCCTATGTCGTCAGCGGCTATCTGGGCTTCTGGCCCGCGTTGATCGTGGCGCCGCTGCTGGTGGGCGCGCTGGGCGCAGTTGTCGAGCGCTTCGGCCTGCGCACGGTGCACCGCTATGGCCACGTGGCCGAACTGCTGTTTACCTTCGGACTGGCCTATCTGATTGAAGAAGGCGTGAAGCTGGTGTGGGGCCTGCCCGCCGTGCCGTACCGCGTGCCGGATGCACTGGACGGCCCGCTGTTCACGCTGTTCACGTCGTCGTTCCCCAAGTACCGCGCCTTCATGATGCTGGTGTCGCTGCTGATGCTGGTTGGCATTTTTCTGCTGCTCACGCGCACGCGTATCGGGCTCGTCATTCAAGCTGCGCTTACGCATCCGGACATGGTCGAAGCGCTGGGTCACAACGTACCGCGCGTGTTCATGCTGGTATTCGGCGGCGGCTGTGCGCTGGCCGGGTTGGCGGGCGTGATTGGCGGCAACGCGTTCGTGACCGAGCCATCGATGGCGGCAGCGGTCGGCTCCATCGTCTTCGTGGTGGCGGTCGTGGGCGGCATGGGGTCTCTTGTGGGCGCGTTCGTTGCGTCGCTGCTGATCGGTTGCATCCAGACCTTTGCCGTCACGCTTGATATTTCGGTGACCAGCGTGCTCGGGAAGATCGGTGTCACGCTCAACCCCGACGTGCCGCTCATCTCGGTCTGGAACCTGACGATTGCGCAAGTCGCACCGGTGCTGCCATATCTGCTGCTGGTGCTGATGCTGATCTTCCGCCCGCGCGGGCTGATGGGTACGCGGGAGAGCTAAATGGAACGCACCATGCACCAACAAGCGCAACAACAAACCGCGCTGCCGGCCAACGATCGAGCGCGGACGATGAAATTCAAGCCGGTCAATCTTGCCCGCTGGATGCTCTGGGGCACCACTGCGCTGGTGATGATCGTGCTGCCGCTCATCTGGCCGCAGGGTTTTGCCATCACGCTGCTTTCGCAGATGGGCATCATGATCATCTTCGCGCTGTCGTACAACATGCTGCTGGGGCAGTCCGGCATGCTGTCGTTCGGGCACGCGGTGTATGCCGGCCTGGGCGCCTTCATGGCCGTGCACGTGCTCAACAAGATCGGCGCCATGCAGGCACTGGGCATGGGCGGGCCGCTCGCCGTCGCACTCTTGCCCATTGCGGGTGGCCTGGGCGGCGCGCTGTTCGGCGTAATTTTCGGCTACGTCACCACCAAAAAATCCGGCACGACGTTCGCCATGATCACGCTGGGTATCGGCGAGATGGTGTTCGCCAGCGCGCTGATGTTCCCGGACTTCTTTGGCGGCGAGGGCGGTGTGTCGACCAACCGCAGCATCGGCGACGCGCTGCTGGGCGTAACGTTCGGGCCGGCGCGGCAGGTGTATTACCTGATCGCCGCGTGGTGCCTGATTTCGATGGCGCTGATGTACGCATGGACGCAGACGCCGCTGGGCCGCATCGCCAATGCGGTGCGCGACAACCCCGAGCGCGTGGAGTTCATCGGCTACAACACGCAGCGCGTGCGCTTCCTGGTAGTGATTCTGTCGGCGTTCTTCGCTGGCATTGCCGGCGCGCTGTCGTGCATCAACTTTGAGATCGTGACGGCCGAGAACGTGTCGGCGGTGCGCTCAGGCTCGGTGCTGCTGGCGGCGTTCATTGGCGGCATGGGCAGCTTCTTCGGGCCGATCATCGGCGCTGTGCTCACGGTGTTCTTCACCGTTGCGCTCTCGGGTATCACCAAGGCGTGGCTGCTGTACCTGGGGCTGTTCTTTGTGTTGATGGTCATGTACGCGCCGGGCGGAATCGCCAGCCTCTTGGTCATACATCTGCCGATCCTGCGACGCGGCAAGCTCAAGACGCTGCTGCCGGCTTATGGCGTGGCGATCGTGCCGGCGGTCATCCTGCTGGTCGCGTTGATTTCCACCGTGGAAATGATCTACGCCGTGCAGGACGATGCCTCCGGTGGTGTCGCGAAGCTGTTCGGCCTGACCGTCGAACCGACTACCTTGAAGCCGTGGATTGCCGCCGCCGTGCTGTGGCTGGTGGGCGCCTTCGGCCTGCGTGCCGCAGCGGGCAAGCTGCGCACCGCTTGGGACAACGCATTGCAGGAGCCGCAACCATGAGCCAACCGACATCTGGGCCGACCGCTGCGCTCGAGTTGCGCGATGTTCGCAAGCGCTTTGGCGCCACTGAAATCATTCGGGGGGTCAACCTCACCATCGGCAAGGGCGAGCGCCATGCGCTCATCGGACCGAACGGCGCCGGCAAATCGACCACGTTCAACCTGATCTCGGGCCGCTTCCCGGCCAGTTCGGGAAGCGTACGCCTGAACGGCGAAGAGATCAGCGGGCTGGCGCCGTTCGAGATCAACCGCAAGGGCCTGTCGCGCAGCTTCCAGATCACCAACATCTTTCATCGCTTGTCGGTGTTCGAGAACCTGCGCTGCGCGGTGCTCTGGTCGCTTGGCTACAAGTATTCGTTCTGGCACAAGCTGGCAGAGCTGCGCGACGCACGCGAGCGCGCTGAGGAAGTACTCGAGCAGATCGGCATGACGCATCGGCGTGAGGCCGCTGCAGGCCTGCTGACCTACGCCGAGCAGCGGGCGCTGGAAATCGGCATCACCATCGCCGGTGGTGCCGACGTGATTCTGCTGGATGAACCCACGGCCGGCATGAGCCGCTCCGAATCCGACCATGCGGTCGAGCTTATCCGCAAGGTCACGGTGGGCAAGACGCTGGTGATGGTCGAGCACGACATGAGCGTGGTGTTTGGCCTCGCCGACCGCATCTCCGTACTCGTCTACGGCGAAGTGATCGCCACCGACACACCCGAAGCCATTCGCAACAACCGGCGCGTGAAGGAAGCCTACCTGGGCACCACGCTGGACGAACCTGCAGGAGCGCATTGATGGCAACGAATACTCCGATGTTGGAGGTGCGCGACCTGCACGCGTACTACGGCAAGAGCCACATCCTGCACGGCGTCGACATGCACGTAGGCGAGGGCGAGATCGTTGCGCTGCTCGGGCGCAATGGGGTGGGGCGTTCGACCTTGGCCAAGTCGATCATGGGCATGGTCCGGCACGAAGGAGAAATCCTGCTGCGCGGCAAGAACGTCAGCGGCCTGCGAACCTTTGAAGTGGCGCACAAGGGCATCGGCTATGTGCCCGAGAACCGAGACATTTTTCCTACGCTGACCGTCCGGCAGAACCTGCTGCTTGGCGAGAAACGCAACCCCGGTCAACCCAAGCCGCGCTGGCAGGTGGAAGACATGTACCAGATGTTCCCGCGCTTGAAGGAGCGCGAGAACACCGCGGCAGGTGTGCTGTCAGGCGGCGAGCAGCAGATGCTGACGCTGTGCCGCACGCTGATGGGCGATCCCGACTTCATCATCATCGACGAGCCGACCGAGGGCCTTGCGCCGCTGGTCGTGACGCTCGTGGGCGAGTATCTGAAGACGCTCAAGGAGCGGGGCATCTCCGTGCTGCTGGTGGAACAGAAACTGGCCATTGCCCTGGATATTTCACAACGCGTGTATGTGATGGGGCACGGGCAGATTGTGTTTGAGGGAACGCCCCAGCAGTTGAAAGCCGATGCCAAAGTCCGGCAGGAGTGGCTGGAGGTGTAAAGGCCGGACGTTCAACCACACTGAAAAGATGGCCCGCATGGACAACCGTGCGGGCCTTTTTTGTTTTGCCTAGTTGGCAACCACGCCCGTCGCAGTGACGTTTGTAGGTTCGGGTTGTTGCAGATGCGCCGGGCTGAACTGCATCTCGGTGTACTTCACGAATCGCGTCTTGAATTTCCAGCGGTAAGCCAGCCAGATCGCCACGAACAGGATCACGCCGCAATACGTTGCGATGAAGGCGCCGAAGTTGTCCACCGGTGCAAACAGTGCCTTGGTGTTCTGCCCAAGGATGATCACCGCGCACAGGATCGCCACCATGATCGGCCCGAATGGGAAGAACGGCGACCGATACGCCAGTTGCTCCACTGAGTGGCCCTGGCTCGTGAATCCCTTGCGGAATCGATAGTGCGCCAGCGCTATGCCGAACCAGGCGATGAAGCACGTTACCGCAGACGTATTCAGCAGCCACAGGTAGACCACCTGATCGCCAAACAAAGAGCTGAAGAAGCACAGCGCGCCAACAGCGGACGTGGCCAGCAGCGCGCGATGCGGCACGCCATTGGCAGACACCTTGGCAAACCAGCGCGGCGCTTGGCCTTCGAGCGCCAAATCGTACAGAATCCGCGTCGACACATAGAGGCTCGACGTGCCGGACGACAGCAGCGCGGTCAGCACCACCGCATTCATCATCCCGGCCGCAAACGCGAGGCCCGCATGCTGGAACACCAGCGCGAACGGGCTGACGCCGACGTCCGTCGCTTCATTGCGCAGCAGGTTCGGGTCGGTGTACGGCAGCAGCACGCCGATGATCAGGATTGCCAGCACGTAGAACAGCAGAATGCGCCAGAACGTCTGGCGGATGGCGCGCGGGATCGTGCGTGAGGGGTTCTCCGCCTCGCCGGCGGCCACGCCGATGGTCTCGACACCCTGGAACGAGAATCCCGCAATCATCGCCACACCCACCATGGCAGGCACCCCGCCCACGAACGGCGCATCACCCACGGTGAAGTTCTGCCAACCCGACTGTGGGCCGCCATGCATGATGCCGAAGATCATCGCGAGGCCGATCAGCAGGAACACGACGATCGTCACTACCTTGATCATCGAGAACCAGTATTCCGCCTCGCCAAAGCCACGCACGGAAAAGGCGTTGAGGCCAAACATCAGCAGCAGGAATGCGGCGCTCCAGACCATGCCCGAGACACCCGGGAACCAGTACTTCATCACGAGTTGCGCGGCGGCTAGTTCCACGGCCACGGACACGGCCAGCGCAAACCAGTAATTCCATCCGAGCGCAAAGCCGAAGCCTTCTTCGACATACAGGCGGCTGTAAGTCACGAACGAGCCCGAGACCGGCAGATGTACCGCCAGCTCGCCAAGACTCGTCATCAGGCAATAGACCATCACGCCGATCAGCGTGTAGGTCAGCAGTGCGCCGCCGGGGCCCGCCTGGGCAATGGACGCGCCGGACGCGACGAACAGCCCCGTGCCGATGGCGCCGCCCAGGGCGATCATCATCAGGTGGCGCGAACGTAGGCGTCGGCGCAGTTCGGATTGGGCTTCGAGCCTGGTGGGGGTGATGGGTGTATGCATAGCCGGTAGCGCCGGAGCGGGCGCCCCAATGAAAGCGCCGGCCGGATGCTGTGCAAACGGCTGGCGGAGCGGGGAATGATTACTGGGTACTGTTTGCCACGGTCGGCAATTCGGGGCCGGGGTCTTGGCCGGCCAGCGAATCGCGCAGCACTGGCGGGCGCGGGAAGTGCATGTCCGGGTAACGGACAATGCCGCCGCCACGCACCAGCCGGTAGCCGATCCAGATCAGGAAGAAGACCGGGATGCCGATGTACGTGGCGATCACCGCCGGCCAATCGACTGTGCCGCTGGTGAACGCCTGGTAGTTCTGGCCAAGCGTGATGACCAGGCACAACCCGAACGCGAACAACGGGCCATATGGGAAGAACCTGGAGCGGTATGGCAGCTGCGCCGGATCATGCCCCTGCGCCACGAGCCCCTTGCGGAAGCGATAGTGGCTCACGGCAATCCCAAGCCATGCCACGAACCCGGTCATGCCAGATGTGTTCAGCAGCCACAGGTAGACCGTCTTGTCGCCAAACAGCGAACTCAGGAAACACAGCGCGCCGACGGCGGTCGTGGCAAGCAGCGCGTTGCGCGGCACACCGTTCCGGGTGAGTTGAGCAAAGATGCGCGGTGCACGGCCCTCAGTGGCCAGGTTGTAGAGCATGCGCGTGGATGCATACATGCCCGAGTTGCCCGCCGACAGCACCGCGGTCAGGATCACCGCATTCATCAGCCCGGCGGCAAAGGCCAGGCCAGCATGCTTGAACACCAGCGTGAACGGGCTCACGCCAATGTTGGTGACTTCCGTCGACAACAGATTCGGATCGGTGTACGGCACCAGCACGCCGATGATGAAGATCGCCAGCACGTAGAACAGCAGGATGCGCCAGAACACCTGCTTGACGGCTCGCGGAATGGTGCGCGCCGGGTCGGCCGATTCGCCGGCCGCCACGCCAATCAGCTCCGTCC
Source organism: Ralstonia pickettii (assembly GCF_016466415.2). Lineage (NCBI taxonomy): Bacteria > Pseudomonadati > Pseudomonadota > Betaproteobacteria > Burkholderiales > Burkholderiaceae > Ralstonia > Ralstonia pickettii. Next base: position 1,470,057 of record NZ_CP066771.1, on the reverse strand, counting down.
CCTGGAACGAGAACCCCGCGATCATCGCCACGCCGATCATCGCCGGCAACCCGCCCACGAACGGCGCATCGCCGATCGTCAGGTTCGGCAGGCCCGACTGCGGACCGCCCTTCATGATCCCGAAGATCATCGCCAGGCCAATGCCGATAAAGAAGATGACCGTGACCACCTTGACGAGCGCGAACCAGTATTCCGCCTCGCCAAAGCCGCGCACCGAGATGGCGTTGAGCAGGAACATGATGGCGAGGAACACGGCGCTCCACAGCACGCCCGGCACATCCGGAAACCAGTAATGCATGACGAGCTGCGCGGCCGCCAGTTCAACGGCAATCGTCACGGCCCAGTTGTACCAATAATTCCAGCCGAGCGCGAAGCCAAAGCCTTCGTCCACGTACAGCGCGCCGTAGGTGGCAAACGACCCGGAAACCGGCATGTAGGCGGCAAGTTCGCCCAGGCTGGTCATCAGAAAGTAGACCATCGCCCCGATCAGAATGTAGGCGGCGAGGGCGCCTCCGGGGCCGGCTTGGGAGACCGACGCGCCGGAGGCCACGAAGAGCCCGGTGCCGATCGACCCGCCGATGGCGATCATGGTGAGATGGCGCGCGCGCAAGGTGCGGCGCAAGCCCGGCGTCTCTGAGGACGGGGTAGCGTGTTCTGACATGGATACAGAGTGGTCGATTTTGCTCGGATCGCGAATCAAATCGACAAAATGTGACGAGACGACCCCGCGCCTGATGGGCGCCGGCGAACGAAATGCGCGACTCTATCAAAACCGTCACGCAGCGGGCAAAAAATCCATGCTGCGGCACACGCGTTTGAACCCGCCGGGCGCCGCTACATCGCCCGCCAGACGGCGCCGCGCAACGCAAAAATAAAAATTGAACGACCGTGCTATTTTGTGTATTCTGTGTCGAGTCGCGGCCTTACCGCGCGTTAAAAAAACGAGAGTAGAGAGACAGTTCAACCGCGAGGCACGGTGGGCTCATTTGCCGGCCCTCGCATCATCAAAGGAACCAGCATGACTGCGGAGTACAAGGTCCAGGACGGCGTTGCCGTCATTACGCTCAGCAACCCGCCTGTCAACGGCCTTGGCCACTCCACGCGCCTGGGCATCGTTGAGGGCATGGTGAAAGCGGGCGACGACGCCAACGTCAAGGCCATCGTGATCACCGGTGCAGGCAAGGCCTTCTCGGGCGGCGCGGATATCCGCGAATTCAATACGCCCAAGGCCACGCAAGAGCCGACGCTGCACGCTGTCATCAAGGCAGTCGAGTCGAGCAGCAAGCCGGTCGTGGCGGCCATCCATTCGGTGGCGATGGGCGGCGGGCTGGAACTGGCGATGGGCTGCCATTTCCGCGTGGCCGCACCGGGCGCGCAGATCGCGCTGCCGGAAGTGAAGCTGGGCATCCTGCCGGGCGCAGGCGGCACGCAACGCCTGCCGCGCGCGATCGGCCTGGAGCCGGCGCTGAACATGATCGTTTCCGGCAATGCCATTCCGTCGGAAAAGCTGGCCAAGAGCGGCCTGTTCGACCAGATGATCGAAGGCGACCTGATGGCCGGTGCCATCGATTTCGCACTGAAGGCCGCAGCCGAGGGCAAGCTGCCGAAGCTGCGCGATCGCAAGGTCGAGCACGACAATCCGCAAGGTTTCCTGCAATTTGCGCGCAACACCGTCGCGGCCGTCGCCAAGAATTTCCCGGCGCCGGGCAAGTGCGTCGACGCCGTGCAGGCCGCCGTGGAAAAGCGCTTTGACGACGGCATCAAGTTTGAGCGTGACCTGTTCATCGAGTTGGTGAATACGTCCGAATCGCGCGCACTGCGCCACGCCTTCTTTGGTGAACGCGCTGCGAGCAAGATTCCGGACGTGCCGGAAGACACGCCGGTGCGCAAGGTGGAGAAGGTTGCCGTGATCGGCGCGGGCACGATGGGCGGCGGCATCTCGATGAACTTCCTGAACGCCGGCATTCCGGTCACGATTCTGGAAACCAAGCAGGAAGCGCTGGACCGGGGCGTCTCCACCATCCGCAAGAACTACGAGAACAGCGCCAAGAAGGGCAAGCTCACGCAAGAGAAGGTCGAGCAGCGCATGGCCCTGCTGACCCCGACGCTGTCCTACGACGACATCAAGGATGCCGACCTCGTCATCGAGGCCGTCTTTGAAGAAATGGGTGTCAAGGAAGTCGTGTTCAAGAAGCTGGACGAAGTCGTCAAGCAGGGCGCGATCCTGGCGTCGAACACCTCCACGCTGGACGTCGACAAGATCGCCAGCTTCACCAAGCGCCCGCAAGACGTAGTCGGCATGCACTTCTTCAGCCCGGCCAACGTGATGAAGCTGCTGGAAGTCGTGCGCGGCAAGGACACCGCCAAGGACGTGCTGGCCACCGTCATGAAGCTGGCCAAGGCCATCAAGAAGACGGCGGTCGTTTCCGGCGTGTGCGATGGCTTCATCGGCAACCGCATGATCGAGCAGTACAGCCGCCAGGCCGGCTACCTGCTGGACGAGGGCGCGCTGCCCGAGCAGGTCGACAAGGCCATCGAGAAGTTCGGCTTTGCCATGGGCCCGTTCCGCATGGGCGATCTGGCCGGTAACGACATCGGCTGGGCTATCCGCAAGCGCCGCGCCGTGGACAAGCCGGACATCGTCTACTCGAAGACCGCTGATCTGCTGTGCGAAATGGGCCGCTTCGGTCAGAAGACCGGCGGCGGCTGGTACGACTACAAGGCGGGCGACCGCAAGCCGTATCCGAACCAGCAGGTCAACGACATGATCGTCCAGCACTCGAAGGATCTGGGCATCACGCGCCGCAAGATTTCGGACGAGGAAATCGTCGAGCGCCTGGTGTTCGCGCTGGTCAACGAAGGCGCGAAGATCCTGGAAGAGGGCATTGCCTCCAAGGCTTCCGACATCGACATGGTGTATCTGACCGGCTATGGCTTCCCGCTGTTCCGCGGTGGCCCGATGCTCTACGCAGACACGGTCGGCCTGTACAACGTCGCGCAAGCCATGCACCGCTACAGCAAGGGCTACCACGGTGAAGCGTGGAAGGTTGCCCCGCTGCTGCAGAAGCTGGCCGATGAAGGCAAGGGCTTTAATGGCTGAATGAGCAGCGAATCAATCGACTGACGCGACTGAACCACCATGCAACTGACGTCCACCGATTGCCTGCTGATCATCGACGTGCAGAACGATTTTCTGCCCGGCGGTGCGTTGGCCGTGCCGGACGGCGACCAGGTCATCCCGGTCGTCAACCTGCTCGCCAAGGCATTCGGGCCCGTTGGTCGTACTGTGCTGACGCAGGACTGGCACCCGAGCGAGCACGTGTCGTTCGCGGCCAACCATCCTGGTACGCAGCCATTCGGCATGATCGACCTGCCGTATGGGGAGCAAGTGCTGTGGCCAGTTCACTGCGTACAGCACAGCACGGGCGCCGCGCTGGCAGATGGGTTGGACGTGCCGCATGCGCAGTTGATTGTCCGCAAGGGCTATCACCCGCACATCGACAGCTATTCCGCATTCTTTGAAGCGGATCGGAAGACGCCGACCGGCCTGCTGGGCTACCTGCGCGAGCTTGGGGTCGAGCGCGTGTTCTGCGTTGGCCTTGCCACGGATTTTTGCGTGGCATGGTCTGCGCTGGATGCGCGTGCTGCGGGGCTGGAGGTCGCTGTCATCGAGGATGCGTGCCGCGCGATCGACCTCAACGGTTCGCTCGCGCAGGCGTGGCAGCGGATGACGGATGCAGGCATCGCACGGTTGCAGTCGGCGGACGTTTTGAACGGATAACAGAGATACCGGGCCGCTGCCGATGCAGTGCGCCCGCCACCAGATACGAGGAGCAACACCATGACCGAAGCAGTCATCGTTTCCACCGCACGTACCGGCCTGGCCAAAAGCTGGAAGGGCGCCTTCAACATGACGCACGGCGCCACGCTGGGCGGCCACGCGGTTCAGCACGCCATCGAGCGCGCCAAGATCGAACCCGGCGAAGTGGAAGACATCCTGATGGGCTGTGCGAACCCGGAAGGCGCGACTGGCGCCAACATCGCCCGCCAGATCGCCCTGCGTGCCGGCTGCCCCGTGACGGTGCCGGGCGCGACCGTCAACCGCTTCTGCTCGTCGGGCCTGCAGACCATCGCCATGGCCGCGCAGCGCGTGATTGCCGATGAAGGCGACATCTTCGTGGCTGGCGGCGTGGAATCCATCTCGTGCGTGCAGCAGGAAATGAACCGCCACATGATGACCGAAGGCTGGCTCAACAAGCACAAGCCGGAAATCTACTGGAACATGCTCCAGACCGCCGAGAACGTCGCCAAGCGCTACAACATCGCCAAGGAGCGCATGGACGAGTACGGCGTGCAAAGCCAGCAGCGCGCCGCCGCCGCTGCTGCTGCCGGAAAGTTCAACGACGAGATCGTCCCGATGACGACGGTGATGGGCGTGGCCGATGCCAAGACCGGCCAGCTCATGACGCGCGAAGTCACGATCTCAGCCGACGAAGGCATTCGCGCTGACACCACGCTCGAAGGCGTGTCGAAGATTCGCACGGCCATGCCGGGCGGCGTGATCACGGCCGGCAACGCCAGCCAATTCTCCGACGGCGCATCCGCTGCTGTGGTCATGAATGGCAAGGTGGCAGCCGCAAAGGGCCTGCAGCCGCTCGGCGTGTTCCGCGGCTTCGCCGTGGCCGGCTGCGAGCCGGACGAAATGGGCATCGGCCCCGTCTTTGCCGTGCCCAAGCTGCTGAAGAAGGCGGGTCTCAAGGTTGAAGACATTGGCCTGTGGGAACTGAACGAAGCGTTTGCTGTGCAGGTGCTGTACTGCGCAGACAAGCTGGGCATCCCGATGGACCGCCTGAACGTCAACGGCGGCGCCATCGCCGTGGGCCATCCGTACGGCGTGTCGGGCGCACGCCTGGTGGGCCACGCGTTGATCGAAGGCAAGCGCCGCGGCGTCAAGTACGTGGTCGTGACCATGTGCATCGGCGGCGGCCAAGGCGCAGCCGGCCTGTTCGAGGTGCTCTAAACAGACAGGCTCCCGCTCAAAACGGGAGCCTGTTTTGTTTGTGCCAGAGCTGGCTTAATCGTCAGCCCATGCACCGAAACGGTTTGGCCGTTGCCGTTCCTGCCCTAGATGGCACCTTGAATTTCTGTAAGCGGGCGGAAAAAAGAAGGACCGCTGTCTGAGCGCAGCGAGTTTCGGTCCTTCTCCGCCCGGTTACGGAAATTCAAGCAATCTTTCGCCATCTCGGGCGCGCCTTTCTTTGCTTACTTTCTTTGGCAAGACAAAGAAAGTGAGTCGGGCCCGGGCAGGGCACGAAACACAGGATGCACCACCAACATCATGTCCTCGAAACTGCTATCCCGCCGCGACCTGAGCTTCTTGCTCTATGAATGGCTCAACGTCGAATCGCTCACGCGCATTCCGCGTTACGCAGACCACTCCCGCGAAACCTTCGACGCCGCGCTGGACACGTGCGAGCGCATCGCAACAGACCTGTTCGCCCCGCATAACAAGAAGAACGACCAGGAAGAACCGCACTTCGACGGCAAGAAGGTCCACATCATTCCCGAGGTAAAGGCAGCGCTGGATGCCTTCAACAAGGCCGGTCTCATGGCCGCCGGGCAGGACTTTGAACGCGGCGGCATGCAACTGCCCACCGTGGTCGAGAAGGCCGGCTTCGGCTTCTTCAAGGCTGCCAACGTCGGCACCAGTTCGTATCCATTCCTCACTATCGGCAACGCGAATCTGCTGCTCGCGCACGGCACGCCCACGCAGATCGAAACGTTCGTGCAGCCCGAGATGGAAGGCCGCTTCTACGGCACGATGTGCCTGTCGGAGCCGCAGGCTGGCTCATCGCTCTCGGACATCGTCACGCGGGCCGAGTACGAGGGCGAATCGCCGCTCGGCGCGCAGTACCGTTTAACCGGCAACAAGATGTGGATCTCCGCCGGCGAGCATGAGTTGTCGGAGAACATCGTCCACCTCGTGCTGGCAAAGATTCCCGGGCCTGACGGCAAGCTGATTCCCGGCGTGAAGGGCATTTCGCTGTTCATCGTGCCGAAGTTCCTCGTCAACGCCGATGGCTCGCTTGGCGAGCGCAATGACGTGGTGCTTGCCGGCTTGAACCACAAGATGGGCTATCGCGGCACGACCAACTGCCTGTTGAACTTTGGCGAAGGCACGCAGTTCCGCCCGAAGGGGGCAGACGGCCAGCCGCGCGCGGGGGCGATCGGTTATCTCGTCGGGGAGCCGCACAAGGGCCTCGCGTGCATGTTCCACATGATGAACGAGGCGCGCATCGGCGTCGGCATGGGCGCAACGATGCTTGGCTACACGGGTTATCTGCATGCGGTGGACTACGCGCGCAATCGCCCCCAAGGCCGTCCGGTCGGGCCATCGGGCAAGGATGCAGCATCTCCGCAGATCCGTATCGTCGATCACGCCGACGTGCGTCGCATGCTGCTGGCGCAGAAGGCGTATGTGGAAGGCGCGCTCGGCCTGAACCTGTATTGCGCCAAGCTCGTCGATGAAGAACGCGGGGAAACCGACGCAGCCAAACGCGCCAAGCTCGGTCTGCTGCTCGACATCCTCACGCCGATTGCCAAGAGTTGGCCGTCGCAGTGGTGCCTGGAGGCCAACAGCCTGGCGATCCAGGTGCATGGCGGTTACGGGTACACGCGCGAATACAACGTCGAACAGTTCTACCGCGACAACCGCCTAAACCCGATTCACGAAGGTACGCACGGCATCCAGGGCCTGGACCTGCTGGGCCGCAAGGTCGTGATGCAGGACGGCGCTGCTTTCGCCGCGCTCGGTGAGCGCGTGCAGGCCACCGTGGGCCGCGTGCAGGCCACCGTGGGCCGCGCGCTGGAAACCGACGATGAAACGCTGGTCGGCTACGGCCGTGCGCTTGGTATGGCGACGCAGAAACTGGCCAAGGTCACGCAGACGCTGTGGGCCGCCGGCGACCCGCGCGTGACGCTGGCGAATGCCTCGGTCTATCTGGAGGCGTTCGGCCACGTCGTCGTCGCGTGGATCTGGCTGGAGCAGGCGCTGGCCGCCGCCAAGGCATTGCCGAACGCCCAAGGCGAAGACGCTGATTTCTACCGCGGCAAGCTGCAGGCCGCGCGCTATTTCTTCCAGTGGGAACTGCCGAAGATCGACCCGCAGATCGTGCTGCTGGGCTCGCTTGACACGACCACGCTGGACATGCAGGACGCCTGGTTCTGACGGCATCGCACAACCACAACGAGACACAGGAGACACCATGGGTACGCTGAAACACCTCTTCGATCTTTCCGGCAAGACGGCGCTAATCACCGGCGGTTCGCGCGGGCTCGGCCTGCAGATTGCCGAAGCATTGGGCGAGCAGGGCGCGCGCATCGTTTTGTCTGCCCGCAAGGCCGATGAGCTGAAGGAAGCGCAGGCGCACCTGAAATCCCTCGGCATCGAGGCCGACTGGATCGCCGCCGACGGCGCCGTCGAAGCCGACATCCAGCGCTTGGCCGACGAGGCGCTGGCCAAACTCGGCCACGTCGACATTCTCGTCAACAACGCGGGCGCGACGTGGGGCGCACCGGCTGAAGACCACCCGGTCGAAGCGTGGGACAAGGTGATGAACCTGAACATCCGCGGCCTGTTCCTGCTCACGCAGCAGATCGGCAAGCGTTCGATGATTCCGCGCAAGTACGGAAAGATCGTCAACGTGGCGTCGATTGCGGGCCTGAAGGGCAATCCGCCCGGCTCGCTGGATACGATCGCCTACAACACCAGCAAGGGCGCAGTGGTCAACTTCACGCGCGCGCTGGCGGGCGAGTGGGGCGAGCACAACATCACCGTCAATGCGATTGCCCCGGGCTTCTTCCCGTCGAAGATGACGCGCGGCTCGCTGGAAAAGCTCGGGGTCGACAAACTGGCCGAGCGCTCGCCGCTGCATCGCATTGGCGACGACGAAGACCTCAAGGGCGTGGCCGCGCTGTTCGCGTCGGATGCGTCCAAGCACATCACGGGCCAGATTCTCGCCGTCGACGGCGGCGTGAGCGTGGTCTAATTTCGGCTGCTTCTTACTCTTTCTGACGCAGCATGAACGCAGACAACAACGGTTTTCCGATCGACATCCCTTTCCTCAAGCTTCTCGGCATGCGCTGCCTGAAGGTGGCCGATGGCGAGGGCGTGGTCGAACTTGCACTCGAAGCCGAGCACATGAACAGTTGGGAAATGGCCCACGGCGGCGTGACCATGACGATGCTCGACGTCGCCATGGCCATGGCCGGCCGATCGGCCGACGTGCATGGCCGCGGGGTGGTGACGATCGAGATGAAGACGGCGTTCATGCAGCCCGGACGCGGCACGCTCAAGGCCAGCGCGCATTGTGTGCATCAGTCCACCACCATGGCGTTTTGCGAAGGCGAAGTGCGTGACGCAGATGACAAGCTGGTCGCACGCGGCTCGGGCACGTTCAAGTTCGTCAAGCGCATGCCACCGCCGCGCACACCCGAACCCGGTGCGGACGGCTGATCAGACAACCCCGCAGTTGCAGTACCAACGTACCTAGTTGCACACCGGACTACGTCCGGCACACAAGAAGAGCAACCACGGAGACAACCATGCAACAAGCTGCGCTGCGGACGGCGTCCGCCCTTGCCATCACTTCGCTTTACTGCACGGGACTGACTATGACCCTGGAAGGATGCGCCGCCAACTCCGCGCCGCCCGATACGCCAGCCGCCAGTGCTCCGACCGCCGTGCAGCCGCCCCCGGCGCCCAATCCGCCGATGCAGAAACCGCTGACGGCTGACGAATCCGACCCGAACAAGATGGGCTGGATGCAGGGCTTTCCGCCGCCGCCCGATCGCATCATCCGCTTTGACTTGGCGGGCAACATGTTCCCGCGCACGCGCTACGGCTATAGCCACATGCGCGAGTTTGTGCCGACGCGTGTGGTGTGGCGCGGCGACGGTCCGGTCAGCAAGCTGCCGCGTGCGGAGCGTGACATCAGCGGGGTGCTGTTTACGGATCCGAACGGCACGCGCCGCACGTTTGCCGAAGCGCTCAAGCTGACCTACACCGACGGCATCCTCGTCATGCACAAGGGCAAGGTGATCTACGAGCGCTACTTTGGCGCGCTCGATGCGCATACGCAGCACATCGCCATGTCGATCACGAAATCGTTTGTCGGCACGCTGGCCGCCATGCTGGTGGCGGACGGCAAGCTTGACCCTGCCGCGCCCGTGACGCAATACGTGCCAGAGCTGAAGGACACCGCTTACGGCGACGCCACCGTGCGCCAAGTGATGGACATGACCGTGGGCGTGCGTTACTCCGAAAACTATGCGGACCCGAACGCCGATGTCTGGGCCTACGCGCGCGCCGGTGGCATGCTGCCGCGGCCGGCGGGCTACAAGGGCCCGGACAATTTCTACGACTACCTGACGACGCTGCGCAAGGAAGGCGAGCACGACGCGGAGTTCGCGTACAAGACCGTCAACGCTGAAACACTGGCGTGGATCGTGCGGCGTGCGTCGAACAAATCGCTGGCGGCGCTGCTGTCCGAGCGCATCTGGCAACCGATGGGCGCACAGGACGATGCGTACTTCTCAGTCGACAGCATCGGTACGGAATCAGGCGGCGGTGGCCTGAACACCACGCTGCGCGATCTGGCCCGCTTTGGCGAGATGATCCGCAACGACGGCCGCTTCAACGGCAAGCAGATCCTGCCCAAAAGCGTGATCGACGACATTCGCCGCGGCGGCGATCCGGCCAAGTTTGCCAAGGCAGGCTACACGACGCTGCCCGGCTATTCGTATCGCAACATGTGGTGGGTTTCGAGCAATGACCACCATACGTTCGAAGCGCGCGGCATCCATGGCCAGCGCATCTATATTGATCCGGTAGCCCAAATGACGATCGTGCGCTATGCCTCACACCCGATCGCTGCCAATGCTGCCAATGATCCGGTCACGCATCGCGCCTATGCGGCGCTGGCCGAGTACTTCATGCAACACAAGTAACAACCTGACCCAACACTGATATCCGATATTCAGGAGCGTTTTTCATGTCGAAGACCTATCAGCGCATCGTTCTGGCTTCGCGCCCGCAAGGGGCCGTGACGCCCGACAATTTCCGCCTGGAGACGGTGGAGCTTCCCGAGCTGCAGGACGGCCAGGTGCTGGTGCGCAACCATTTCCTGTCGCTCGATCCGTACATGCGCGGCCGCATGAACGACAGCAAGTCCTATGCGCAGCCGCAGCCGCTGGATGAGGTGATGATCGGCGGCACGGTGGGCGTGGTGGAAGCGTCCAAGAACCCGTCGTTTGCCGTGGGCGATGCCGTTGTCGGCATGTTCGGCTGGCAAGAAGTGGGCGTGTCGGACGGCCGCGGCATTCAGAAGGTCGATACGCGCCACATTCCGCTGTCGGCGTATCTCGGTTCGGTCGGTATGCCGGGCGTGACGGCGTGGTATGGCTTGAACAAGATCATGCATCCCAAGCCCGGCCAGACCGTGGCAGTGAGCGCCGCTTCGGGCGCCGTGGGTAGCGTGGTCGGCCAGCTTGCCAAGCTCAAGGGCTGCCGCGTGGTGGGCTTTGCCGGCGGCAAGGACAAGTGCGATTACGTGGTCAACGAACTGGGCTTTGACGCCTGCATCGACTACAAGGCCGCCAGTGACGCAAAAGAGCTGTACAAGATGCTCAAGGAAGCGACGCCCGACGGCATCGATTCGTACTTTGAGAACGTCGGTGGCGCGATTCTGGATGCGGTGCTCTCGCGCATGAACGCGTTCGGCCGCATTGCCATGTGCGGCATGATCGCCGGTTACGACGGTCAGCCGCTGCCGCTGCAGAACCCGCAGTTGATCCTGGTGTCGCGTCTGACCATCGAGGGCTTCATCGTCTCTGAACACATGGACGTGTGGCCGGAAGCACTGCGCGAGCTGGGCGGCTTCGTGGCCCAGGGCAAGCTGAAGTTCCGCGAGAGCGTGGCACAGGGCTTGGCGAGCGCACCGGAAGCGTTCATGGGCCTGCTGAAGGGGAAGAACTTCGGCAAGCAACTCGTCAAGCTGGTTTGAGCTGAGCCGGATGCGGACTGTCAATCGCTTGACAGTCCGCCGGGCGAGGGCCGCCACAGAATGGCCCCACCCACAACGAACGCGTGAAGGAGACACCATGAACGCACCTGAAACCACGCAAGCCAAGCGGCCCGACAGCATGGCCGCCAGCCTCAGCCCCGAGGCCGCTGCCCGCTATCGCAACCTGCCGCGTCCGCCGCAATTTGCCACCGTTGAAGAAGAGCGCCTGCATCGCAAACAGCGCCTGGCTGCGGCGTTTCGCTTGTTCTCCAAATTCGGTTTCGACGAAGGTGTGGCCGGACACATCACGGCGCGCGATCCGGAACATCAGGACAGCTTCTGGGTGAACCCGTTCGGTGTGCATTTCAGCCAGGTGACGGTATCGAACCTGATCCGCTGCGATCACCACGGCAACGTGGTCGAAGGCGATTACCCGGTCAACGCCGCAGCGTTTGCTATTCACTCGCGCGTGCACCAGGCGCGCCCCGACGCGGTGGCCGCTGCGCACTCGCACAGCACGTACGGACGGGCGTGGTCGACGCTCGGCCGCAAACTCGACCCGCTTACGCAAGACGTGTGCGCCTTTTATGGCGACCACGCCGTGTATGACGATTTCGGCGGCGTAGTGGTCGAGCTGGACGAAGGCCAGCGCATTGCAGAAGCGCTGGGCGACAACAAGGCCGCCATCCTGCAGAACCACGGCCTGCTGACAGTCGGCAAGACAGTCGATGAAGCGGCGTGGTGGTTCATCACGATGGAGCGTTCGTGCCAGGTGCAGTTGCTGGCCGAAGCCGCTGCCGCACGCACGGGCGAAGCACCGCGCACGATTTCCGATGCCGCTGCCCGTCAGGCGTATTCCATCGTCGGATCGGCGCAGGCGGGTTGGTTCCAGTTCCAGCCGCTGTACGCGCGCATCGTCAAAGAACACCCCGATCTGCTCGACTGATCGGCATCGCAAATTTCTGGAGCCCGCATGACGGACCTGATCCTGCATCACTACGCCACCTCGCCGTTTTCCGAGAAGGTGCGTTTGATCCTCGGTTACAAAGACCAGCCGTGGAAGTCCGTCACGGTGCCGTCCATCTTGCCGAAGCCCGATGTGATGCCGCTCACCGGCGGCTACAGGCGCACGCCGTTCCTGCAGATCGGCGCCGACATCTACTGCGATACGGCGCTGATCGCGCAAGTGATCGAGTCGATCCATCCGCTGCCAAGACTCGTGCCGTCCGAGCACGCAGCCGCTGTGTTTGCGATGGCACAGTGGGCCGATACGACGCTGTTCTGGGCGACGGCGACATTCGTGATGCAACCGGCGGGCTTCCAGAGCCTGTTCGGCGATGCGCCCGAAGCCTTCGTCAAAGCCTTTGTGGAAGATCGCAAGGCCATGCGCGTGGGCGGCACTGGCTTGCGCACACCGCCGCCGGAAGCCACTTCCACGCTGAATGTCTTCCTGGCGCAGCTCCAACGGCAGCTGGCCACGGGCGAACGCATCTTCCTGTTTGGCGAGCAGCCCACCGTCGCCGACTTCTCCGTCTACCACTGCCTGTGGTTCATCCGCCGTGCGACGGCAGTGGCCGGCATTCTCGACGCGCATCCGGAAGTGGTGGCGTGGATGCATCGCGTTGCGGCCTTCGGCCACTCGCAGGCGCAATCCATGACACCGGCCGAGGCGCTGGACATCGCCAAGGCCGCCACGCCCCGTGCCTTGACTGAAACGAACGCCGCCTTCGACGACAGCTACGGCCTGCCCAAAGGCACGCGCGTGACGGTGGCGGCGGTCGACTACGGCGTCGATCCTGTCGAAGGGGACCTCCTCGTCTCCACGCGCGACAGCGTCGGCGTGCTGCGTGAAGACCCGCGCGTCGGCCAGGTGGTGGTGCATTTCCCGCGCGTGGGATATGCCGTTCGCAAGGTCGAGGCGGCAGGCTGACACGGCTTTGCCATCTCGATCGCCTTTTCTACTACAACGACATCAGTGAGACACGTATGAAGCAATTCGCAGGCGGTGTGGCCGTCATCACGGGCGGTGCGTCGGGTTTCGGCAAGGAGTTCGCCAAGATCGGCGCGGGGTTGGGCATGAAGCTGGTGCTGGCCGATATCCAGCAGGATGCGCTGGATGCCGCCGTGGCTGAATTCTCGGCGCAAGGCGTGGAAGTGATTGGCCTGCGCGTCGACGTGTCGAAGGTGGAGGATGTGCAGGCGCTGGCTGATGCCGCCATCAAGACGTTCGGCAAGGTCAACCTGCTGTTCAACAACGCCGGCGTGGGCGCTGGCGGCCTGGTCTGGGAAAACTCCGAGCGCGACTGGGATTGGGTGCTCGGCGTGAACCTGCACGGCGTCATTTACGGTGTGCGCATCTTCACCCCGCTAATGCTGGAAGCTGCCAAGAAAGACCCGTCGTACGAGGGGCATATCGTCAATACGGCGTCGATGGCGGGGCTGCTGAACGCGCCGGCCATGGGCATCTATAACGTGTCCAAGCACGCGGTGGTGGCGTTGTCTGAATCGCTGTACCAGGACTTGAGCCTGGTGACCGAACAGATTCATTGCTCGGTGCTGTGCCCGTACTTCGTGCCGACCGGTATCACCCAGTCCGATCGCAACCGCCCGCAGGATTTGGCGAACACGACACCGCCCACCAAGTCGCAGCTGGTTTCGCGCGCCATGTCGGAAAAGGCGGTCAGCTCCGGCAAGGTCACCGCCGAGCAGGTCGGCCAGATGACGTTCGACGCGATCCGCAACGCGGGCTTCTACATCTATTCGCATCCGCACGCGCTGGCACCTGTGCAGCATCGCTTTGAAGACATCATCTCGCAGCGCAATCCGTCCGATCCGTTTGAAGGCAAGCCGGACGTGCGCGCGCGTCTGGTCGATGCGCTTCGCGGGTAATTCCACCTCCACGACTGCCACAACGCCGAGATCGCCATGAACACCGCCACCGCTGCCGCCATCACGGAATCGCAATTCGCCGATCTGCCCAACGGCACGCGGCTGCATTACGCCAGCGCCGGCAAGCCCGGTGCACCGTTAATGCTGTTCGTTCACGGCTTTCCGGAGTTCTGGTACGAGTGGGAAGCGCAGCTTGCTGCGTTTGGCGACACGCACTTCGCCGTTGCGCCCGACATGCGCGGCTACAACCTCTCGAGCAAGCCGGCCGCAGTGGATGCGTATCGCCCGAAACTGCTGGTGCAGGACCTTGAGCAGTTCATTGCCGCTCTGGGCTACGAGCGTGCCATCGTGGTGGCGCATGACTGGGGCGGGGCGATCTGCTGGAACCTCGCCATCCAGCATCCGGAGTTGGTGGAGCGGCTGGTAATCGTCAATTCGCCGCACCCGTGGGTGTTTGCGAATGCGCTGCTGAGCGATCCCGCGCAGCAGGCTTCATCAGCGTATATGAATTGGCTACGCCAGCCGGGCTCGGAGCAGGCGCTGGCCGCCAACGAGTTCGAAAAGCTCGAGGGCTTCTTCAGCGGTATGGGCCAGCCCGTGGCCGAATGGTTCACGCCCGAGGTGCGGGCGCGCTATCACGCCGCCTGGAGCCAGCCTGGCGAAGGCGGCTCGCATGGCCTGACCGGCGGCGTCAACTATTACCGCGCCTCGCCGTTGCACCCGCCCACCGAGGGCACGGCGCCGTTGCGCATCGACCAGATGCCGCCCGAGGCGTTTATTGTGAAGGTGCCCACGCTCGTGATCTGGGGCGAGATGGACATGGCGCTGCCGAAAAGCCTGCTCAACGGGTTGGAACGCTTCATTCCTGACATGCGCCTGGAGCGCATTCCCGACGGCACGCACTGGGTCGTGCACGAACAACCGGAGCGTGTTACTGCGCTGATCCGGTCGTTCGTTTCCTGAACGCCCGGGTTACATCGATTCCGCCAGCATGCGGCGGTAGTCGTCCGCCGTGGCGATGCGCGGGTTGGTCTTGTGGCAGTGGTCGAGCAGGGCGCCTTCCACGACGTGTTCCAGCGCATCTTCGGGCACGCCCATCTGGCGCAGGCCGGTCGGCAGACCCAGCCGCGCCGTCAGGTCGTGCACGGCCTGGGCGAGGTCAGCGCCCGCCGGCAGGTTCATCACGCGGCGCATGCGCGCGTAGCGGTTGTCGCGCACCACCGTCTCGGCTGTCTCGTTGAAGCGCAGCACCGCCGGCAGCACCACCGCATTCAGCGTGCCGTGATGGAGCCCCGTTTTGCCGCCGACCTTCACGCCGCCCAGCGGGTGCGACAACGAATGCACGCACCCCAAGCCCTTCTGGAACGCCATCGCGCCTTGCATTGACGCGCTCATCATGTTCAGCCGCGCATCGCGGTCAGTACCATCGCGTGTCGCTCGTTCGATGTTGGCCCAAGCACGCTCGAGGCCATCCAGGGCGATGCCGTCCGCGGGCGGGTTGAACGCCGGGGCCAGGAAGGTCTCGATGCAATGCGCGATCGCGTCCATGCCGGTGGCGGCCGTCAGCGCGGGCGGCAGACCCAGCGTCAGCTCTGCGTCGCAGATGGCCGACTTGGGCAGCAGGTGCCACGAGTGAAAGCCAAGCTTGCGGCCGTCTTCCAGGATGATGATCGCGCCGCGCGCCACTTCGCTCCCCGTTCCGGCCGTGGTTGGAATCGCGATCAGCGGCGCCGCCGCTTCAGTGATCTTCGTGCTGCCGCCCTCGATGGTTGCGTAGGTGGTGAGCGGTCCCGGGTGTGTGGCCGCAATCGCAATGCCTTTGGCCAGGTCGATCGACGAGCCGCCGCCAATGGCGATCAGCCCGTCGCAGCCCGCGTCTTTGTACTGTGCGGTGGCTTTCAGCACCATCGCCTCGGTCGGGTTGGAGGGCGTCTCATCGAACACCGTGACGGGCAACCCGCCCGTGGCGTCAATCGCGCGCTGCGCGAGTCCGGCGGCAGCCACGCCCTTGTCGGTCACGATCATCGGCCGACGGATGCCGACGCGTGCGCATTCGCTTTTCAGTTCGTTGACGGTGCCGAAGCCGAGATGAACGTGCGTGAGGTAGAAGATGAGGGCCATGCTGTCTCCGTAGGGTGTTGGTCTGCATCGCCCGTCTTGCCGTGCGGGCGTGGTTCGATGGATACTCCGATGATAGCCAAATTAGAACGATCGTTCAGTTCTCGCCCTCATGCAGCACCCGTCTCTCGATCCGCACGTCGCCCAATTACTCGATCTGGTCGCGCGTGCCAAGCGTCCGCCGCTGAATGCCCTTGACCCAGCCGACGCGAAGATCGCTTACGAAAAAAGCAGCCCCATTGTCGACATCCCGCCCATCGCGCTGGAAGCCGTGCACGACCTGACGGTGACGGCGCGCGATGGCCATGCCATCCCTGTCCGCACGTACGCAGCGCGCGAGGCCAGTTGGGCCGATCCGCTGCCCCTGCTGGTGTATTTCCACGGCGGTGGTTTTACCGTGGGCAGCATCAAGACGCACGACCAGCTTTGCCGGTCGCTGGCGGCCAAATCGGGGGCGATGGTGTTGTCGGTGGACTACCGGCTTGGGCCCGACTGGAAATTTCCGACCGCAGCGAACGACGCATTCGACGTGCTGCAGTGGGTGTTCGATGAAGCCCCCACCATGGGCGCTGACCCAGCCCGCATCGCATTCGGCGGCGACAGCGCGGGCGGGACGCTGGCCGCGATCAGCGCCATCGAGGCACGCAACCGCGGCTTGGCACCTGTGCTGCAGTTGCTGATCTACCCCGGCACCACCGCGCGTGAATCCACGCCGTCGCACCGTGAGTTTGCCGAGGGCTACCTGCTGACGCAGGACATGATCCACTGGTTCTTCTCTCAATACCTGCGCAGCGATGCCGACCGCGACGACTGGCGTTTCGCCCCGCTCGATGCAGGCGGCCACGGCGCGGACGTGACCGGCGTCTGCCCTGCCTGGATTGCCGTGGCCGGCTTCGACCCGATCCGCGATGCCGGCATCGGCTACGCCAACAAGCTGCGCGCAGCCGAGGTGCCAGTCGAGCTGAAACTGTACGAAGGCATGATCCACGACTTCTTCAAGATCGGGCGCTTCGTGCCGGCTGTGGAAGACGCGCATCGCGATGCCGCCGACGCGCTACGCCGCGCCTTCGGCACCGAGACCGAATCCCTATAACGAGAGGAGACCGCATGGCGATCGAGGATTTCCGCCACAGCACGCCCCTGCGCGTACGTTGGGCCGAAGTGGATGCGCAGGGCATCGTCTTCAACGGCCACTACCTGCTGTACGCCGATGTGTGCATCACCGAATACTGGCGCAGCATCGGCGTGCGGTATCCGGTGGATGTGGTCGACACCTTTGGCGTGGATTTCTACGTGGTCAAATCCACGCTCGAATACCACGCCTCCGCGCGCTTTGACGACGAGCTGGACCTGCGCTGCCGGGTGGCACGCCTGGGCCGCTCCAGCATCCGCTTTATCATCGAGATGTATCGCGCAGACCAACACCTCGTCACCGGCGAAGTCATCTACGTGTGCGCCCGTCCAGCCACATCCATCGCCACGCAGACCTCCGCGCCGATTCCCGAGACGCTGCGCGAGCGCATCCTCAATTTTGAAGTTCTGAAGCCTGAAGTGTGAGAACGAAGCATGACTGCCCCTGAATCTGTCCGCCCGCTTGCCGGTGTTGTAGTCGCCCGCTGGGACGCCGTGCGCGAAGAAGCGCGCGCCATCCGCTACGACGTGTTCGTCATCGAGCAAGGCGTGCCCGTTGAACTGGAATGGGACGAATGGGATGACGAGTGCTGGCATGCGCTGGCACACGACACGGCCGGGCGTGCCGTCGCCACGGGCCGCCTGCTGCCCGACGGCCATATCGGCCGGATGGCGGTGCGCAAGGAGGCGCGAGGCACGGGCGTTGGCGCACGCGTGCTGGAAGCCTTGATCGACAAGGCGCAGTCGCTGGGCTATCCCGAGTTGATCCTGAACGCACAAACCCACGCCATGCCGTTTTACTCGCGCGCAGGCTTTGCGGCCGAGGGCGAGGAGTTTGAAGAGGCGGGCATTCCGCACCGGACCATGCGGCGCGTCCTTACACGTTGATTCCTTGGGCGGCCCGCACAATCGCTGCGACGGCCGCCTGCGCTGCCGGCGACGCGGTTCTGCCGTGCAGCCGCACAATCCCCGTGGTCGATGGCGGCGAAAGCCAACCCTTCACCGCCAGCCGCACCAGCGTGCCGCTTTCCAGCTCCTCCCTCACGGCGGCGTCCGTGGCACCGAGCACGGTGTCCGTCGTGAGCGCAACCGTCTTCAATACGCCGTAGTTGTCGCACTCCAGCGCGATACTGGCCTCCTGACCTGCCGGCAGCCCTAGCAGCATCGCCAGCTCAACCTTGGACGGGCTCAGCAGCTTGGGCACGGCAATGCCGTATTCCCAGACTTCACGCAGCGTGTGCGTGCGCCCTGCAAGCGGATGGCCGGCCCGCACGTACAGGTGCGGGGGCTGACCTCCAATCAATTGGATATCCAGCGCGGCGTCTTTCGGCATGTCGCGCACGTCGGCGGCGAAGAATTCGATGTTCTCGCTGCGCAGGCTCTCCAGCAGTTGCACCCAGTTGCCGACTTCCATGCGCAGCGCCACCTGAGGATGCTGCTGCCGCAAATCCTGCAGCGCTTGCGGCATGAGCGTGGCCGTCAGCAGTGGCCCGACACCGAAGGCCGTGTCGCCAAGCTGGCTGTCGCGATACAGATCAACATCGCGTTGCAGGCAGCGCGCCTCGAACAGCAGGCGCCGCGCGCGTTCGATGACGAATTCGCCGGCGGGAGTGGGGCGCACGTCGCCGGTTTCGCGATCGAACAGGCGGATGCCGAGATCGTCCTCGATCGCTTGGATGCTCCGGCTGAACGCGGGTTGGCTCAGATGCACCGCTTGCGCAGCATGTGCGAAGTGCAGTGTGTCAGCGAGGGCCACAACGTGACTGAGGCGGCGCAAATCCATGGCGTTGCGTACTTTGCATTGAATGGATGTTAATTATGCATTGGACGCATTGGTATCGCACTCCTAGGCTTGTCTCCACAACAAAAGCGAGGAGACACTAATGAGTTCGCAGATGGAGCACGCGCTGATCGTCGCCTGCATCCTCGGATTTGCCGCCATGGAATTCGTGACGCGGCGCTATCAAGCCAACGTGCGCGGCCGCGCCACCGCCAACGATGCCTGGCTGGAAGTGCTGATGTTCATCAGCCTCGTTGCCGTGACGCAGCCGATCGCGCTGCTGGGCAGCAATGCACTGTGTAACTGGCTCATTCCGGCACAGCACAACGCGTGGGCGGATCTGCCCTGGTGGGCGATGACGGGGTTGCTGCTGATCGGCGACGACCTCACGCAATACCTCTGGCACCGCGCTTCACACACGCCGCTGCTGTGGCCGTTGCACCGCGCGCATCACAGCGCGTCATACATGAGCGTGCGCGTCACGTACCGCAACAACTTCTTCTACTACCTGATGATGCCGGGGCTGTGGATTGGCGGCGTGGCTGTCTACCTGGGCTTTGGGCCGGTCTATGCGGCTTACCTCGTCGTCAAGCTGACTGTCATTGTTGGCGCGCATTGCGCCTGGCCCTGGGATGCGCCGCTGTATCGCGTTCGCGCGCTGCGTCCGCTGATGTGGGTGATCGAGCGGACGATTTCGACGCCGGCCACACACTGGGCGCATCACGCGTTGACCAACGCCGATGGCATTGGCCATTACAAGGGCAATTTCGGCAACCTGCTGTTCTTCTGGGATGTGCTGTTCGGCACGGCGCACATCACGCGCAAATATCCCGCGCAAATCGGTTTACAGGACGACGTGCTGTTCGGTGCGGAGCCGTGGACCGCGCAGATGTTCTATCCGCTGGTGCAGTCCAAGCGCGAACATTCGGCATTGCGGCCGGGCGGCGCCGCCGTCACCGAATTGGAAATGAATCAGGCCGCGAGCGCCAAGCAGGAAGCAGCCTGAGTCGGCAGCGCCTAGGTATCGGCGTGCGTGACGGTATCGAGCACGCCGAGATAGCGCGTTTCGCCAATCTGGCCCTGGGCGTCGAAGCGGCGCTCGGTCACGTCAAAGCACCCGTCGTGGCGGATGCGCAGGATGGTGCTGGCACGCGTGCCGTAGCGCGGCGAGCGGATGAAGGCGGCAGAAAGCAGCTTCTCCCACTCCGGCGCCACGCCTGTAGCGGGCAGGGCACCAGTCGGCGCTTCACGGGTTTCCGACAGCAGATCGAGATAGCGGGCCACGTCAAGCGCGTTGCCGTGCCGGCCCGTATCTGCGGCCAGCGCTTCGGCAAAGGCGGCCATGCGATGCCGCACCTTGAACCACGGCGTATCGAGCAATGCGTTGGACAGCCCGTAGAGCCCGGGCGCGAGCTTGCGCGGCGCTTCGGCGCGGTTGCTCGTCCACCAGAGTTCGTCGCGCGTGGCGGTCAACAGGTTGTAGCCGTTGTAGGCGCGGTCGCGTGCGGCGAGGCTATCGAGATAGGCGGGCACCGACATGTCGTCCGCCATCAGGAAATTCGAGACGAGTTCCCCGCGCGAGCGTGCATCGGGCCGGCGCTCGGACGGCGCGCGGTAATTCGTCAGCGCGGCAAAACGGCCGTCGCGGGTCATGCCCATCCACGTGCCAGGGTGACCGACCACCTGGGCCATGTCACGCCCGGCCAGCACGTTGGGCGCGTCGCTCCACCACGCCAGGGGCGCGGCCGGGCGGTCATAGAATTCGTCCCGGTTGGCGGCCACCACCAGCGCGTAGTCGGGGTGGGCGTGCCAGGCCGTGAGAATCAAACACATGAGCACTTCCTTTGAACATGCCGCGCAACGGACGGCCAATGGTCAATGTGACGACCTGTGTTGCGCGGGCTTCGGCCAAGCATAGCAGCCTGCCGGATTTTTGCGATGCCGATTGCGGCAGGACGCCGTCAGCTGTTTTCCAGATCGACAAACAGCTCTGCATGGCGTTCACCCGCGACGAATTCACGCGGGCCGCCGGTTTCCCACAGGGCCGCCAGCGTGGTCGCAAACGCAGGCGGGACGTCGTCGTAGGACTCCATCCATGTGGCCTGGCCGTCGCGCGTTTCGGGCCGGCGCATCAACGCGCCGGCCACGCCGGTCGCCTCTTCCACGGTATCGAGCCAACGCTGCCAGCGCGGCAGGGCAGTGGCAGCGTCACGCTCGGCGATGCGGAAGTAGACGAACAGGTGGTCGGCCATGGTGGGGGCGGTATCAGGCGTTTTCTGAAGCGGGAATGACGTACGGCAGTTCTTGCAGCGTCAGCATCGGGCCGTCCGGCGTGGCCAGGTGGATGACGGTGTCGAGGGCGTCCAGCTTCAACTCGACGAGCAGATCGGTCCCGCCATCCGGCGCCATGGCTGCATTGACCACCATGCCGCACGGTTGGTTCGGATCGGCTGCGCTGTAGACCTCGGCGCCGGCCGACGTGGGGGCATTGACGTGCGCGCGCTGCATGCGCCGCTTGAGCGTGCCGCGATACTGGCTGCGTGCCACGATTTCCTGCCCCGGGTAACAACCCTTGCGGAAATCGACGCCGCCCAGCAGTTCCAGGTTCACCATCTGCGGGACGAACTGCTCCTGTGTGGGCAGGGTGATGTGCGGCACACCTGCCTGCAGGCTCAGCCAATCCCACACCTCGGTGCCGACCAGCGACAGCCGCGACGACAGCGTCTTCCAGGCGTCCTGGAAGTGCTCGGCATGCACCATCCATTGATAGCGCTGGCGGCCGCCGGCATCCGGCAGGCGGACGACGGCGCCGAATTGCTGGCCGACCGTGGCAGGCTGCTGCGCCACCGCGTTGACGGTATCGGGTTCAGGCAGCACGGCACCAGCCTCGCGCAGCGCTTCCGCCGCGTCAGGCCCGGCGACGCCGATGGCGATGAACTCGTCCATCGGGCGCAGCTTGGCCTTGGCGCGCAGCACGAACATCGACAGGCGCTTGGTCAACGCGGGCGCGATCAGCTTGTCTGTCTGCAGCACGATCGTATCGGCCTGGCGCCATACCAGCAGGGTGGCAAGCAGCCGTCCCTTGGGCGAGCAATAGCCCGCCAGTCGCGCCTGGTTCAGGCCCAGGCCGGTCACGGCGTTGGTGAGTTGGTTATGGAGGAACTCGGCGGCATCGGCGCCTTCGACAGCGATGCGCGCCAGATCGGTCGGCGCACACAGCACGCTGCCGCGCGTGGCGGCATCAAATTGCACGTCGAGCGGAGGAAAGCTCAGCGTATCGACAAAATCGTGGAAGACATCATTCATGGTGCGGGGCGGCCTGAGATTGACCCGGTATTATATTGGGCTGTCTGAAGGGCAGCTTGTGCCCTGTCTATCCATTTCAAGAGTGCGGAAATCGCCGGTGTCGGCCGGTTCCTCACACAGATTCGCAACAGAATGCTCTCTTTTCTCAAACGCTTGGTCCTGCTGGCCATCCTGATTGTGCTGGCGGCGGCAGGCGGCGTGGTGTGGTGGGCCCAGCAACCGGTGAGCCTGGCGGCGTCGCCGCTGGAGGTGGTGATCAAGCCGAACTCGAGCGTGGTCTCCGTCGGCAAGCAGCTTGCCAATGCCGGTGTGGGCGTACAGCCGCAGTTGTTCTCGCTGGTGGCGCGCGCGACAGGCAACGCCAAAAGCCTGAAAGCCGGCGGCTACGCGTTGGAGACCGGCGCGACGCCCATGTCCATCCTCGACAAGATGGCCCGTGGCGAGGTCACGCATTACGTCGTCACCGTCATCGAGGGATGGTCGATGCGGCAGATGCGGGCGGTGGTTGACGCAGAGCCTGCGCTCAAGCACGACACGGCGGGCCTGTCGGATGCAGACCTGATGCGCAAGATCGGCGCGCCCGAAGCCAACCCGGAAGGTCTGTTTTTTCCCGATACCTACCTTTTTGCACGGGGCAGCAGCGATGTGGAGCTGTATCGCCACGCCTACCAGGCGATGCAGAAGCGCCTGAACGACGCCTGGGCGAAGCGCTCGGTGGATCTGCCCTACAAGACGCCGTACGAAGCGCTGACCATGGCCTCGATCATCGAGAAGGAAACCGGCCAGAAGCTGGAGCGGCCGATGATTGCCGCCGTGTTCGTCAACCGCCTGCGCAAGAACATGCTGCTGCAGACCGACCCGACGGTCATCTACGGCCTGGGTGCCGGCTTTGACGGCAATTTGCGCAAGCGGGATCTGCAAACGGACACGCCGTACAACACCTACACGCGCACCGGTCTGCCACCCACGCCCATCGCGCTGCCGGGGATGGCGTCGCTGCAGGCGGCGTTGAACCCGGCATCGTCCGACGCACTGTATTTCGTGGCGCGCGGCGACGGCAGCAGCCAGTTTTCGACCAACCTGACGGACCACAACCGGGCCGTCAACAAATATCAGCGCGGCCAACCATGACCGGCAAGTTCATCACATTCGAAGGGATCGACGGGGCAGGCAAGAGCACGCACCTGGCGTGGTTCGCGCAGCAATTGCAAGCGAAGCTCGCGCCTCTGGGCAAAAAGGTCGTCGTCACCCGGGAGCCGGGCGGCACCCCGCTGGGCGAGCGCCTGCGCGAAGTGCTGCTGCACGAGCGCATGCATCTGGAAACCGAAGCGCTGCTGATGTTTGCCGGCCGGCGCGAGCACATTGCCGAAGTGATTCAGCCGGCCCTGGACGCCGGCGATTGGGTCATTTCCGACCGCTTCACCGATGCCACGTTCGCCTATCAGGGCGGGGGCAGGGGCTTGGCAATCGACCGGCTGGAAGTGCTTGAGCGCTGGGTGCAGCAGGGCCTCCAGCCGACCAAGACCATCCTGTTCGACCTGGCCCCCGAGATTGCCGCCGCACGCCTGGCCGATGCCCGCACGCCCGACAAGTTCGAAGCCGAGTCCGCGCAGTTCTTCCTGCGCACGCGTGCCGAATACCTGCGCCGCGCAGCCGCCGAACCGGATCGATTTGTCGTGCTCAACGCCAATCGCGAGCGCGCCGATATCCAGAAAGACTTAGAGAATCTGCTTGCAACGCTCTGATTTTGCGGGCAATTTCAGATACGGAAATAATGGTTTCACGGCAAGTTTCTGCATCAACAATCTGACGCAACCCATTGATTCATGATGCTTTATCCTTGGCAATCCGCTGACTGGTCCCGTCTGCAAGCGATGCGGGCCAAGTTGCCGCACGCGATTCTGCTCAACGGCCAGGCCGGCACCGGCAAGCGCGATTTCGCCATGCATTTCGCGCAAAGCCTGTTGTGCGATACGCCTGCACCCGACGGCCAGCCGTGCGGCACGTGCGCGGCCTGCAACTGGTTTGCGCAGGGCAACCATCCGGACTTCCACCTCGTGCGCCCTGAAGCGATGGAAGACGCGCCCGAGACGGAGAAGGACGCCGACGGCAAAAAGAAGGCGCCCAGCAAGATCATCCGCATGGAGCAGGTCCGTAACCTGATCGAAGGCGTGGGGGTCGGCACGCACCGGGCCGGGTTGCGGGTGGTGGTGCTGTATCCGCTCGACGCGTTGCAGACCGAAGGTGCCAACGCGTTGCTCAAGACGCTGGAAGAGCCGCCGCAGAACACCGTCTTCCTGCTGGTGACGGATCGTATCGACCGTATCCTGCCGACCATCCTGTCGCGCTGCAGGCAGTTTCCGCTGCAGCAGCCCCAGCCCGAGGCGGCGCGCCAGTGGCTGGAGCAGCAAGGCGTGCCGCACGCGCAAAACCTGCTGGCCGAGTTCGGCAATGCGCCGTTGGCCGCGCTGGCCGCCGCCGAGTCCGAAGACCGCCCGCTGCTGCAATTCCTGCTCGAACAATTGGGCCAGGGCGCAAAGCTGGACGCACTCGCCACGGCAGATCATTTACAGAAATTGTCGGTGCCTGCCGTTCTCAGTACCATGCACCGGTGGGTCTTTGACCTGATGGCGGCGCGAGTTGCCGGACGTCCGCGTTATTTCCCGGCGCAACGCGATGCGCTGCAACGTTGCGCGAATACCATCCCGCTGGACCGCCTGGAACGTTTTGCGCGTGCCTTGCCCCAGCGGCGCCGCTCCGAGCAGCATCCGCTTGCCGCGCGGCTCGTCATCGAAAGCCTGTTGATGGATTACCGGCAGTTGTTTCCCGCTGCCTGAATCCGAACCTGCACCTGAACGTTTGCACTGAGTGGACACCCTGTGAGCACTGCACCTCTTCGTACGCCCGGCACTCCCGTCACCCCTGGTACCCCCGCTGCACCCGGCACGGCTTCAGGTGCACCGACCCGCCCGGGCATCGTCTCGCTGGCCATCAAGGATGAAGCCGGCCTGCACGCCGCCTACATGCCATTCCTGAAGAACGGCGGCATCTTTGTGCCGACACAGCGCCCTTACCGGATTGGCGAGGAAGTCTTCCTGGTGCTCTCGCTGCTGGACCGCCCGCAGAAGTATCAGGTGGCCGGCAAGGTAGCCTGGATCACGCCGGTGGGCACGCCGGCCAAGACGCCGGGCATTGGCGTGCACCTTGGCGAAGATGAGCAGTGCCGCGTGCTGCGCCGTGTGATCGAAGAGGTGCTGGGCAAGCAGATCAATTCGCAGCGCCCCACCCAAACACTGTGATTTTTTCCTGATACGGCGCACGAAGTTTGCGCCGTAACTTTCTGATTATTCGATGTTTGTCGATTCCCACTGCCACATCAATTTCCCCGACTTGCGCGCGCGCCTGCCTGAGCTGCTGACGCGCATGCGGGAGAACCGCGTCACGCACGCACTCTGCATTTCCGTCACGCTGGAGGATTTTCCGAGCGTGCTCGAGATCGCCGAGCAGGAGCCGAACGTGTACGCCACTGTGGGCGTGCATCCCGATGCAGAGGCGGACGTTGAAGAAGGCCGGTCCATTGAAGAGCCCACGCTCGAGCGCCTGCTGACGCTGGCCGATCATCCGCGCGTGGTCGGCATCGGTGAAACCGGGCTCGACTACTACCGCCTGGGCGACCGCACCGTGGCCGACATGGAGTGGCAGCGCGATCGCTTTCGTACACACATCCGCGCGTCGAAGCAGACCGGCAAGCCGCTGGTGATCCACACGCGCTCGTCGGCTGACGACACGCTGGCGATCATGCGCGAGGAAGGCGCCGAGGCCGCACGCGGTGTCATGCACTGCTTTACAGAGACCTGGGAGGTGGCCAAGGCCGCGCTGGACCTCGGTTTCTATATCTCGTTCTCCGGCATCGTGACGTTCAAGAATGCCGTGGACCTGCAGGAAACCGCCAAGAAGGTGCCGCTGGACCGCATGCTGATCGAGACCGACTCTCCGTACCTGGCGCCGGTGCCGTTCCGCGGCAAGACGAACGAGCCGGCGTATGTGCGCCACGTTGGCGAATTCCTGGCGACGCTGCGCGGCGAACCGCTGGAGCGGATTGCCGGCGCTACCACCGATAACTTCTTCAATCTATTCAATGCGATACCGCGATAACTTGAAGCCAGCACTGAACAAGATCGCCCTCGCTGGTGCTTTGACGATGGCGCTGTCGGGTGTCGCACTCGCCACGCCGCAGGACGATCTGCGCAACGCCGTCGAATACAACCGCCCGGCGCTGGTGCAGAAGTATGTCGCGCAGGGCGTCGACCCCAACCTGAAGACCCGCGACGGCACGCCGCTGCTGGTGGATGCGCTGAAGGAGAAGAACATCGAGGTGGCCGAGGCGCTCATTCGCGCCAAGAACATCGATTTCGAGCGCACCAATGCCGCAGGTGAAAACGCGCTGATGATGGCCGCGTACCAGGGCCTGCTGCCCATGGTGAAGCTGATGGTGGAAACGTACGACGTGGAGGTCAACAAGACCGGTTGGACCGCGCTGCATTACGCCGCCACCAACGGGTATGACGACATCGTCAAATACCTGCTCGACCACGCGGCCTATATTGATGCCGAAAGCCCCAACGCGACCACGCCGCTGATGATGGCGGCCATGGGCGGTCACATCACGACCGTCAAGCTGCTGCTGGACGAGGGCGCCGACATGAACCTGCGCAATCAGCAGAAGATGGACGTGATCGATTTCGCTAAGCGGTATCACCAGGATGAGATTGCTGCGGGACTGGAATCGCGCCGGCGCAAGTTGGCGGAGCAGTCCGGCAAGCCTGCTTCGGCGCCGGTCCCTGCAGCCGCAGTCTCCCCGCCTGTTAAGGCCGCAGCGCCGGATGTGCCGACGCCGATGCCGCCCGCTAAACGCGACGCCGGAGCACCTAGCCCGGCCGGTCGAGATACGATCGGTACGCCCACCAACATGCTGTTTGACAGCAACCGCTGAACGCGGTCTGCATGGCAGGGCAATTGGCCCTGCTACTGGGCGTGACGGGCGTCAAGCGCGTCGCGCCAGCCGCACTCCGGTGAACTGCCACCGTTGGTGCGGATAGAAGAAGTTGCGGTACGTCGCCCGCAGATGCCCCTCGGGCGACACGCACGATCCGCCGCGCAGCACCATCTGGCTGCACATGAACTTGCCGTTGTATTCGCCCACGGCGCCTTCGGCGGGCTCGAAGCCCGGATACGGCCCATAAGGGCTGGCAGTCCATTCCCACACATCACCGAACAATTGACGCAGGCTGCCGGCCTCGGCGATGCCATGGTCGGGCAACGGACGTAGCGCGCCCCGCCCGGCGAAGTTTCCTTGCACGGGCTGGCCTTCTGCGGCGTGCTCCCATTCGGCTTCCGTCGGAAGGCGAGCGCCGGCCCAGCGGGCGTAGGCATCGGACTCGTAAAAGCTGATGTGGTTGACCGGCGCATCCAGATCGACCGGCTGCAGGCCGTGCAGCGACATCTGCTGCCAACCTTCGGCCTCGTCCATGCCCGCCCGCCAGTAGAGCGGGGCGTCAATGCCCTCCCGCTGAACCCATGCCCAGCCGTCGGACAGCCACAGCGTTGGCTGCCGATAACCACCATCCTGCATAAAGGCGAGCCATTCACGGTTGGTGACTGGGTGCGTGGCCAATGCGTAGGGCTCCAGCCAGACCGTGTGGCGTGGCCCCTCGCAGTCGAACATGAAATCGGTGTCGGCTCCTGTCTCGGTTTTGCCGATCTGCACGGCGCCGCCCTGGAAGCTGACCCAGCCAGGTTGCGCGGGCGCCGCATGCACGCGTGGTGGGAGCGTTTCGGCATACGCCGGACAGAGCGGATTCTGCGCGAACAGGTGGAGGAGATCGGTCAACAGCAACTCCTGATGCTGCTGCTCGTGGTGCAGGCCGAGCGTCACCAGGCGGGCAAGGTCATCGCATACACCGTCGGCCAGCAGGCGCTGCATGGCTGCATCGACATGGGCGCGATAGGCGCGCACCTCATCGAGGGTGGGGCGGGTGAGCATGCCGCGGCGCGGGCGGGGGTGCCGTGCACCCACCGTTTCGTAGTATGAATTGAAGAGGTAGCGGTAGCGTGCATCCGGCGAGCGATAGCCCGGCACGTTGGGGCCCAGGATGAATTCCTCGAAAAACCAGGTGGTATGGGCCAGGTGCCATTTGGCTGGGCTGGCATCGTCCATGGACTGAACGGTGGCATCGGCGTCGGATAGCGGCGCGGCCAGGGCCAGGGACTGTGCCCGGACCACGCCGTAGTGTTGCATCAAGGCGGGCAGGCCGGTGGTCGGCACATCGAATACGGGCGATACACGCATGGTGTCTCCAAAGCAGGCAGCGAGAACAGGACAGCAGCAACTGGGCCATGCCGCTGCGCACGCATTGGCGCACGTCGCTTGCCGATGTTCGTAAGAAGCATATGCGAGCTTTGTAACTTTGCCATGCACAACACTGGCGATGCTGCGTTGCGACGATGGCTGCGGCGCAGCATGGATTGTCATGAAACAGTCACTCCGCCCACCTAGGATGTAAACGTTTACAAATCGAAGGGGCGCACAGTGGGCAGCAGCATCAAGGATGTCGCGACGCATGCCGGCATTTCGATTGCCACGGTGTCGCGGGCGGTCAACACGCCGGAGCGGGTGAGTGCGTCGACGCTGGCCCGTGTGCAGGCGGCCATGGATGCGCTGCACTATCGCCCCAATGCGCTGGGCCGTCAGTTGCGCGCCGAACGCACAGGCTTGCTGGGCGTGGTGCTGCCGTCGCTGGCCAACCCCGTCTTTGCCGAATGCATGCAGGGCATCGAGGAAGCGGCGTCCATCACAGGCCAGCGCGTCATGCTCATGACGACGGCCTACGACCGCGAGCGTGAAGCCCGCGCCATCGAGACCATGCTCGAGCAACGCGTCGACGGCCTGATCCTGACCGTGGGCGATGCCGCTGCCAACCCGCACCTCGATCGCCTGGACGCCGAGCACGTGCCCTACGTGCTGGTCTACAACGACACGGTCGGCCAGGCGCGCATTCCCGCCCGCTGCTGCGTGACCGTCGACAACCGCGCCGCCGCACGCGACGCCATTCGCGCGTTGCTCGCGCAGGGCCACCGCCAGATCCGCATGCTGACGGGCACGCTGACAGCGTCTGACCGTGCGGCCTTGCGCCACAACGGCTACCGCGAAGCGCTGGAAGCGGCCGGCATTGCGCCGCAGCCGCCCGTCGAAATTGATTTCAACGCCGATGCCATGCTGCCGGCCGAACTGGCCCGCCTGCTGGCGCCGCCGCGTCCGACCGCCATTTTCTGCAGCAACGACCGTCTTGCGCTGCTCACCATCCGCTCGCTGCGCGAGATGGGTCTGCGCGTGCCCGAAGACGTCAGCGTGGTCGGCTTCGATGGCCTGGCGATGGGGCAGTGGCTTTCGCCGACGCTGGCCACCGTGGCGCAGCCGCACCGCCGGATCGGCACCGACGCGGCCACGGCGCTGGCCCGCCGCATCGCCGGCGAGGTGGTGCCCTCGATTACGTTGCCGCACCGCCTGCTGGCGGGCGGCACGCTGGCCCGTGCGCCAGCGGAAGCGTCCCTCTCCGTTGTTTCTTCCCTCACGTCTGATACGCAAGGAGCGTCTCGATGAAACGTCTCGTTCAATGGCTGCGCGCGTGCGGCCTCGTGGCTGCCGGCGCATTCGCCGTGGCTGCGCCAGTGCAGGCACAGCCGGCCGGCCAGCAAGTCGCCATCTGCTACAACTGCCCGCCCGAATGGGCCGACTGGGCCAGCCAGATCAAGGCCATCAAGGACAAGACCGGCATTACCGTGCCGTTCGACAACAAGAACTCCGGCCAGGCCATCGCGCAGATGCTGGCCGAGAAATCGCACCCCGTGGCCGACGTGGCCTACCTGGGCATCACGTCTGCGTATCAGGCCAAGGAAAAGGGCCTGGTCGCCAACTACAAGCCCAAGCACTGGGAAGACATTCCGGCCGGCATGAAAGACCCGGACGGCGCGTTCTTCTCGATCCACTCCGGCACGCTGGGCTTCTTCGTCAACAAGGACGCACTGGAAGGCAAGCCCGTGCCGCGTTCCTGGAAAGATCTGCTCAAGCCCGAATACAAGGGCATGGTCGGCTACCTCGACCCGAGCAGCGCCTTCGTCGGCTACGTGGGCGCCGTGGCGGTCAACCAGGCCCTGGGCGGCACGCTTGACGACTTCAGCCCCGCCGTCGAATGGTTCAAGCAGTTGAAGAAGAACGCGCCGATCGTGCCGAAGCAAACCGCTTACGCGCGCGTGGTGGCCGGCGAAATCCCCATCCTGCTCGACTACGACTTCAACGCCTACCGCGCCAAGTACAAGGATCACGCGAACGTGGAATTCGTGATCCCGCAGGAAGGCACGATTGCCGTGCCGTACGTGATGAGCCTGACGGCCGGTGCACCGCATGCCGACAACGCCAAGAAGGTGCTGGATTTTGTCCTGTCGGACGAAGGCCAGACGCTGTGGGCCAACGCCTACCTGCGCCCGGTGCGCGCCAGCGCCATGAGCAAGGAGGCCGCGTCGCGCTTCCTGCCGGCCAGCGAATACGCCCGCGCCAAGACGGTCGACTTCAACAAGATGGCGGCCGGCCAGCAGGCATTTGGCACGCGCTACCTGAACGAGGTCCGCTGAGCATGAGCACCGTCACCCGAAACACCTTGCCCGACGATGCGGTACTGCCCGCACGGTGGCGGGTGGCGTTGCTGGCACCGGCCGTTGCGCTGTTCTGCGCGTTCTGGCTGCTGCCGATGGCCGCGCTGCTGCGAGTCAGCGGCAGCGAGGGCGTGATTGCCACGTACACGGCGGCGCTCACCACGTCGCGCTATCTGGGCAGCCTGTTCTCGACGGTGGTGCTGTCGGCGGCGGTCACGCTGGCGACGCTTGTCCTCTCGACCATCGCCGGGCTGTTTCTAGTGCGTCGCAACGTGCCGGGCAAGCGGATGATTACCGCCATGCTGACGTTTCCGCTGGCGTTTCCCGGCGTGGTGGTCGGCTTCATGGTGATCCTGCTGGCGGGGCGCCAGGGACTGCTGGGCGACGTCACGCACAAGCTCATCGGTGAGAAATGGGTGTTCGCCTATTCCATCGGCGGGTTGTTTCTCGGCTACCTGTATTTCTCGATTCCGCGCGTGGTGCTGACGGTGATGGCGGCGGCGGAAAAGCTCGATCGTTCACTGGAAGAAGCGGCGCGCTCGCTGGGCGCATCATCGTGGCAGGTGACGCGCGATGTGCTGGTGCCAGGGCTGGCGCCTGCGCTGATCGCCTCGGGGGCGATCTGTTTTGCCACGTCGATGGGCGCATTCGGCACCGCCTTCACGCTCGCCACCGACATCGACGTGTTGCCGATGACGATCTATACCGAGTTCACGCTCAACGCGGGCATTGCGATGGCGGCAGCGCTGTCGGTGGTGCTGGGCGTGGTGACGTGGCTGGTGCTGGCGATTGCGCGCACCGCGAGTGGTAGCCCAAGTGGGGCCGCAGCATGAAACGCGTGCTTTCTCTTTCGCAGTGGCTCATCACGCTGCTGCTGTGCCTGTTCCTGATCGTGCCCGTCGTGCTGTCGATGGCCGTGGGCCTGACGCGCAACTACATCCGCGGCTTCAAGAGCGGTTGGACGCTGGATTGGGTCGCCCAAGTCTGGGAGATGTATCACGCGTCGATCTGGATGTCGCTGCTGGTGGCGCTGTGCACGCTGGTGATCGTGCTCGCGGCCGGTGTGCCTGCGGGGTATGTGCTGGCGCGCCGCCAGAGCCGTGCGAGCCGCCTGATCGAAGAATTCCTGACGCTGCCCGTGGCGCTGCCGGGCCTGGCGACGGCGTTGGGGTTGATCGTGGCGTACGGCGGCTTTGGTGGCTTTCGCGAGAGCCTGTGGTTCATCGTCGTCGGGCACGTGGTGTTCACCCTGCCGTTCATGGTGCGCTCGGTTGCCGCCGTGGCGGCAGGCCAGAACCTGAAGACGCTGGAAGAGGGCGCCGCCAGCCTGGGCGCGTCGTTCTGGCAGCGTTTTCGCACGATTGTGCTGCCCAACGTGCAGCCCGGCGTCCTGGCCGGCGCGCTGACGGTGGTGACGCTCTCGGTGGGCGAATTCAACCTCACATGGATGCTGCACACGCCCGAAACCAAAACCCTGCCGGTCGGCCTGGCCGATACCTATGCGTCGATGCGCCTGGAGATTGCCAGCGCCTACACGCTGATCTTCTTCGTCATGATCGTGCCCCTGCTGGTGCTGATGCAGCGCTTTGGCGGCCTGCGGGTGAACAACGGAAAGGCTTCCCGATGAGTACCGAACCTCTACATCTCGCGCCCGTGCCGATCCGGCTGCGTGGCTGCGGAAAACACTTCGGCGGCCAACGCGTGCTGGAGTCCATGGACCTCGACATCGCCGCCGGCGAGACCGTCGTGCTGCTCGGCCCCTCGGGCTGCGGCAAGACCACCACGCTGCGCATCGTCGCGGGCCTGGAAGCGCCGGATGCCGGCGGCACCGTGCACTTTGGCGACGAAGACGTCACCGCGCGCCCGATCGAGCGCCGCCGCGTCGGCATGGTGTTTCAGAGCTACGCGCTGTTCCCGAACCTGAGCGTGCGCGGCAACGTCGAATACGGCCTGCGCATCCAGCGCCGGCAGAACGGTTTGTCCGACACGCAGATCAGCGCCCGGGCTAACACGCTGCTGGAGATGATGCACCTCACGCCGTATGCGGATCGCGGTGTGGCCCAGCTTTCGGGCGGGCAGCGCCAACGCGTGGCCCTGGCGCGCGCGCTGGCGCCCGAGCCGCGCGTGCTGCTGCTCGACGAACCGCTTACGGCG
Source organism: Ralstonia pickettii (assembly GCF_016466415.2). NCBI lineage: Bacteria > Pseudomonadati > Pseudomonadota > Betaproteobacteria > Burkholderiales > Burkholderiaceae > Ralstonia > Ralstonia pickettii. Next base: position 1,436,907 of record NZ_CP066771.1, on the reverse strand, counting down.
CTCGACGCCAAGCTGCGCGAATCCGTGCGCGCCGAGATGGACCGCCTGCTGCGCGGTCTGGGCATCACGACGATCTACGTGACGCACGATCAGGAAGAGGCGATGGCGCTGGCCGATCGCATCGTCGTCATGGAAGCCGGCCGCATTGCGCAGATCGGCACGCCGCGCGAGATCTACTTCCAGCCGGCCAACCGGCACGTGGCGGACTTCATCGGCATCATGAACCGGCTTGACGGCACGCGCGAGGATGGCGCATTCGTCTGCGCGGGCGGCCGCGTACCCGTGCCGGCCGGCGACGGCAATGCCATCTTCTTCCGCCCCGAAGATGCCGTGCTGGCCGACCCGGCCCAGGCGGCGCTGAAGGGCACGGTCGAGTCGGCGTTGTTTCTCGGCTTCCGCACCCGCGTGCGCGTGGCGGGCGTGTCAGCCACGCCGCTGTTTATTGATGTGCCCGGCCGCCAGCAGTTTGCGCTGGGCCATGCGGTCGGCTTCGATATCCCGGTAGACCGCCTCTTGACCTTGCAAGCCTGATGCCGATGCACTTCCTGCAACTGACCGATCTTCATATCAAGCGGCCGGGGCAACTGGCTTATCGGCGCGTAGATTCGGCGGCCTATTTGTCACGCTGCGTGGCACATATCCTGGCACAGCCCGAGAAACCAGACGCTATCGTACTGACCGGCGATCTGGTCGACGCCGGCGCGCCCGAGGAATACGCCCACCTGCGTGCGGTGCTGGCGCCGCTCGATGCGGCAGGCATCCGCATGCTGCCGGTGCTCGGCAACCACGATGGCCGTGATGCCGCACGCGAAGCCTTTGCCGATTGGCTCGCACCCATTCCGGCCGATGCGCAAGACACGCACGCTTTGCAGTACTGGACCGACATTGGCGACGTTCGCCTGATCGTGATCGACACGCTGGACTCCGGCCATCCGGGCGGCCGCCTGGGCGTGCAGTGCCTGGATTGGCTGGCCGAAGCGCTGGCACGCGAAACGCAGCGCCCGACCGTCATCGCCATGCATCACCCGCCGTTTGCCACGGGCATCGGCCACATGGACGTGCAATCGCTCGCCCCCGAAGACATCCCGGCCTTCGCGCAGATCGTGCGTGCCGCCGGCAACGTCGAGCGCATCATCTGCGGCCATCTGCATCGCTCCATTGACGTGCGGTTTGCCGGGACGGTGGCGTCGACTTGCCCGTCGCCGGCGCATCAGGTGGCGCTGGATCTCGACCCGAACGCGGCGCCCGGCTTCGTCATGGAGCCACCCGCCTACAAGGTGCACGCATGGGTGCCGGGCCAGGGCCTGGTGAGCCACCTCGCCTACGTGGGGCAATTCGATGGCCCCCATCCGTTCTTCGAGCCGGATGGCCGGCTGATCGACTAGGCCGCTTCCACGGCGGCGGCCATCCGCGCGACCAGTGCATCGACCTCGTTTTCCGCCGATGCGATGGACGCGCGTAACCGCTTGTCGGCAAACTCGTCGTATTCGATGGCGACGGATGCCACATCGGTGATGCCGATGTAGCTGAATGCCGTGGCGACGCCGGCCTCGACGTGGTTCAGGTGGGCAATGCGCTGGCCGGGGCCGTAACCGAAATCGCCGCGTGCGCTGAGGATGACGAGGCGCTTGTTCATGCCGGCGAGCAGCTGTATCCGGTGCTCAACACCGGCTTTGATGCGTTTGCGCAGGCCATCGATGCCATTCGCGGCACGCAGGCACAACCGGGGCGTCAGCGCGTGACGCTCACGGCGCCGATGGGGCTTGCTGCGCGCTGGCTGGTGCCGCGGCTTGGTGAATTTGCGACGCAGCATCCGGAGGTGGATCTGCGCATTCATGCGTCCGACACCGTGGTCGACCCGCATGGCGGCAGCGCAGACCTTGCCGTGCGCTATGGCGATACGCGCGCCACGGGGGGCGGCCTCATCACCGAACATCTCTTTGGCGACGCCTATGCGCCCGTCTGCCACCCTGGCCTGAACGTGCGGTCGCACGACGATCTGACGCGCGTGCCGCTCATCCACTCCGGATGGCAGCGCACGCTGCCGCAGGCGATCGGCTGGCCGATGTGGGCACGCGCCGCCGGTATCGACCACATGCTCAAGACGGACACGGGCATCGTGCTCTCCGACGACGGGCACGCCATGTCGGCGGCCATGGCCGGGCAAGGCGTGATCCTGGCGAACCTGCCGCTGGTGCGCGATGCGCTGGAGGCGGGCACGCTCGTCCAGCCTTTCGCAGCGCCGGTCATTCAGCGCTATGCGTTCTGGGCCGTGGCGCCATCTGCGCGGCTTGAAGACGCTGCCGTGCGCGCGGTGTGGGATTGGCTATGCGCGTGCCGGGAAAACACGGCACGTGTGCATCGCTCAGCCCAATAGCGGCGACGCGGCACGTGCCGGCGCGAACGCTTCGTGCCACGCGGCCGCAAGCTGCAGCAACGCAAACTCCGACCGGGGCGGCGCAATCACCTGCAGGCCCAGCGGCAGGCCATCAGCGGTCAAGCCCGACGGCAGGCTCGCGGCCGGCACGCCCGCCAGCGTGGCGCCAATCACGACTTCCATCCAGCGGTGGTATGTGTCCATCGCGCGGCCTGCTACGGCCTTGGGCCAGTGCTCTTCGGCGGGGAAGGGCGCAACCTGCGTGCAAGGCAGGACGAGGAAATCGTAGTGCGCAAACTGCCGCAGCAGCGCCTGGTACCAGCTTGCCCGTGTGGCGATGGCACGGTTGATGTCGATGGCGGTGCGGCTGCGTCCGTGCTCGATTTCCCAGATCGCTTCGGGCTTGAGCAAATCGCGCGTGGCGGCGTTGGCGTACAGCAGCCCGAGGTTGCCGGACACACTCAGCGCGCGCAGCGTGCACCAGCATTCCCACAGCGCATCCATGGCGAAGAAAGGCCGCACGGTCTCGACATGGCAGCCCAGCGTGTCGAACGTGTCGAGCGCATGCTCGTTGACGGCCAACACTTCGGCGTCGATGGCAAGGTAGCCCCCGAAATCGCCCAACCAGCCAATGCGGGCCTGCCGGAAGTCACGGTGCAGCGGCTGCATGAAGCACGCCGGATCATCACTCAGCGACAGCGGCGCACGCGGGTCGTAGCCGGCCTGCGTGGCGAGCAACCAGGCGAGGTCTTGCGGATTGCGCGCCATCGGGCCTTCGGTACCCAGCTGCTGGAAGAACACGTCGCCGGTGGGGCCGTAAGGCACACGACCGAGGCTCGGACGCAGGCCGTAGATGTTGTTCCAGGCGGCGGGGTTGCGCAGAGAGCCCATCATGTCGCTGCCGTCGGCCACGGGCAGCATGTTCAGCGCCAGCGCGGCGGCCGTGCCACCGCTGCTGCCGCCGGCCGAGCGCTCGGGGTTCCAGGCGTTGCGCGTAGTGCCGTACACGCGGTTGTAGGTGTGCGAGCCGAGCCCGAACTCAGGCGTATTCGTCTTGCCGATCAGCACCGTGCCTTGCCGGCGAATGCGCTCGACGACGATGCTGTCATGCGTCGGCACATTGCGCGCCATGGCGAGGCTGCCCATCGCCGTCACCATGCCTGCGGTGGCCGCAAGATCCTTGGGCGCTTGCGGAAAGCCATGCATCCAGCCGCCGGACAAACCTTGCGACAGCAGCACATCCCGCTCGCGTGCCTGGTCGATGGCCGATTCGGCATCGATGCGGGCCACGACGGCGTTCACCGTCGGGTTATGACGATCGATCTGTGCAAGGAACGCTTCCATGACTTCCACGCACGACACATCGCGCGCGTGGATACGCCGGGACAGTTCGATCGCGCTCCATTGGACGATCTCTTCGTTGGCGGCCGCAGGTGTTGCAGCTTGGCTCGGATTCGCTTGCATTGCTTGACTCGAAGTTCACTTCACGCGGCGCTCAGGTAGGTTTGCGCCAGACGCACCCAGGCGGCTGCGCCCAACGGCAACACCTGGTCGTTGAAGTCGTAGCCGGGGTTGTGCACCATGCAGCCGCCGAATTCGCCTTCGCCATTGCCGAGGATCAGGTAGCAGCCCGGCACTTCATTGAGCATCCAGGCAAAGTCTTCGCTGCCGTTGAGCCCCTTGGGCGCCTGGGTGACGACGTTGGCCGCGCCTACCAGTTCGGTACAGACCCGCTGCGCCAGTTGCGTCTCGGCCTCGGTATTGACCATGGGCGGCGTCAATTGACGATAGTCGATCTGCGCCTGGACGCCATGGGCCTGTGCGGTGAGGCTGACAATCTCGCGAATGCGCATTTCCACCAGCGCACGCGTTTCCGGTCGCGCTGCGCGCACATTCAGGCCGATCGTCACCGATTCGGGAATCACGTTGTGCGTTGCACCGCCGCGAATGAAACCGACCGACACCACCGCCGTGTCGTCAGGCGCGACATTGCGTGCGACCACGGTTTGCAACGCGGTGATGATGGCGGCCGACGCGGCAATCGGATCACGCGCGCGATGCGGCATCGCACCGTGTCCGCCCATGCCCTTGATGGTGACGTCGGCCACGTCGGAGGACAGGCTCACCGGTCCCGGCAGCACGCGGAAGCTGCCGGCCGGCACGCCCGGCATGTTGTGCAAGGCATAGACGGCATCGCAGGGGAAGCGTTCGAAGAGGCCGTCTTCGATCATGGCGCGCGCACCGCACAGGTTTTCTTCATCGGGCTGGAAGATGAGATTCAGCGTGCCATCAAAATCGCGGCTCTCGGCCAGCGCCTTGGCTGCGGCGAGCAGGATGGCGGTGTGCCCGTCGTGGCCGCACGCATGCATCTTGCCGCGGTTGCGGCTGGCGTAGGGCAGGCCGGTCGCTTCAACAATGGGCAGGGCGTCCATGTCCGCCCGAATGCCAAGGCGGCGCGTGCCGTTGCCCAGCTTCAGTTGGCCCACCACGCCGCTCTTGCCGATGCCCGTGTGCACCTCGTAACCCCAACTCTTGAGCAGATCGGCCACCAACGTGCTGGTGGCGCCCACCTCGAAACCGAGTTCGGGCTGCGCGTGGATCTGACGGCGGATGTTGACGAACGTTTCTGCATCGATATGGACGGGCGGCAGGAGATGCGGCAACAGTTGGAACGGCGTGAGCGTGGGGGCTTTGGTCATGTCGGGGCTCCGGGGTTGGAGGTTGGAGATGGGAATCCGGGGTCAATCGGTTTCGTGCGCTTCGCGCAGGCTCAGCACGGTCAGCAGCGTGATGGCGCTGCACGCCATCATGTAAAAGGCAGGGGAGAGCGGATTGCCGGTGCGGGCCAGCAGCCACGTCACAACAAACTGGCACGAGCCGCCAAACACCGTGACGCCGATCGCATAGATGACCGACAGGCCGCTGGCGCGCACCTTGATGGGCAGCAGCTCCATCATCATGAGCAGCATGGGCGTGGTGCCCAGGTACAGCGTGCCGGTGAGCAACGCCGACAGTGCCAGCACCAGCGGCACGCTCGGGTAATGCGTCATCAGCCAGAAGGCCGGATAGAGCGCCGCCACGGTGACCAGCGTTGCGCCCACTACCAGCGGCTTGCGGCGCGGCAGGCGGTCGGCCAGCCAACCGGAAAGGAGCGACGCGCCGAAGCTCGTCAGCCCCGTCACGCAACCGGCCAGCAGCGACAGCGAAGCCGGCAGATGCAGCTCGCGGATCATGTAGGTCGGCATGAAGTAGATGACCAGATACGTGCCGACGGTCCCGCCGATGATCGTGAGCACGCCCTTGATGACCAGCCCGCCGTGATCTCGGAACAAGGTGCCGAGCGGACTCGGTGCATGCGCCTCGGCGGTGTGCGTTTCATCCAGGTGCGAGCGGATATACAGGCCCACCGGCGCAATCAGCAGGCCAAGGAAGAACGGCACACGCCAGCCCCAGCTCTGCAGCGCTTCCGGCGACAGGCTGCCGTACAGAATGGCTGCAGTCAGCGCGCCGCACAGCGCTGCAATGCCCTGGCTGCCCAACTGCCAGCTCACGCGAAAACCGCGCCCGCGGATACCGCCGGACTCCATCAGCATCGCCGTCGACGCGCCGATTTCACCGCCCAGCGAGAAGCCCTGCAGCAATCGGCCGGCAAGGATCACCAGCGGGCCGAGCAGGCCTGCGGTGGCGTATGTCGGCGCAACCGCCAGGCACAGCGTGCCGATGACCATCAGCCCGATTGTCAGCGTCATTGCGGCCTTGCGTCCGTGGCGGTCTGCGTAGTTGCCGATGACGAAACCGCCCAGCGGCCGCATCACAAAGCCGATGCCGAACGTCGCCACCGCGAGCAGCAACGAGCCGTACGCGCTGTCTGACGGAAAAAACAGCTTGCCGATCATCAGCGCGAAGAAGCTGTAGACCGTGAAGTCGTACATCTCCAGCGCATTGCCGATCGAGCACGCGGCGATCAATCGCGCCTGGCCGGCGGGCTTGGGCGCAGCAACGGCCGAGGCGGGCAGGGCCGTAGTCTGCAAGGTGGCGTCGTTCATGGGGTCTCCGTCCACGATGTTGGAAAGGGCTTCTCTGAGCCTTGGGTGCTTGCAGTATTCAGGGAACGCGTGCGCTGAAAAAATCGCAAATATTCATCTCGATAACCAAATAGAATCACCGTCATAACCGGCATGTATCCGCTATCAGGGAAAGCCCGTGAAGGCGTGAGGCGACACGCACACCCAACCGTGTGCAATGAGCGAGGAGGAGAGCGAGGTGAAGCTGCACCAGTTGCGCATCCTGCTTGCCGTGGCACAGCACGGCAGCATTCACGAGGCCTCGCGCGGGTTGCATATCTCGCAGCCGGCGTTGTCCAAGACGATTGCGGAACTGGAACGGGAGCTCGGCGTCACGCTGCTGTCGCGTTCGGTGCGCGGCGTGAGCCTGACGGCGTATGGGATGGCGCTCGTCAAACGGGCCAGCGTGGTTGAGCAGGAACTGCGTCACGCGCTGGAAGACATCGAAGCCATTCGCGGCCACGCAGAGGCCGAACTGAACATCGGCTTTACCGCCGTCGCCTCCAGCGGCCCGCTACCGGATGCCATGGCGGCATTCCGCACGCGCTTTCCCAATGTGGCGTTGCGCGGTTTCGAACAGCGCTCGCAGCAAATTCTTGAAGGTCTGCGCGAAGGCCGCATCGATCTGGGGTTGATCTCCACCAACAGCGGGCCCGGCACGAGCAGCTTCCAGTGGGAGCCGTTATTCTCCGTGCCGATGCGCTTGGCGGTGCGCCCCGGTCATCCGCTACGGCGCACGCGCAAGCTGCGCTCGCTCCTGGATGCCGACTGGCTGGTGCTGGACCCGCTGGATGACCCTGGCAGCCCGATGGCAAGCCTAATGCGGCTGCACCGGCTGGAAATCCCGCACCGGATCGTGCAGAGCGGCTCCAACCTGCTCGGCCTGCAACTGGCTACCAAGACGGACCTGGTGAGCATGTGGTCGGATTTTGTCTTCACCAACACACTGGGGCCGCTGCGTACGATTTCGGGCGCGCTGGAGGTGCTCCCCATGGAAGACGAATTACCCGACTTCAGCGTCTACATGGTCTACCGATCGGCGGACCTGATGACGCATGCCTGCGCGGAATTCAGCAAGGAGATTCGGCATGCGGCGCAGCGCTATCGTCATCGCTGACCGTCACGCGTCGGCTTCCGCACCCTCTGCGCGCATGGCCCCCGGCGGCCGTCCGACCACCCGCTTGAACGCGCGGCTGAACGCAGCGAGCGATCCATAGCCGAGCCGGTACGCGACGGCTTCGATCGCCTCGCGGTCACGCGTGATCCATTGTGCGGCGAGCCGCATCCGCAGCTCGGTCAGATAGCGCACGGGCGTCATTCCGGTCGCCGCCAGGAAGCGCTCGGCAAACACCGAACGCGAGACGCCGGCTTGCGCTGCCAGCTCCGCGACGCTCCAGTTGCGCCCCGGGTCACGATGCAGGGCGACGATCGCCGGACCGAGTTTCGGCTCGCGCAGCGCCTGCACCCAGCCCGTGGCGTCGCCGCAGCCGCACTCCACCCAGCCGCGCACGATGAAGGCGGCCACCACGTCCGCCAGCCGCGCGAGGATGCCCGCAAAACCTGCGCGCTCCGAGCACGATTCGCGCTCCATCGCGTCGAGCATCGGGCGGATTTCCGGGTAGCGCGCGAGCAGGGTGCCGACATGCATGAACTCCGGCATCGTGCCCACCAGGGGCTGCATGCCGCCCAGGTCCAGCTCCATGCAGGCGCTGAAAATGAGCGCATCGCCCGGGGCCGCTTCCGCCCCGACGCCAACCGACGCCACCGTGTCGCAGATCTTCGCGGATTCAAAGCCGGCGATCTCGCGGCACGGCGTATCCGGATCGGACAGCAACGCGTGCGGGGTGCCCTGCGGCAGCAACACCGCATCGCCCGCTTCCAGCCGCATCGTCGCCCCAGACGCGTCGCGCAGCAGCACCGGCCCGCGCCCCACGAAGTGAAACTGCGCGCGCCCCGGCGCCTTGCCAAAGCTCAGCCCAAAGGGCCGCGCCACGTGGATACGGCGGTACTGGACGCCGCTCAGCCGCATGCCGAGCAGCAGCTCGCTGACAAGGTCGTGCACGTCGGGGAGGGGAGTCAGCATGTCGAAAATCCGGACGATCGATCAACAAGGTCGGAGTGTATGCCATAGACCGTCCGGCTATCGGGCCTTACCATGCGCCCTTATTGGTATTTTTCCTGATGTTTTCGACGGAACGACGCATGAATCCCGGAATCTCCACTGCCGCCTCAGTCGCGGCTCCGCGTGAACCCGCCTGGGGCGCTGTCTTCGCGATGGCGCTGGGGGTGTTCGGGCTCGTCACGGCCGAATTCCTGCCAGCAAGCCTGCTGACGCCCATGGCGGAAAGCCTTGGCGTAACAGAAGGCGTGGCAGGACAGGCCGTCACGGCCACTGCAACCGTTGCGCTGGTCACCAGCTTGCTGACCGCCGCCGTCACGCGTTCCATCGATCGGCGGCGCGTGCTGCTCGCATTCTCGGTGCTGCTCGTGGCATCCAATCTTGCCGTGGCGTTTGCAACCAACCTCACGACGATCCTGATCGGCCGTGTGGTGCTTGGCATTGCACTGGGCGGCTTCTGGACCATGGCAACCGCCACCGCAATGCGACTCGTGCCACCGGCGTTGGTGCCGCGGGCTCTGTCGATCATCTTCAGCGGCGTGGCCGTCGCCACGATTGCCGCGGCGCCGCTGGGCAGCTACTTCGGCCACCTGATCGGCTGGCGCAATGTGTTCCTGGCCGCAGCGGGACTGGGGGTGATTGCGTTCGTATCGCAAGTCGCCACGCTGCCATCGATGGCGCCAAGCGGGACGACGCGCCTGCGCACGCTGATCGACGTGCTGCGTCGCCCGAGCGTCGGCATCGGGATGTTCGCGACGATCCTCGTGTTCACCGGCCACTTTGCGTTCTTCACGTACCTGCGGCCGTTCCTGGAGCAGGTGGCGGGCGTTGGCGTGAACGGGCTGTCGGCGATCCTGCTGGGCTACGGCATTGCCAACTTCGTCGGTACATCGTTGGCCGGCCGCGTACTGGAACACCGGCTGCGCCCAATGCTGATCGCAATGCCCGCGCTGATGGTTGTGCTCGGCATCGCACTTGTGTCGCTGGGCCGCGCGCCGGTCATCGACGCAGTGCTGATCGCACTCTGGGGCATGGCGTTTGGCGGCGTGCCGGTGGCGTGGTCGACATGGGTGACGCGCACCGTGCCCGACGAAGCCGAAAGCGCGGGCGGCCTGATCGTCGCCGCCGTGCAGCTCGCGATTGCAACCGGCGCGGCAGCCGGCGGCGTGGTGTTCGACGCGAACGGCGCGGCCGGTGTGTTCATCGGCGCCGCCGTGGTGCTGGCGATTGCCGTCGCGACCATCGTGACGGGCGTGCCGAAACGCGTCGAGGTGGTGCCGGCGATGGCGGAGTGAATTGCCGAATGCGCGCCGCTGGGCTGGTCGGGTGATGGGCACCACCACCCCAGCGTGCGCCTCTATATTTCTCATAATTTGCATTATGTTAAATAAAAGACGCGAACAAAAACCAGAGCTGCGGCACGCAGTGGGAGCTGTCCGACGTCGTCATCAAAGATGAGGGCCAAGGGCCGCTGTTCCGCTGTGCGCTATGCGGCGCGCGCGACTATATTCAGGCCGCAAGCCTGCCGATCGCCCTTGCCGGCCACGATCTGATCGCGCAGGCAAAAACGGGCAGCGGCAAAACCGCTGCGTTTGCGCTGGCCCTGCTCGCACGGCTCGACGCGCTGCGCAAGCTCAAAGCCGGCAAGATGAAGGGCAAGAAGGTCAGGGTTCGGCTGATGGACGAATGACGCCGGTACGCGGCCGCAGCGTTTGACGACGCAGATGGCACGTCGAAGCACGGCAGCGTCGCTCGGCACCCCGACACATCCCTGAGCCTCAGTGCGAGTCGGCAGCGGGCTCAATCCCCTTCTCTTCTAAAAAAAAAGCGCGGCGATATCGCCGCGCAGCCAAAGTGCCGTAGGGATGGGCGCTTAGTGTGGTAGACCTTCCCCCTGCGTTTCCGGCAGGAACCACGGCAATACAAGCCCGAGGACGTAGACCGAGCCAAGCGCCAGTGCCGCATTGGCGACGCCACCGAACGAGTGGATCAGCGAGCCGGCGATGATCGGAAACACCCAGGCGATCAGGCGCGCAGCATTGAAGACGAAACTGCACGCCGTCGAGCGTACGGTCGAGCTGAACAGCTCTGCCGGATAGATCGCCATCCACACATAGGCGCAGCCCAGCGTGAAGAAGCCGTTGATGGGCGCAACGACGGACATCGATTCAACCGAGGTCGTCATCGCGTAGGTCACGTAGGTCGTCGCCAGTGAGCCCAGGAACGTCAGGAACAGGAAGCGGCGGCGGCCAATGGCGTCAACGATGAAGCCGGCGGCCATATAGGCAACAATGGCGCCAACCGTGTAAAGAATCGTGATCTTCGAGCCCCAGCCGGCCGGGTTGGCCAGACCTTGTTCCTTGGCGAGTCCGATGGTGAAGGTCGGCAGCCAGCTCGAGATCGCCCACCAGCCGACGGTGGTGACCACCGAAAGCAACAGCGTGACGAACGTACGGCGACGAGCCTCCGGTTCGCGGAACAACTGGGACAGCGTGAAGGGCCGCTTGTCGCTGCCGCCCTTGCCTGCCGCGCCGGTGGCGCTCCAGCGCTTTTCACGCACGGCCTGCTTCCATTTTTCCGACTCCTCGACACCGCGGCGGATGTACAGCACGAAGAACGCGGGCAGTGCGCCGAGGGCAAACATCAGCCGCCAGGTTTCCTGGCCCATCGGGAGCGACGACGACAGACCAAACCAGATCAGCGCAGCAATCAGCGTGCCCCAGCCAAAACCGGATTGCAGGAAGCCGGCGCCCTTGGCGCGCGCCTTTTCCGGCCAGGTTTCGGCAAGCAGGGAGATGCCCGTGCTCCATTCGCTGCCCATCGCCAGACCGGTGATGAAGCGCAGCGCGCACAACTGCACGAACGTCTGCGAGAACGTGGTCAGGCCCGAGAACAGCGCGTACAGAAAGATCGACCACAGCATCATCCGCTTGCGCCCGACATAGTCCGCCATCACGCCGCCCACCAGGCCGCCGATCCCCCAGCCGAGCAGAGTCACGCCGATGACGATGCCGGCGTAGAGGGCCGGCGTCGCCAGCTGTGCGGGTGTGAGCAGCGAATGCAGCATCGGGAATAGCACGACGACGAGCGCGAAGGCTTCGTAGCCGTCGAAAATCCAGCCCAGAAAGCTGCCGGTCAGCACGCGCCAGTGCGTGGGGGTCAGGTCTGCATGCCAGGGCTTGCCCGCAGCGACCGCTTGTTGGGTTTCCATCGTTGTCTCCTTTGGAAGATAGGGATATACGGCTGCTTTTTGTGTGTTGTGCCGACTTATGCTGGTGAGTTGAATAGCCAGGGTTCCGCGGTGCGGCGCGCCTGCTCGAATGCGGCGATGGCGCTACGGTGCTGCAGCGTCAGGCCGATTTCATCGAGCCCGCGCAGCAGGCAGTCTTTTCGGAAAGGGTCGATGTCGAAGCGGTACACGTTGCCGTTCGGCGTCGTTACCGACTGCCCCGCCAGGTCGACCTGCAGCCGATAGCCGGGCGTGCGTGCGACGGCCCCGAACAGGCGGTCTACCACGTCGGTGTCCAGCACGATCGGCAGCAGCCCGTTCTTGAAGCAATTGCCATGGAATATCTCGGCAAAGCTCGGGGCGATGAGCGCGCGGATGCCCCAATCCCGGAGCGCCCACGGCGCATGCTCGCGGCTGGAGCCGCAACCGAAGTTCTCGCGCGCCAGCAGGATCTGCGCGCCCTCATAGCGGGCCTGATTGAGCGGAAAATCCGGCACGCGCGGGCGCGTCGAGCAATCCTGCTCCGGTTCACCGCGGTCCTGATAGCGCCACTCGTCGAACAGGTAAGGCCCAAAACCGGTCTTGCCGATCATCTTCAGGTATTGCTTTGGCAGGATGGCGTCGGTGTCGATATTGGCGCGGTCAAGCGGCACCACCAGTCCGTCAATCGAATCAAAAGCCTGCATCGTTGTTCCTCCCCAAAACATCGGCGCCAAGTTCGCTGACGGCAACGAAATGCCCCGCGATTGCTGCGGCAGCCGCCATTGGCGGGCTGACCAGATGGGTGCGCCCGCCAGCGCCCTGCCGCCCTTCAAAATTGCGATTGGACGTTGACGCGCAGCGCTCGCCCGGCTGCAGGCGGTCGTCGTTCATGCCCAGGCACATCGAACACCCCGGGTCGCGCCATTCAAAACCGGCATCGACGAAGATGCGGTCGAGCCCTTCGGCCTCGGCCTGGCGTTTGACCAGTCCGGAGCCCGGCACCACAAGCGCCTGCACGATGTTGGCCGCAACGTGCTTGCCGGCCACCACACGCGCCGCGGCACGCAGATCTTCGATACGTGCATTCGTGCACGAGCCGATGAAAATCTTGTCGAGTGCGATGTCGCGCAGCGGCGTGCCCGGCTCGAGTCCCATGTAGGTAAGCGCCCGGGTGATGCCTTGCCGCTTGATGGGGTCGCTTTCCTCGGCCGGGTCGGGCACACGGCCGTCGATGGTGACCACCATCTCGGGCGAGGTGCCCCAGGTGACGTGTGGGCGAATCGTGGTCGCGTCGAGTGCGATAGTCCGATCGAACTGCGCCCCTTCATCGCTGCGCAGCGTGCGCCAGTACGCCTGCGCGGCGTCCCATTGCGCGCCCTGCGGCGCACGCGCCCGCCCGCGAAGGTAGTTGATGGTTTTGTCATCCACGGCGACCATGCCGCAGCGTGCTCCGGCTTCGATGACCATGTTGCACAGGGTCATGCGTGCATCCATGCTCATCGCAGAGATGGCCGAGCCGGCAAATTCGATGGCATACCCGGTGGCGCCCGCGGTGCCGATACGGCCGATCAGCGCAAGCGCCACGTCCTTGGAAGTCACGCCGGGCGACAGGTCGCCCTCCACCAGCACGCGCATCGTCTTCATCTTTTTGACGATCAGGCATTGCGTGGCCAGCACGTGTTCGATTTCGGACGTCCCGATACCGAATGCCAGCGTGGCGAATGCGCCGTGCGTGGTGGTATGCGAATCGCCGCAGACGATCGTCATGCCTGGCAGCGTGGCCCCCTGCTCCGGCCCGATCACGTGCAGGATGCCCTGACGCGCGTCCTGCATCGGGTATTCGGTAATGCCGAAGCGCGCGCAGTTGCTGCGCAGCGCCTCGACCTGACGCCGCGCGATGTCATCGGTAATGCCGGCGGCGCGGTTGGCGGTCGGCACGTTATGGTCTTCGGTGGCCAGCACCGAGGCGGGCCGCCACGGGTGCAACCGGCTGATGCGCAGTCCTTCGAACGCCTGCGGGCTGGTCACTTCATTGACCAGATGCAGGTCGATGTAAAGCAGCGTGTGGCCATCGTCGGTATCACGCACGGCGTGGCGTTGCCACAGCTTTGCGAACAAGGTCTGAGGTGTCATGTGCGATCCCGCTGTCAGATGATGCCTTCGGCGCGCAGGCTGTCGAGCGCGGCAGCATCGAGTCCGAGCGCGTGCAGCACCTCGTCGGTGTGCTCACCCAGTTCGGGGCCGACCCAGCGCGTGCTGCCCGGCGTGGCGGACAGCTTGGGCACGATGCCCGGCAAGTCGATAGGCTGGCCATCGGGCAAGGTGTGGCGCTCGATCATGCCACGCGCCGCATATTGCGGATCGCGTGCGATGTCGGCGGCGGTATAGATGCGCCCGCTCGGCACATCGGCTTGCTCCAGCACCTGCAGCACAGCGTCGATCGGATGACGCGCGGTCCATTCGCCGATCACCCCGTCGAGCAGATCGTTGTGCTGGACGCGCCTGGCGTTGTCGGCAAAGCGCGCGTCCTCCGCAAACTCCGGCAGGCCGATGGCCTGCATCAGGCGCTTGAAGATGCCGTCGCCGTTGCCCGCGATGATCACGTAGTTGCCGTCGGCACACAGGTAGGTGTTGGAGGGCGAAATGCCCGGCAGGCTTGAACCGGTGCGCTCGCGCACGTGCTCGAACATCGCATACTCGGGGATCAGGCTTTCCATGATCCCGAACACCGCTTCGTACAGCGCCACGTCGATGAACTGCCCGGTGCCGCGATTGGCCTTGACGTGATGCATGGCCAGCAGCGCACCAATCACGCCGTAGAGGGACGCCAGCGAATCGCCCAGGCTCACGCCCACGCGTACCGGAGGCCGGTCGGCGTAGCCAGACAGGTAGCGCAGGCCACCCATCGACTCGGCAATCGCAGCAAAGCCGGGCCGCTCGCGGTACGGGCCGCTCTGCCCGTAACCCGAAATGCGCACCATCACCAGCTTCGGGTTGATGGCCGAGAGTTGCTCCCAGCCCAGTCCCCAGCTTTCCATCAGACCCGGGCGGAAGTTCTCGATCACGACGTCGGCATCTTTCACCAGATCGCGGACGATCTGCTGCGCACGTTCCGACTTGAGGTTGAGCGTGACCGATTTCTTGTTCCGGCTCTGCGAATACCACCACAGGGATGTGCCGTCGTGCAGCTTGCGCCATTTGCGCAGCGGGTCGCCGTTGACCGGGGTCTCGATCTTGATGACCTCGGCGCCGAACTGGGCCAGCAGCGTGCCGGCATAGGGGCCGGCGATCAGCGACCCCAACTCGATCACCTTGATGCCTTGCAGGGGCAAGGGTTGATCTGGCTGTGCCATGTTGTCTCCTCTTTACTCCATATCGTGCAGCGCACAACATTGCCGCACTCGATGAATGCATCATGGACACTTCTCGCCAGACCAAAAAACGCTAAATAATCAAGCGAGCCATCTCCAAAGGAGAAGGCTTCAACACGAAGGGGGAATGGACGACCATGCGTTTCGACCTGGAATCGCTGCAGGTATTGGTCTCGGTAATCGAGGAAGGCAGCCTGGCGGCGGCTTCCGAGCGGCAGCACATCGTGCCTTCGGCCATCAGCCGACGCATTGCGGAGCTGGAAAGCGACGCCGGCACCGCCCTGCTCTATCGGCACAGCCGTGGCGTGGAGCCCACCCCGGCGGGCTCGGCGTTGTACTACCGGGCCAAGCGCCTGATCGATCAGATGCAGGAAATCTCGTCGGAAATGAGCGAGTACGCCCAGGGCGTGCGGGGGCACGTGCGCATGCACGTCAACTTTTCGACCATGGTCCAGTACCTGCCGGGCGACCTGTCCTCGTTCCTGTCGATCAACCCCGACGTGAAGATCGACCTGATGGAGAAAAGCAGCAGCCAGGTCCTGCGCTCGGTCGAAGCGGGCACCGCTGACATCGGCATCTGCAGCCAGCCGGAAGCTGCACCGGGGCTGGAAGTACGGCCGTATCACGTTGATAGGCTCGTGCTGATCGTGCCGCACGACCACCCGATCGGCGCGGCGCGCCACCTGCGCTTTGCCGATACCCTGGACTATGACTACGTGAGCATGCCGCTGGGCGCGTCAATCTCCACGCTCTGCGCGCAGAGCGCCGAGCAGGCCGGCAAGCAGCACAAGATCCGCATCCAGGTGACCAGCTTCGAGGGGCTGCGCAACATGGTGGCGGCGGGCCTTGGCATCGGCCTGCTGCCCAAGGCCAGTGTCAAGCCCTATCTGCGCAACAGCACGCTGCGCATGGTCGAGCTGGATGAGACCTGGGCACAGCGCCCGCTGTCCGTCATCACGCGGGGCTACGCGGCGCTGCCGGTGCCGGCCCGGCTGCTGATCGACCATCTGGTATCCCAGGCCAGCGCAGAAAACTAGCGCGACCCATCTGGTTCGGAGAAGGCTCACGTCCTGATTCTTCAATTGCGCGCTGGCTGCCTGCGCAACACACTGCAGTTCCAACATATGTCCAGCACGGGGAACGCAGTGGTACTCAACGGTCAAGGGAAAAGGGTGTTCATCCAGGAAGTCGCCACGCGCGACGGCTTTCAGATTGAACCGCGCATGGTTCCGACCCAAGACAAGATCGCGCTTGTCGACCGGCTGAGCCAATGCGGGCTGAGCAAGATCGAAGTCACCTCGTTCACCTCGCCCAAGGCCATCCCGACCCTGGCCGACGCGGAAGACGTGATGCGCGGTATCGCGCGCGTGCCCGGCGTCACTTACGCCGCGCTCGTGCCGAATATGCGAGGCGCCGAACGTGCGGTGGACTGCGATGTCGACGAGTTGAACCTCGTGATGTCGGTAAGCGAAACGCACAACCTCGCCAACCTGCGCATGACGCCGGGGCAGTCGTTCCAGCAGGCTGCGCAGGTCGCGGCGGCATTCCGTTCGAGCCGCACGTCGCTCAACCTTTCGCTCTCATGCGCGTTCGGCTGTCCGATGGAAGGCCAGATCCCCACTGACACCGTGCTGACCTGGGCGGCACGGGCCGTCGAAGCGGGCATCGGCGGCATCACGCTGTGCGACACCACCGGCATGGCCTGGCCCAGCCAGGTGTTCGCGCTGTGCAGTGCATTCCGGCTGGCGTTCCCCCAAACCACGCTGACCGTGCACTTGCACAACACGCGCGGCATGGCACTTGCCAACGTGCTGGCCGCGCTGCAGGCGGGAGTCGATCGCTTCGATGGCGCGCTCGGCGGCCTGGGAGGCTGCCCCTACGCGCCCGGTGCCTCGGGCAACGTCTGCACCGAGGACATGGTGCACATGCTTGAACTCCTGAACTACGACACTGGCACCGACCTTGGCGCCCTGCTGGAGGCTTCGCGACTGTTGCCGGGCCTCATCGGTCATGACACCAACGGTCAGGTCGCCAAGGCCGGACGCACCCACGATCTGCACCCCACGCCCGACTATGTTGAGACGGCCCGGCAGCACGCCCTGTCGAAAGCACCGGCTTGAGTTTCTTGACGGCCGGTCGTCATGGGTTCCGTGCCGTTCGGTATGATCCCGCCTGTAATCATTTGAATACAGGAGGACACCATGGGCGAAGCCAAACGACGCGGCTCTCAGGCCGACCGCATTTCTCAGGCGCACGCCCGGCTGGACGCGCTGCGTCCTGAAAAGCTGGTCTGCGGTGCCTGTCAGACCGCCTTTACCGAATTTGAAGGCATGGAGCCGCGCGACATGCCCGGCATCCACGCCATTTTCGGCGGCGAATGTCCGAACTGCGGCGAGAGCGTGATCTCGTTCAACGGCGAGCCCGAAGCCGTGGCCGCCGCCATGCTGGCGTACAAGGACGCCATGGAAGACGCCAAGCTCGGCGCGCAGACGCAAGAGGGCAAGCACCTGCCCTACGTCGACGAAGAAGACAAGCCCACCCAACACTGAAGCCGTCATGCAGAACACGCCAACGCGCCGCTACCGTCACTACAAGGGCGGCGAATACGAATGGCTGTGCGAGGCCACGTACGAACCCGATCCCACCATCAAAATGACGGTCTATCGCGCCGCCAACGGCACGATCTGGACACGGCCATCGACGATGTTCCATGAGATGGTCGAGGTCGACGGCCGGGAAGTGCCGCGCTTTGCGCTGATCGACTGAATGTCGGCGGAAACTATCTCGTTGTGAGCGGGCCTGCGGGCCCGTTTGACGTATTGGCGTGAGCTACGTGATGGTCACGCTCGTCAACCCGCCGCAGCCCGTTTCTGACGCTTGAACCAGGCATGCTCGCCAGGCGCCCGGTCGCGGAGTTCGAAGGTGATGTGCACGCGGCGCGAGGCCTGCAGGTAGACGCCGCACGTCAGCGTCAGTGCCACCGCAACGGCAACGCCGTCGATGAGAGTTGAACGCGCCCCTGGAACGCCGCCGGCCATGAGCATCAGTCCGATCAGCGGCGGCAGCAGCGCCATGTGCACAAGCATGGCCGGGCGGAATGCGCTGTCGTGCGTGGTAGCGAGCACCAGGACCGTCACGCAGGAAATCAGATAAAGCAGCGTAGTCAGGTTGATCGCCCCGCTGCCAGGCGCGTTGGCATTAAATAGATCGGCGCCGGCCAGTTGCAGCGCATCCATCGACAGCCCCTGCCAGAACACCCACGTTGGCCCCGCGATGGCAATGGCCAGCACCCACGGCAGCCATCCGGCAATGCCGTACAGCGGATGTTGGCCCGCTGCGATCGGGTCGATGTCGACCCAGCGATGCGTCAGCATGATGCACCCCCAACAGTGCGCGTCCGTTCTGATGACGGTTGCTTTCGGCAAGCGCCGGCGGCGTCTGCCTCCCCTGCCCTTTAGCTTAGGTCGCCGCGCAATGCGCGCAATGCAGGAGGAACCCTGAGCGCACAATCGGGTTGCGCTACCTCAACTGCCGCCCAACTAGCGGCGGAACAGCCGGGGGCGGTCCGGATCGTAAAGCGGGTCGGGCGTAATCTGCGTGAGTTGCAGGACGCCGGCGGGGTCGAAGTAGAAATGCATCAGCGACGGCCACACGTCGTCCGCCTTGAAGCGGTACGACCAGACCAGCCGGTCCATGCGTGGGAAATACGCGGTTTCGACCGGCTGGCCGAAATGTCGCAGGACGTCGTCCCGCGTCCAGACGCCGATCTTGGCCTGGGCAAACTCGAGGCTGCTCAGGACTTGCTTGAAGGCGGCGAGCTTGCCGCCGGCATCAAAGTCGGCCGCGTAGGTGAACTGCCCGTACGGTTTGGTCGGATAGAGCCAGCGAGTGCCGCCATCGAGCGGGTAGGTTTCGCGCGGCGGGCCGAACTGCGCCTGCACAGCGGGCCCGTCCGCGCCAACCAGTCGCTGTCCCTTCGTGACGGGGGACTCCAATGCCGCACATCCCGCCGTCGCCACCACCACAATCGCTACTGTCAGCCAACGCATTGCGCGCATGACAACCGCCCTCGCCAAACTAAGTCAAGGCGGTAGTTTACCGCCGCACTCCAGTTCAACGCGCAAGCAGCGGTGCGATATCGATGTGGGCTGCTGCGCGCCGCGCATCGGCGTGCGGCAACCGCGGGATCGTGCCCAGATGCGGTGCGTTGATCCAGCGGCACAGCGTCGCAACGTTGTCGTCAAGCCCAGCCATGGACGCGTCGACCACGTTGCCGACCCAGCCGGCCAGGTGCAGGCCACGTGCGGCAATCGCTTCGGCGGTGAGCGCGGCATGGTTCAAGCAGCCCAGGCGCAGCCCGACAACAAGGACCACCGGCAAACCCAATGCCACGGCCATTTCGGTCGTATCAAAGTCGTCCGACAGCGGCACGCGGAAACCTCCAACGCCCTCCACCACAACGGCATCCGCCAACGATCTAGCGTGTGCGAACGCATCGAGAATCGGTGGCAGCGTGATCGTCACGCCTTCGCGCGCCGCAGCCAGATGCGGAGACATCGGCGCGTCGAGCAACCATGGACAAACGGTGTTGAGCGGCAGATCGACTGACGCGGCGGCACGCAGTTGCTCAACATCTTCGTTGGTGCGCGTGGGCGCGCCCGCCAGCGTGCCTGCGGCGATCGGCTTGAGGCCCGCGGCACGGTAGCCGGCGTCGGAGAGCTTGGTCAGCAGCGCGGCGCTGACGAGCGTCTTGCCGATTTCCGTATCCGTGCCGGTGACAAAGCAATCGAAACGTGCGGACATGTCAGGCTGCCTTGGCTGGCTGCAGGGATTGGCCGGCCGCTTCCAGCGCCTGCGCCAGGCGCTCGATGTCGGCATCGGTATGTGCCGCTGACAGCGTGATGCGCAAGCGGGCCGTTCCTGCCGGCACCGTCGGTGGACGAATCGCGGCGATGCGGATGCCTTCGCGTTCGAGCGCGGCGGCCAGCGCCAATGCGGGTGCGTTCTCGCCGATCACGATCGGCTGGATGGCCGTTTGCGATGGCATCCATTGCCAGCCGAAGCGCGCAGCCAGGCGCTGGGCATGCGTACTCCACACAGCGATGTGGCGATCGAGGCGGGTGCGCCGTTCATCCCCCTCTTCGCTTGCGATCAGGTCCAATGCTGCTTCCACCGCACACGCAATGCCCGGCGGCGCGGCGGTTGTGAAGATGTACGTGCGTGCGCGCTGGACCAGCCAGTCGATCACCAGTCGATGCGCCACGATGGCGGCGCCCGATCCGCCCGCAGCCTTGCCGAACGTGCCGACATAGATGAGGCGCTGTGAGCGCAGCCCGAAGTGCGACAGCACACCTGCGCCGTTCTCGCCGAGCACGCCCAGGCCGTGCGCGTCGTCCACGATCAGCCAGGCGTCGTAGCGTTCGGCCAGCGCAAGCAGTTCGGGCAGCGGCGCGATGTCGCCATCCATGCTGAACACGCCGTCCGTGACGATCAGCTTGTTGCGGCTGGTGCTGGCGGCCAGAAGCGCCTCCAGCGCGGCAACGTCGACGTGCGGATAGACCTTGACGGGCGCTCGCGACAACCGTGCACCGTCGATGAGCGAGGCGTGGTTCAGCGCATCGGAAAAGATCGTGCATTCGTCGGCCGGGCGGATGCCGCCCGCCTGCGCCATGGCGCTCACCACGGCCAGATTGGCCATGTAGCCGGTGCAGAAGAACAGCGCATCTGCCTCGGGAATGTGTTCGGCTTGCAGCGCAGCCATGCGTGCTTCCAGCCGCGCGTGCGCAATCGAATGGCCGCTGACCAGGTGCGATGCGCCGCTGCCGAAGCCATATTGCTGTGTGCCCTGCGTCATCGCCTCGGCCAAGGCCGGATGCGCTGCCAGGCCGAGATAATCGTTGCCGCAAAAGCCGAGAATGTCGCGCGGCGCTTCACCGGGCACGCTGATGCGCTGGCTGCGGTCGGTCGGGCTGTACGCGGTGCGGCGCACGCGGCGCAGGTGCGCGGCGTCGATAGCAGCTAGGCCCGCCTGCAGGTCGTCAAGCAATCGCATAGGTGTGTCCCTCTGTTTCGCCCGTGGCTTGGGCCAGCGTGTCTTCAAGCGTCTGCAGCGTGCGTTCGACCAGCGTGTCGGTCTCTTCATCGCTCAGCACATATGGCGGCAGCAGATAGACGGTGTTGCCGATCGGGCGCAGCAGCAGCCCGTGCGTGCGCGCCGTGAGCGCAAAGCGCTCGGCAAAGCGTGCACCGGCCACGTCCGGGTGCACGTCGAACGCGGTGATCATCCCGGTCTGGCGCAGATGGGCAAAACGCGCATCGTGCGACAGTGGCGCCAGGCCCTGAGCGATGCGCGCCGCGGTCACGCGATTGCGCGCAAAGACGTCTTCTTCAGCAAACAGATCGAGCGTGGCCAGCGCCGCACGGCACGCCAGCGGATTGCCCGTATACGAATGCGAATGGAGGAAGCTGCGCACCGGCGCATCGTCGTTGAAGGCGTCGTGGATGCCATCGCGCGACAGCACGATCGACAGCGGCAGATAACCGCCGCTGATGCCCTTCGACAGGCACAACAAGTCCGGCCACACGCCAGCCTGTTCGCACGCGAAGAATGTACCGGTGCGGCCGCAGCCGACGGCAATTTCATCGGCAATCCAATGCACGCCAAACTCATCGCACAGTGCGCGCACGCCGCGCAGATAGCTCACGTCGTGCATGGCCATGCCGGCCGCGCACTGCACCAGCGGTTCGATGATGACGGCGGCGATCGTGCCGGCGTGGGTGCACAGGCAATCGCGCAGTGCCACCAGCGCGCGTTCTGCAACGTCGGCGGCGGTTTCGCCCGGGCCGGCCAGACGCGCGTCCGGCGATGGCACCCGGTGAGATTGCAGAATCAGCGGGTCATACGCATCCCGGAAGATCGCCACATCGGTCACACCCAGTGCACCAAGCGTTTCACCGTGATAGCCGTGCTCCAGGCAGACGAAACGGCTGCGTGTCCCCTGCCCTGCATTGCGATGGGCGTGGAAGCTCATCTTGAGCGCGATTTCCACGGCAGACGCGCCGTCGGAGCCGAAGAAGCTGTGGCCCAGCACGCCGCCCGTCAGATCGATCAGGCGCTCGGCCAACTCCACGGCCGGACGATGCGTGGCGCCCGCCAGCATGACGTGCTCCAGCGAATCGAGCTGCGTCTTGAGCGCGGCGTTGATATGCGGATTGGCGTGGCCGAACAGGTTGACCCACCACGAGCTGGTGCCGTCCAGGTAGCGATTGCCGTCAAAGTCGATCAGCCACGGCCCCTGGCCGCGGGCAATCGGCAGCGGCGGCATGGCATCGAGCCGTGCATTTTGGGTGCACGGATGCCATACGGCCGCGCGGCTGCGCGCCTGCCACGCCGTGTTGGCGCTGGGCGCGCCGTCGACCGGCACCGGGATTGGGGGATACGCCATACGAGGCCTCCTCGAAACAGAAACAGAAGCGGGGATTCGGCGGCGTATGGTAGAGGGCATGTGGATCAAACAACAAGCCCGCACGTTGAAAGAAAATGCCGGCACATAGCCGAACGAAGGCGAAAGAAGCGCACTTCTTCGTGCGATTTTCCACCTCCTGCTGGGAACGTGTCGCTAAAAAATCTTTTCCAGCGCAGAAAAATATGCTCCCAAAGGCACACAAAGAGACATTCAATTTCGCCTGGGCCGGGCGCGGAGCGGGCGCCAAGCGCACCGATTATTTACATTGAGTGATATTGAGAATGGACCCCAGCTTTGCCTTGCCTCATTGCTCAGCCCTAGGGATAACCCTATACTCGGGAAAACCCTAGATCACGCACTGAGAGAAAACATCATGGTCCAGCAAGCCTATTTCACCCCCAAGTTCGCCGGCGAAATCCAAGTTCAAGCCGCCAACCGCACCTCGCTGCTGCGCGCAGTCATCAATTTCTTCCGCAACGGTTGGGACGACAACCTCGCGTACGCAGAGGTGGTTGGCAAGTCCGGTTCGTACCTGGGCTGACCACCGCAGCCGAATGTTCGGCTATCCCGCGGAGACATAAAAAAACGGCGCAATAGCGCCGTTTTTGTTT
Source organism: Ralstonia pickettii (assembly GCF_016466415.2). NCBI lineage: Bacteria > Pseudomonadati > Pseudomonadota > Betaproteobacteria > Burkholderiales > Burkholderiaceae > Ralstonia > Ralstonia pickettii. The sequence goes on along the minus strand of NZ_CP066771.1, from coordinate 1,413,688 downwards.
TGGAGCGCACTATCGCTGCGCCGGCCTCAAGACAAGCGCCGCCGCCGAGCCGATCACAATCCCCCAGAATGCCGAGCCCAACCCGAACAGCGTCAACCCGGACGCCGTCGCCAGGAAGGTGATGATCGACGCCTCCCGGTGCTCGCCATCTTCGATCGCCCCCATCACGTTCGAGGCGATAGCGCCAATCAGTGCCAGCCCGGCCAGGATGGCCACGAACGGCTTGGGCAGCGCCGCAAACAGCATCACGATGGCACCCGCAAACGTGCCGCCAATCAGGTAGAACACCCCGTTGGCGATACCGGCCACGTAGCGCCTGGACGGGTCGTCATGTGCATCCTTGCCAGTGCACAACGCGGCAGTGATCGCGGCGATCACGATCGTGATGCCGCCGAAAAACGCCACGCTGATCGATGCCACGCTGGTGGCCGTCATGATCGGCTTGGCCGGGATGTCGTACCCGGAGCCGCGCAGCACCGCCATGCCGGGCAAAAACTGCCCAGTGAGGCTGACGACGGCGAGCGGGATGGCCAGGCTCAGCGTCGAACTCAGGGCCCAGTGTGGGGCGATGAAGACCGGATGAGTGAATTCCAGCGTGACACGGTCGAAATGCGTCAGCCCCAGGGTGATTGCCAGCGCAATCCCGGCCAGCAATACCACGACGATGCAGTAGCGCGGCCACCAGCGCCGGCCCACCACGTAGATGGCGATCATGGAAAACGCCAGCACCGGCATGGCAGAAGCTGCGGCAAACGCGTGGGTACCGAACTGGAACAGGATGCCCGCCATCATGCCCGCGGCGATGCCCTTGGGAATCAGCCGCATGAGCCGGTCGAACGTGCCCGACACGCCGATCAACAGAATGACGACGGCCGCCGTGATGTACGCCCCCACCGCTTCATTGAGCGACAGCCCCGGGAACAGCGATACCAGCAACGCCGTCCCCGGCGCCGACCACGCCGTTACCACCGGGGCTTTCCACCGCCAGCTCGCGTAGATGCCGGACACCGCCGCGCCAATGGAGATCGCCCAGACCCACGACGCCACCATCGCATCCGGCACATGCGCGGCCTGCGCCGCCTGGAAGAAGATGACCAGCGGCCCCGCATACGAAATCAGCACGGCCAGGAACCCCGCCGCGACGGCCGAGAGGGACCAATCGGACAGCGCTCCGCGCGAGGCCGTTTGCGTGCTTGATGGATGCATCGCTCGTGGCCGATCAGCGCGCGATGACCGAGGCCGACCGCTGGTGGTTGATGAACGCCACGGCAATCGTCGCGATCACCGCCGGCACAGCCATGGCGAAGAAGTTGTGGTGCAGCGGTAGCGCCATCCCCACCAGCATGCCGATGACGATGGGAGCGAGGATGGCCCCGCTGCGCCCGACGCCCGATGCCCAGCCGATGCCCGTGGAGCGGATGCTCATGGGATAGAACTGCCCGGCATAGGCGTACGTCACGATCTGCGTGCCGATGGTGCAGCCGCCGGCCACGGCCACCAGCAGGTACAGCGCCTCGGTTGAAGTCTTGATGCCGAGCAATGCGATCGACACCGCCGCCAGCGCATACATGGCCATCAGCACGTATTTGATGTTGAAGCGATCAGCCAGCCAGCCGCCGCCGATGGCGCCGAGCATGGCCCCGAAGTTCAGCACCAGCACAAAGGTGAGCGCCGAACCCAGGCTGTAGCCCGCCGACGCCATCAGCTTGGTCAGCCACGAGCTGAGCGCGTAAACCATGAACAGGCACATGAAGAAGGCAATCCAGAACATGGCCGTGCTGAAGCCGCGTCCGTCCTGGAACAGTCTGCCCAGCGGCGCATCGTTGCCGCGATCGGCTTCGGGCAGGATGAAGGTGTCGCCTGGCTGAGGCGCATCGTTTGGATTGAGCCGGCGCACGATGTCACGCACCGCATCGAGCTTGCCGGTGCGCAGCAGGAACGGCATCGATTCCGGCATCCACCGCAGGATCGCCGGCACCAGCAGCACGGGCAGCACAGCCGCGATGAACACCGATTGCCAGCCGTAGTGCTCCAGCAGACCCTTGCCCAGCAGCGCCGCCAGCATGCCGCCCACCGAATAGCCGCTGAACATGAGCGTGACGAGCGTGCTGCGCGCCCGGCGCGGCGAGTACTCCGTCATCTGCGCCACGACGTTCGGCATCACACCGCCGATACCGAGGCCCGCCAGGAAACGCGTCACGCTGAAGGTGACCGGGTCCGTGGAAAAACCCGCTGCCGCCGTAAAGACGCTGAACAGCACGATGCACACGGCAATCGCCCAGCGGCGGCCGATACGATCCGCAATCGTGCCCAGAAAGATCGCGCCGAACATCATGCCGAACAGTGCCGCGCTGACCATGAAGCCGGCGCTGGTGGGCGTGACGCCCATGTCCTTCATGATGGACGGCAGTGCAATGCCCGCGATGGCAAGGTCGTAGCCGTCAAAGATGATGATGAGCGCGCACCAGAACAGTGTGATGGCATGGAAGCGGCCGAACCGGGCGTGGTCGGCCACGGCGTGCAGGTCAATCTGACGCATGGGTGGTCTCCTTTGGTGTTTTCTTGAAGGCGTGAGCGCCTTTCTTATGCTGGCTTGGCTTCTTCGACTGATGGCGCACTCTGTTGGCGCTTCAAACCTTCAACCCAGGTCTCCGCCGCCGACGGGCAGTACCGTCCCGGTGATGTACGAGGCCTCATCTGACGCGAGGAACAGGATCGCCCGCACCTGCTCGTCGATCGTGCCGTAGCGGTGCATCAGGCTGCTGGCGAGGGTCTGGTCGACGATGCCCTGGTACCAGACGGTTTCCTGCTCCGACATGGGCGCCGTGTTGCGCGGGATCTTGCGCGGCGGTGCCTCCGTGCCGCCCGTGGCGACGGCGTTGACGCGGATGTTGTCGTCCGCATGTTCCAACGCCAGACTCGCGGTGAGCGCATTGACGCCGCCCTTGGCCGCCGAGTACGGAATCCGGTAGATGCCGCGTGTAGCGATGGACGACACGTTCACGATCACGCCCTGCTTGCGCTCGACCATGTGCGGCAGCACCGCGCGGCAGCACCACAGCGTCGGAAACAGTGAACGGCGGATCTCCGCCTCGATCTGCGCCTCTTCATAGTGCTGATACGGCTTGGCCCAGATGGTGCCGCCGACGTTGTTGATGAGCACGTCGATGCGGCCGAACGCGCCAAGCGCAGTCTGCACGGCATGCTGGGCACCGGCGTAGGTTTCGAGATCAGCCGTGGTGGCGTGGGCGTGGCCGCCCGCTGCCGCAATCTCGGCCTGCACTTCGTGGACGAGTTCGGCGCGGTCCACCAGCAGCACGTGCGCCCCCTCTTCTGCCGCAGCCACCGCCACGCCACGGCCGATGCCCTGCGCTGCGCCCGTCACCACGACGGCCTTGCCTGAAAATCGTTGCGTGCTCATGCCGCCTTCGCCTCCGGTACTGCATTGGGCGTGAACTTCTCGTAGTGGAAGCTCTTGGGTTTCACGCCTTGGTCGTCAAAGTACTTGCGCACGGCGTCTACCATCGGCGGCGGCCCGCACAGGTAGACATCCACGTCGCCATCGTTCAGCGCGTTGGCCGGAATGTGCTGCGTCACCCAACCCTTGCGCGGATGATTCGACGCGGCGTCGGCGACGACGGTGGCGTAGCTGAAGTTCGGCAACCGCGCCACATAGGCATCGATCGCGTCGACCTGTACCAGGTCGAGATCACGGGTCACGCCGTAGATCAGATGCACGGGCTGCTGCGAGTTGCTGCGCGCCAGCACTTCGAGCATCGACAGGAACGGCGCAAGGCCGGTGCCGCCGGCCAGGAACAACAGCGGCCGCTGCACATCACGCAGGTAGAAGCTGCCCAGCGGCCCCTGCAGATCGAGCTTGTCGCCCGGCTTTGCGGCTTCGAGCCAGGTGCTCATCACGCCGCCGGGAATCTTCTTGATCAGAAAGCTGATCTTCGTTTCACCGGGCGCTGAGGAGAACGAATACGAGCGGTGCTGGCCGCTTCCCGGCACACCGATGTTGACGTACTGGCCGGGCAGGAACACCGGCGCCGTAGCATCCACGTCCAGCTCGAGCACCACGGCGGCATCGTTGTGCAACTCGACGTTCGACACCGTTGCGCCGAACGTGCTCTGCCCCGTTTTGCAGGCGGTCGACGAGGTCGGCACCGCGATCACGCAATCGCTTTGCGGCACCATCTGGCACGTCAGCACAAGGCCGGTGTTCTTCTCGTCTTCGGTCAGGGCGTCTTCAATGTAATCGTCGCCAAGGTCGTAGGTTCCGCTCTCGGCGCGGCACTTGCAGGTCCCGCAGACGCCATCGGAGCAATCCATGGGCAGGTTGATCTTGGCGCGGAAGGCGGCATCGAGCACCTTCTCCCCCGCTTTGCAATCGATGAAGCGGGTCACGCCGTCTTCGAAGTTCAATGCGACTGTGAAACTGGACATGGAATACCTCACTGCCTCTTTTGCGTGTCCTATACGGGTGTGCTCGTCAGACGTGATAGACGTCGAGCACCTGCCGGATGTAGTCGTTCTTCAGGACGATCTTCTTGGATGCGATCAGGAAGCCGTCGCCCGCGCGGCGCAGGGTGACGAACATCGTGCCGAAGAAGTGATCGGTGGTTTTGTATCGGTGGCTGAGCGTGTGAAAGTTGTAGCGCACGTCGACTTCATCGCCGCGTTCGGCCAGGACTTCCACGTTGGTGACGGTGTGGCTGGTTCGCGGTTCCGGCGTGGACGCGCCGCTGCGCTCGGTCTTGATACGGAAGACGCGATCCTCCAGCCCGCAGCGATTGGCGTAGTACATCAGCGAGATCTGGCTGTGCGGGTCGTCGGTCAGCTGGTCGTCGTCATCCCATGCCGGCATCCAGTAGGTGACGTCTTCCGCGTAGCACTCCAGCCAAGCGTCCCACTGCCGGTCGTCCAGCAGGCGCGCCTCGCGGTACAGGGCGGCGCAAATGTTCTGGTAATCCGCGCTCATGCCGGCACTCCTTCGCATTCCTGCTTGAGCGCCTCACGCATGACGCGCACCCAGTATTCGTGCTGACAGACGAACAGGCCTTCGTCTTCGCTGCGCTCGCCTGAGATGAGGGGCTTCAATCCCATCTTCGTTGCGTTCTCGTCGGGGCCGTGCACCCACAGCGGTGCGCCGCGCGACAGGTCGTTCCACAGTGCAGTGGTGCCGGCATAGCCGTTCTGGCAGGCGCGGAACTCTTCGAGGTCGTCGGCGGTGCCCATGCCGGTGACGTTGAAGAAATCCTCGTACTGGCGGATGCGCGTTGCGCGGTCCGTTGCGCTCTCGCCCTTCGGCGCGAAACAGAAGATCGAGACCTCGGTCTTGTCGACATTGATCGGGCGCACCACGCGAATCTGCGTGCTGAACTGATCCATCAGGAACACGTTCGGATACAGGCACAGGTTGCGCGTCTGGTTGACGATGAAATCGGTCTGGGTTTCACCCACGCGCGCCTTGATTTCCTCGCGGTGCGCATAGACGGGCCGCACTTCCGGGTTCATCGTCTGCGTCCACAGCAGGATGTGGCCGTGCTCGAACCCATAGACGCCCGCCACCGACTTGCTCCAGCTGTTCGCATCCACGGCCTGGGTGCCGCCTTCCTTGCGCCGGCCCATCGTTGCGGCGTAGTTCCAGTGCACGGTGCTGACGTGGTAGCCGTCGCAGCCGTTCTCCATCTGCATCTTCCAGTTGCCGTCATAGACGTACGTGGAGTTGCCGCGCAGCACTTCCAGGCCATCGGGCGCCTGGTCGACGATCTGGTCCATGATCACGCGCGCTTCGCCCAGGTAGGTTTCGAGCGGTTGCACATCGGCGTTGAGGCTGCCGAACAGGAAGCCGCGATAGTTCTCGAACCGAGCGACCTTTTTCAGATCGTGCGACCCGTGCGTGTTGAACTGCACCGGATACTCGGTGGTCTTCTCGTCCTTCACCTTGAGCAGCTTGCCGGTGTTGGAGAACGTCCAGCCGTGGAACGGGCACGTGAAGCTGCCCTTGTTGCCGTGCTTCCGACGGCAGAGCATCGCGCCCTTGTGTGCGCAGGCGTTGATAACCGCGTTCAGCTCACCCGTCTTGTCGCGGGTGATGACGATCGGCTGGCGACCGATCCACGTGGTGTAGTAATCGTTGTTGTTCGGAATCTGGCTTTCGTGCGCGAGATACACCCAGTTGTTCTCGAAGATGTGCTTCATCTCCAACTCGAACAGATCGGGGTGGGTGAAGATGTCTCGGCGGCAGCGGAATATGCCCGCCTCTTCGTCATCCACCACCGCGGTTGAGAGCAGGTGATCCAGTTCGTTGGCTTTGTCGATCAAGGCGGACATGGTTGTCTCCACGTGAGGTCTTGGGTCTCAGGCCTCGGCCGAAGCACGCAGGCGATTCACGCGCTGGTTGTCCTTGCCCTGAACCAGCGGCGTGAGCACGACGTTGAATTCGATGTCCTTGTACGCATCGGTCTTCAGGTCGAATGCGGCGCCGCCGGTTTTCTCAACCACGTGCGGAATCAGTTCTTCACGGGTGGCGTAGGCGAAGTCGTCCCAGATCAGCGGGTCGCCTTCGATGTTGAATTGCGTCGTCAGCTTGCGGTGGCCATCGCTCGTGACGAAGAAGTGCACGTGCGCCGGCCGGTTGCCATGGCGGGCCAGTCCGTTCAGCAGTTGCTGGGTCGCACCCTCTGGCGGGCAGCCGTAGCCCACGGGCATGAGCGTGCGGAATTCGTATTTGCCGTCGGCACCGGTCCGGACCGCGCCGCGCAGGTTGAACGGGCTCTGCTCGCCGGTCGGGTCAAAGTGCGAGTAGAAACCGTTCGAATTCGCATGCCAGCACTCGACCAAGGCGCCGGCGACCGGCTTGCCGTCCTGGCCGGTTACCGTGCCGTGAATGATCAACGGGCCTGCGGCGGGATCCGGATCAACGTCGATGCGGGACACGCCATCGCGCACCGTTGCGCCCGCCACGTACAGCGGGCCTTCGATCGTGCGCGGCGTCCCGCCATTGAGACCAAGCGCCTCGTCGGCGGCGTCCATGCGGATGTCGAGATACTTCTCCAGGCCCACGCCGGCAGCCAGCAATGCAGCCTCTCCGTCCTGGCCAAGCTTGTTCAGGTAATTGATGCCGGCCCAGACTTCATCCGGCGTGATGTCGAGATCGTCGATGGCCTTGAACAGGTCCGCCAGCAAGCGGTGGGTGATCTGCTTCAGGCGGGCGTTACCTTCGTTGCCATCCAGGTTGGTAGCGGCCTTCAGCAGGTCCTGCACTTCTTTCGTTTGGAATACGCGCACGTTCATGATGGATGTCTCCACGTGGTTTTCTAGGGAATGTCTCAAGCGTCGTCGCTGTGAACTGACGACGGATGACGGCACAGCGGTGTCACGGAAATCTCCATGTACGGAAACAGTGGCAGCGCCGTCAGGATGTCGTGCAGTTCAGCATTGCTCTGCACGTCGAAGACGCTGACGTTCGCGTACTCGCCAACCAGGCGCCAGATGTGGCGCCACTTGCCGCTGCGCTGCAGATCTTGCGAGTAGGCCTTTTCGCGCGCCTTGATCTCGTTGGCGACATCGGCGGGCATGTCGGCCGGCAGGCGGACATCCATGCGGACGTGGAACAGCATCGTGGTCTCCTTGGCGGTGTCTTGGTAAGGCGGTTTTTATTGGCGGCGCAGGCGCGCCAGCTTGTCGCGATCGATCTCGATGCCCAGGCCGGGGCCGGTCGGCACCTGCAACATGAAGTCGCGGTATTGCAGCGGCTCGGTCAGCAGTTCTTGCGTGAGCAACAAGGGGCCGAACAGCTCGGTGCCGAACTGCAGCTCGCCGAAGGTGGAAAACACGTGGGCCGACGCTGCTGTGCCGACAGCCCCTTCGAGCATCGTTCCGCCGTAGAGGCTGATGCCCGCAAGCTGCGCGATGGCGGCGACCTGCATGGCCGGAACCAACCCGCCGGACTGCGCGATCTTCACGGCAAAGACGTCGGCGCTCGCGCTGCACGCCAGTTCGAAGGCATCGAGCGGACCGTGCAGTGCCTCATCGGCCATCATCGGCACGGCGAACTGGCGGGCTAGGCGCTCCAGCGCGGCGCGGTTTTCTGCGCGCACCGGTTGCTCGATCAGGTCGATGCCGCCGGCCTGCAACGCGGCGATGCCATTGGCGGCGTCGAGCTCGCTCCAGGCCTGATTGACGTCCACGCGCACGCTCACGGCATCGCCCAGCGCCCGTTTGATGGCCAGTACATGGGCCACATCGTCTGCTACCGGGCGCAAGCCGATCTTCAGCTTGAAGATGCGGTGGCGGCGCTCAGCCAGCATCGCTTCCGCCTCGGCAATGTCCTTCTTCGTGTCGCCACTGGCGAGCGTCCAGGCCACCGGCAGCGCATCGCGTAGCCGGCCGCCCAGCAGTTCTGACAGCGGCACACCAAGCCGGCGGGCCTGCGCATCCAGCAGCGCTGTTTCCAGCGCGCACTTGGCAAAGCGGTTGCCCTGGATGGTCTTGCGCACGCGAGCCATGGCTGCCGCCACATTGCGCGCCTCCATGCCGATCAGCAGCGGCGCGATGTGCGTGTCGATGTTGACCTTGATGCTCTCGGGGCTCTCTTCGCCGTAGTTGAGGCCGCCAATGGTGGTGGCCTCGCCCCAGCCTTCGATGCCGTCTTCGCAGCACACACGCACGAGGACGAGCGTCTGCGTGTGCATGGTGGCGACGGACAGTTTGTGCGGACGGATGGTGGGCACATCCACTAGAATTGCCTCGATCGAGCGAATCATGTTTTCCAGGTATCAGAAGAACTGCTATCAACGTGGGAACCAGATTACGCAGCGCGAATTGTCACGTCCAACACTGATTTAGTATCAGTTTCATACTCCAGAGGTATAAGAATGGAGCTGCGCCACCTTCGCTACTTCGTTGCCGTCGCTGAAGAGCTGAACTTCACCCGTGCCGCTGAACGGCTGCACATCGCGCAGCCGCCACTCTCGCGGCAGATTCAGCAGTTGGAAGAGGAAGTCGGCGTGCGGTTGTTCGAGCGCGGCAGCCGCCCACTCAAGCTGACCGAAGCCGGCCGCTTCTTTCACGCGCACGCGCGGCAACTGCTCGCGCAAACGGCCGAACTCGCCTCGATGACACAGCGCGTCGGCCAGATCGAGCGGCGCCTGTCTATCGGCTTCGTGGCATCAACGCTGTATGGGATGCTGCCGAAGGTCATCCGGCGCTTTCGCGCGGAGTACCCGATGGTCGATCTGACCATGCACGAGATGACGACCATGGACCAGATCCAGGCGCTCAAGGACGGCCGCATCGATGTCGGGTTCGGGCGCATCCGCTATGAAGACCCAAACGTGCGACGTATCCTGCTGCGCGACGAACGGTTGATCGTCGCCTTGCCTTCGGGCCATGCGCTGCTGGGCGCCAAGCCAACGGTATCCCTGCGCGACCTTGTCGGCGACACGCTCATCATCTATCCGCGCACACCGCGTCCGAGCTATGCCGATCAGGTGCTCGCCCTCTTCCACGATCGCGCGCTGGAACCCAGCAAGATCTATGAGGCACGGGAATTGCAAATTGCCCTGGGGTTGGTTGCCGCGGGCGAAGGCGTGTCAGTGGTGCCGCGCAGTGTGGCGGGCCTGCGGCGCGAAGATGTCTGCTACATGGAACTCGACGATCCGCAATTGGTCTCGCCCATTATCTTCAGCACGCGGCTGCTCGACGAGTCTGAAGACATTCAGGCCATGCTGGCGCTGACGTACCGGTTGTACGACGAGCAGAACATCCCGTATTACGCGCCCTCGTAAGGCTTGCAATGGCGGCTCCAAAGTTACAAGCCGCTGGACACGACGGCCGCATGGGCTAGATTGAAGCAAGGCGCCCGTTCGCCTGCGATTGGAGCGCAAGCGAGTGAAAAAAATACGCCGCCCCATCATCAAATTGGCCGTCGTCGTGGCGCTGGTGCTTGCGATGGCCGCCTTGCTTGTCGCGCACGAATTCCGCACCTCCGCCTGGCAAGCCCGCTACTTCGCGCAACTGGCGAAGTCGCAAACCTTTCCCGTCAAGCCCGGGCCGAACGATTCGGCCCGCTATCCAAACTCCGGCCCCTACGACCTGCGGCTCGGCTATCACGATCTCCCCACCTTTCTGGACCGCCTGCGCTCGCGCGGCTACGTCGTTGCCCAGCAGGCCGTGCCATCCAAGGAGATGGTCGCGCGCATGGACAGCGGCATGAATCCGCCCTATCGCGAGAAGGACCAGGCTGGCCTGGAATTGCTCGATGACGATGGCCGCCCGATCTACCGCGTGCGGCACCCCGAACGCGTGTATGACAGTTTCGCGTCGGTGCCGCCGCTGCTCGTCAACTCGCTGCTGGCGATTGAAAACCGCACGCTGCTGCAGACCGAATACCCCAAGCGCAACCCGGCCGTGGAGTGGTCGCGTCTCGCGCGCGCCGTCTGGGACCGTGCCCTTCACGCGGTCGACCCGGCGCATGAATCGCCGGGCGGCAGCACGCTCGCCACGCAAATCGAGAAGTACCGCCACTCGCCCGAAGGCCGCACCGAATCGCCCAGCGAAAAGCTGCGGCAAATGTTCTCCGCATCCGCCCGTGCTTACCTGAACGGCGAAGACACCACTGCCGCGCGCCACCAACTCGCGGTCGATTACCTGAACACCGTGCCACTGGGCGCACGCGCCGGCTTTGGCGAGATTCAGGGGATTGGCGATGCGCTGTGGGTCTGGTACGGACGCGACTTCGCCCAGGTAAATGCATTGCTCGCGGCCCAGTCGGCCGCGCCGCTCGCAGACCGTGCGTTGGCCTACAAGGAAGCGTTGAGCCTGCTGGTCTCGCAGCGGCGGCCGTCGTATTACCTTGAGAACCTGGATGAGCTGGAGACGTTGACCAACGCCTACCTGCGCGTGCTGGCCGCGTCCGGCGTGATTCCGCCCGCGCTGCGCGATGCGGCGATTGCGCAGTCGCTCAAGCAGCAGGCGCTGAACACGCGCGTGCCGCCCCCGCCGCTGGAACATAAAGGCACGAACGCCGTACGCGTGAACCTGGCGGGCATGCTTGGGATCTCGCGCATGTATGCGCTCGACCGGCTCGACCTGACCGCAAGCAGCACGCTGGACGCGCCGTTGCAGCGCGATGTCTCATCTGAGCTGCGCAAGCTGCGCGACCCGGCCCGCGCCAAGGCCGCCGGCCTCGTCGGCGACAAGATGCTGGAGCGCGGCGACCCGGGCGGCGTGACCTACAGCTTCACGCTCTACGAACGCGCGCCGGGCGGCAACCGCGTGCTGGTGCAAGCCGATACGTTCGACAAGCCGTTCGACATCAACGAGGGCGTCAAGCTTGATCTGGGCTCAACGGCCAAGCTGCGCACGCTGGTGACGTACCTTCAGATCGTGGCCGAGTTGCACAAGCGCTACGCCGATCAACCTGTGGCGGCGCTGCACAAGGTCAATATTCCCGTGCAGAACCCGATCGAGCGCTGGGCTGTCGACTACCTCGCCCACACGCAAGACCGGTCGCTCACGGCGATGCTCGATGCATCGATGGAGCGCAAATACTCCGGTAACGCCGGCGAATGGTTTGCCACCGGCGGCGGCATGCAGAGTTTCGAAAACTTCGAGAAATGGGAAGGCACGCAGAACTTCACGGTGCGCGAGGGGCTCAAGCACTCCGTCAACCTCGTCTTCGTCCGGATCATGCGTGACATCTCGCGCTACTTTCAGCACCAGTTGCCCAATGCGGGCGCCGAGGCGTTGACCAACCCCGATTCCCCGCAGCGACAGGTCTACCTGCAACGCTTTGCCGACCGCGAAGGCAAGCTCTTCATGGGCCGCTTCTATGCCAAGTACAAAGGCAAGACCGACCGGGAGCGTGAAGCCATCCTGGTGCAAAGCACGCGCGCCACGCCGGTGCGGCTGGCTACCATCTATCGCAGCATCGACCCGGAGGCCGGCCCGGGCAAACTCGCTGCATTCATCCGCAGCTACCTACCAGGCGCGAAGCTCGATGAGGCCGAACTCACCAACCTGTATGAGAAGTACTCCGTCCAGCGCTTCGACCTGGCCGATCGCGGCTACATCGCCAAGCTGCATCCGCTGGAGCTGTGGCTGGTGGCGTATCTGCGCACCCATCCGCAAGCCACCCTCGCGCAGGTGAACGAGGCCAGCGCGGATGAGCGCTTGTCGGTCTACAAATGGCTGCTGCAATCGCACCGCAAGGCCGCGCAAGACAAGCGCATCAAGCAGATGCTCGAGATCGAAGCGTTCCAGCAGATTCACGCGATGTGGAAGCGGCTGGGGTATCCGTTCGAATCGCTGGTGCCGTCATACGGAACCGCCATCGGCGCATCGGCAGATCGCCCGGCTTCGCTGGCGGAGCTGATGGGCATTCTCGAAAACGACGGCATCCGCCTGCCCAGCGTACGCATCGACCGCCTGCGCTTCGCCGCCGACACGCCTTACGAAGTCATGCTCTGCCGCGACCCCAACGCCGGAGAACGCGTGCTGCCGCCCGAGATTCCACCCTTGGTCAAATCCGCGCTGGCCGGCGTCGTCGAAGGCGGCACCGCCAAGCGTATCTCCGGCACGTTCATCGACAAGAACGGCAAACCCATCGCAATCGGCGGCAAAACCGGCACCGGCGACAACCGCTTCAAAACCTTCAGCCGCGGCGGCGGCCTCATCTCCGAGCGGGTCGTGAGCCGCTCCGGCGCCTTCGTCTTCTACCTGGTAGACCGTTACTTCGGCACCGTCGTCGCCTACGTGGCCGGCGCTGACGCGGCCAAGTACAAATTCACCAGCGCACTGACCGTGCAAGTGCTCAAGGTCTTGGCCCCCACGTTGATGAATCACCTGGACCTGCAAGACGAAGCGCCAGCCTTCAACTGCAAGATGCCCCAGGCCACGGCGCCGGAACAGAAGCTGGATTGACCCTCACCGCAACGACCGCTGCAACCAGATCGCCCCCGCGCAAACCAACGCCACCACCGCGCCCCAGGCGAACAAATCCCCCACTGCCAGCAACGTCGCCTGCCGATCGATCTCCAACGAGAGCCGCATCAACTCCGCCCCCTGCAACGGATGCGGCCCCTGCCAGGCCGGCGTCAGCGCACTCACGTGCCCCACCAGATCGGTGCGATGCTGCGCCTGTCCGCTCTGCAGCAACAATGTTGCCCCCATCGTCCCAAAGGCCTGCGCCCACGCCCGCATGATTCCCTTGAACTGGTAGGCATGGCCGAAATCCTTGGCCGGCAAATCCACGTAAGTCAGCCCCGCCACCTGGATCACCACAAACATCCCCACCATGCCTTCGATCATGAAGCCCGGCACCACCGCCGCCACCGAGGCGCCCGGCATGGCCACGCGCGACATCCACAGCAAGGCCGTTGCCATCAGCACAAAGCCGATGGAGATCAGCACGCGCTTGGTCGGCAACACGTTCGTCAATTGAAAGTTCAGGATACCAAGCACCACCGTCACCAGCCCGCCCAGGCTCATCAACTGCGCGGTGGTCTCGTAGCGAAAGCCCAGACCGTTCTGCAGCAGGCTCGACGAAAGAAAGCCCCAGGCGCTCGCAAACATGTAATAGATGGCGTAGAACACCATGCCCATCATGAAGCGCCGCTGCAGCGTGGCCCGCAGGTCAACCCACGGCAATGGGTGGGCCGTCTGGCGAATGCCGACCCAGATGATGAGGGCCACTACGGCAATGATCGGCACCACCTGCGCGGGCGAGCCGTCGGGGTGGACAAAGCGCGCCTGCTGGAAGCCGTGCAGCGCAATCAGCGCCGCCAGCCCAAATGCGATGGCTGCGGGCCAGTCGAGCGAGGCGAAATCTCCCTTGCGTTCGTGCACCTTCGGGTGCGGATAGAACGCCGCGACCAGCCCGCATACCACCACGGCCACCAGCAGTTGCCCGACGAAGATGGCGCGCCAGCCGAATTGCTCCGTGAGCGCTGCCGAAAGCATCGGCGACACGCAGCTCAGACCGAAGATGCCGTAGATCATGCCCTTCATCATCGTGCGGCGTTCGTGCGCGGGGCTGTGCTGCACAAAAATGCGCGAAGTCGACAGCATCGGGCCGCCGCCAAACCCCTGCACCGCCCGCCCAACGATCAGCATCGTGCCGCCCTCGGCGGCGACGCACATCAGCGTGCCCGCAATGAACACCAGCAGCGACAGCAGCGTGTGCCTGCGGTACGTCATGTGATCAGCCAGCCGGCCCATCACCAGAATCGACAGACTGGCCGCCGCCGCATACGCCGTCACGGCCCAGAGATACACATCCTGGGACGCCAGCACCCCGCCTTCGATATGCGGCCCCGCAATCGAAAACATCAGGTTGGACATGTAGTCCACGCCCGTTGCCAAGCCAATCACCATCCCGACCATGCGCAGTTCCATCCGGCTGCCGACGGTCGATTCGGCGGCCGGGTTGCGCGGTGGGGGCGGCGGGGAAACCGTGTGGTCTGTGCTTGGCGTGTTCATGCAGGGATGGTAATTTGCCTCGAAACCGGCGGAAATCGCCTGCCGACAAATTCATTGTTCAACTATGCGAACGACGGACTGGAACGACTGGGACACTTTCTGCACCGTGGCCACGCTGGGCAGCTTCACGCGCGCGGCCGATCGGCTGGGGTTGCCCAAGTCTTCGGTCAGCACAGCGGTGTCGCGGCTGGAGGGGAAGATGGGCGTACGCCTGTTCGAGCGCAGCACGCGCCGCCTGCGGCTGACCGATGCCGGTGAAGCCCTGCTGCGCGATGCCGGCCCATTGTTCCAGCGGCTGCGCGAAGTCTCGGAAGACGCCGCAGCAACGTTCCAATCGCCCGCCGGCACATTGCGCATTGCCATGCCGTACGAATTTGCCGCCAAGCAGCTCGCCGAGGTGGTGCTGGAAGTCATGCGCGAACACACCGGCTTGCGTATCGAAGTGGATGTCGCGCCACGTCAGATCGATCCGCTCGCACAGGGCTACGACATCATGTTGACCGTGCCGCGCGGCCCATTGCCCGATTCCGGCCTCGTGGCCCAGCGCGTCTTCGATCTGCGCCGCGCGGTGGTCGTCGCTCCGCAACTGCTGGAGCGCCTTGGGCCGCTAACGCACCCGGACCAACTCACCGATTGGCCTTGTCTCGGCACTTCGAATGAAGCTGAATGGCAGTTCCGCACGCCCGGCGGCGAGACAATCAACCTGCCGCTCGACTTCCGCATGCGCACCTCCAACAGCGAATTGCGGATGCAGGCGGCCATCGCTGGCCTGGGTGTCGCCCGCATCACCTCCGTGTTTGCCACCGACCTGATCGCTTCGGGCGCGCTACAGGAGGTGCTGACGGGATTCCAATCTCCGCCGATGCGCGTGTACGCCGTCTTCCCGGGCCGCCGCCTGATGCCCGCCAAGGTCAAGGTCTTCATGGACGCCCTTCACCGCCGTATAGAGCATTCCCGCCAACACACCGACATGCGGCCCACGTTCGTAGACGAGGCCGCGGCATCCTGGCCGCCCGAATCGCTGCTCTGACTGACAAACCCTCTTTTTATCTACGCAAAGCCATGCGCCCGTTCACCAAACTCCCCCTCTTGATTGCCGCGCTCGCTCTGAGCACCGTTGGATGCTCCCGTGCCGAGGACATCGGCAGCGTCAGCACCAATTTCCGTATTACGGGCTCCGACAAGATCGTCATCGAAGCCTTTGACGATCCGCTCGTGCAAGGCGTGACGTGCTATGTCTCGCGAGCGCGCACGGGCGGCATCAAGGGCTCGCTGGGGGTGGCCGAAGACGTGAGCGAAGCCGCCGTGGCCTGCCGGCAGGTCGGCCAGATCAGCTTCGTCAAGCCGCTGCCGCAGCAGGACGACATGTTCACGCAGCGCCTGTCGCTCGTTTTCAAGACGCTGCACGTGGTGCGCACGGTGGACCGCAAACGCAATGTGCTGGTCTATCTGACGTATTCGGACAAGGTCATTTCGGGGAGCCCGAAGAACAGCGTGACGGCCGTGCCGATCCCGGCCAGCCAGCCGATTCCCGTGAAGTGACGCGCAAATCTGGCCGCTAAAGCGATGACCGCACCACGTTGGTGCGGTGCAACACGAGCGTGGTGGCTGAGCAACGGTCAGCCGCGCAGAAAAGGTGCATAGGTAAGCCTACGTATGGTGCATTGCATCATCTGGTGTATAGTCAGGGTATTCCCTAACCGGGATTTCCCTAAGAGGCCAATCATGCAAAACACGAACGACCTGAAGCTGACCGATCAACTCGAACGCGAACTGATCGAGCGCGAAATGTCCGAAGGTATCTACTACTATCGCCGTCCGAGCGGCCAATCGTTCTCGTTCGCCCAGTTCTTCTCGGCAATCGCGAACCTGTTCGGCACGCACCGCACCGCCAAGGCCTAACCCGCCGCGCTATTGTTGATGGGCGTGTGCCCGAGTTAGCTGTATGCAGTACCCGAAGTCTCAGTAGCACCGTGCGCCGGCCGTGTGTCATCACACCCGCCGCCACACCCGCCAGGTCATGACCGCCTGGTGCCAATCGAGGGCCGGATTCCGGCCCTTTGTCATGTCTGCGGCATTTGTCTGGGTTGTTTCATGCCGCAGCATCGCCCTGTCTCCCCCGACCGGCTCACCGCGCCGCAGTTGTCTTCTCGTTCGCCTGTGCTTTACTGAGTAGAGCCGCGACCACCCATATCGAGACCACGCGTGCATCTTCGCAGCCAGGAAGACGCACAGCGTGGCACCCGGCGCCCATCCCCCAAGGAGACTCCCATGGCGATCAGCCTCAAGCTGTCGGTCAACGGTGCGCCTGTCACCGTCAGTGTCGAACCCCATACCCTGCTAGTTCAATTGCTGCGCGAGCACCTGCGCCTGACCGGCACGCACGTCGGCTGCGATACGGCGCAATGCGGTGCCTGCACCGTGCATATGAACGGGCGGGCGGTGAAGTCCTGCAACATCCTGGCCGTACAGGCTGACGGCGCCGAGGTGACAACCATTGAAGGCCTGTCGAAAGATGGTGCACTGCACCCGATGCAGGAAGCCTTTCGTCAATGCCACGGCCTGCAATGCGGCTTCTGCACGCCCGGCATGGTGATGGCGGCGACGGCACTGGTTGCGCAGCACCCGCATCCAGATGAACACACGGTGCGCGAGCAGCTCGACGGCAATCTTTGCCGCTGCACGGGTTATCACAACATCGTGCGTGCTGTGATGCACGGTGCCGAAGCCATGGCCGAAGCCCAGGGCGACGATGCCTCGCTGCAAAGCCTGGCCGCGGCGCGGGCCCACGCCGCCTGACCCCAGCGAGGAGACCACCATGAACGCTCCCGCAGAACCCAACAACCACCTGATTGGCGCGTCCGTCAAACGTAAGGAAGACTTCCGCTTCCTGACGGGCGCCGGGCAATACACGGACGACGTCGTGCAGGCGCACCAGTCCTACGCGGTGTTCCTGCGCTCGCCGTATGCGCATGCCCGTATCAAGCACATCAACACGGATGCCGCACGCAACCATCCGGGCGTGCTGGCCGTGCTGACGGGCGACGACCTGGCTGCCGACAAGGTCAATGGCCTGCCGTGCGGCTGGCTCATCCACAGCATTGACGGCACACCGATGAAGGAGCCGCCCCACCCCGTGCTCGCGCAAGGCAAGGTGCGCCATGTGGGCGACCAGGTTGCGCTGGTGGTGGCGGAATCGGTGAAGATCGCCAAGGACGCCGTCGAGATGATCGACGTCGAATACGACGAACTGCCCGCCGTGGTGGACACCGCCACCGCAGATACTGCCGGCACCGCTGTCCACGACGACGTACCGAACAACACCTGCTACACCTGGGGCCACGGCGACAAGGCCGCCACTGACGCGGCGTTTGCCAGGGCCGCGCACGTGACGCGCCTCGATATCGTCAACAACCGGTTGATCCCGAATGCGATTGAGCCACGCGCCGTCAACGCCAGCTATTCGCGCCAGGACGACAGCTACACGCTCTACGTTGCCAACCAGAACCCGCACGTCGAACGCCTGCTGATGTCGGCATTCGTGCTGGGCCTGACCGAAGCCAAGGTGCGCGTGATTGCGCCGGATGTGGGCGGCGGGTTCGGCTCGAAAATCTTCCTGTACCCGGAAGATGTGGCGCTGACGTGGGCATCGAAAAAAGTTGGCCGGCCGATCAAGTGGACCGCCGAGCGCTCCGAATCCTTCCTGACCGACGCGCATGGCCGCGACCACGTCACGCATGCGGAACTGGCGCTCGATGCGCAGGGCAATTTCCTCGCCATGCGCGTGCATACGACGGCCAACATGGGCGCCTATCTGTCGACGTTTGCCAGCAGCGTGCCGACCATCCTGTATGCGACGTTGCTCGCCGGCCAGTACAAAACGCCGGCCATTTATGCCGAAGTGAAAGCGGTGTTCACGAACACCGCGCCCGTCGATGCGTATCGCGGTGCCGGCCGGCCCGAGGCGACGTATGTGGTCGAGCGCCTCGTTGAAACCGCCGCGCACGAACTGCAGATCGACCCGGCTGAGCTGCGCCGCCGCAACTTCATCCGCACGTTCCCGTATGCAACGCCGGTGGGGCTGACGTACGACACGGGCGACTACGAACCCTGCCTGGACCGCGCCATCGAGCTGGCCGACGTGAAGGGCTTTGCCGCCCGACGCGATGCCTCCCGCGCCAAAGGGCGGCTGCGCGGCATGGGCTACTCCTGCTACATCGAGGCGTGCGGGCTGGCACCGTCGAACATCGCCGGAGCGCTGGGCGCGCGGGCCGGGCTGTTTGAAGCCGGCGAAATTCGCGTCCACCCGACAGGCTCCGTCACGGTCTTCACCGGCTCGCACAGCCACGGCCAGGGCCACGAGACGACGTTCGCGCAAGTGGTGGCCGATCGTCTGGGCGTGCCGATCGACAACATCGAAATCGTGCACGGCGACACCGGCCGCATCCCGTTCGGCATGGGCACGTACGGCTCGCGCTCGATTGCCGTGGGCGGCTCGGCCATCATGAAGGCGCTCGACAAGATCGAGGCCAAGGCCAAGAAGATCGCCGCGCATTTGCTGGAAGCCTCGGCGGAGGACATCGAGTTCAAGGATGGCGTCTTCCGCGTGGCCGGCACGGATCGCACCAAGACGTTCGGCGAAGTCGCGCTGACGGCGTACGTGCCGCACAACTATCCGCTCGACAAGCTCGAACCTGGGCTGGACGAAAACGCCTTCTACGATCCGACCAACTTCACCTACCCGGCCGGCGCGTACATCTGCGAGGTGGAAGTCGACCCCGACACCGGCGAGGTGCACATCGACCGTTTTGTCGCCGTGGATGACTTCGGCAACATCATCAATCCGATGATCGTCGAGGGCCAGGTCCACGGCGGGCTTGGCCAGGGAATCGGCCAGGCGCTGCTGGAAGCGTGCGTGTACGACGAAAACGGCCAGCTGCTGACCGGCTCGTACATGGACTACGCCATGCCGCGCGCGAACGATCTTCCCAGCTTTACGGTGGAAACCGCCAAGGGCACGCCGTGCACGCACAACCCACTGGGCGTCAAAGGCTGCGGTGAGGCCGGCGCGATCGGCTCCCCGCCGGCACTGATCAACGCCATCGTCGACGCACTTGCGCCGCTGGGCGTGAAAGACATCCAGATGCCGGCGACGCCCCATCGCGTCTGGCAAACCATTCAAGCGGCCAAGGCCTAGGCAGAGGAGCGAACCATGTACGACTTCGAGTACCAGAAAGCCACCGACGCCCAGACCGCCGTGACCGCCCTGAAGACGCACGCCGACGCCAAATACCTCGGCGGCGGCCAGAGCCTGCTGGCTGCGATGAAACTGCGGTTGGCGCAGCCGTCGACGCTGGTCGATGTCACGCGCATTCCGGGCATGTCGGGCATTCGCACGCAGCCCGGCGTGATTACGGTGGGCGCTGCCACACGCCATGCCGATGTGGCGGACAGCGCCGACATCGCCCGCATGCTGCCCGCGCTCGGGGAACTGGCCGGCGGTATCGGCGACCGCCAGGTGCGCGCGATGGGCACGCTCGGCGGCTCGCTCGCCAACAACGACCCGGCGGCGTGCTACCCGGCCGCCGTGCTCGGGCTGAACGCCACCGTCGTCACCGAACGGCGCAACATCGCGGCGGACGACTTTTTCCTCGGCATGTATGAAACCGCGCTGGCTGCGGACGAACTCATCACCGAGGTGCAGTTTCCCGTGCCGGACCAGGCGGCCTACGTGAAATTCCGCAATCCGGCGTCGCGCTTTGCGCTGGTGGGCGTGTTCATCAGCCGCAAGGGCAACAACGTGCGTGTGGCGGTGACGGGCGCGGCGCCGTCCGTGTTCCGTTGCACGCCCCTGGAGCAGGCGCTGGCAGCCAGCTTTACATCGGAAGCCGCACGCAAGGTGGTGGTGCCGGCCGACGATCTGGTGGGCGATCTGCATGCCCCGCCGGAATACCGGGCGCACCTCATTCCGGTATTGGCGGCGCGCGCGGTCGAACAGGCATTGGCGCACCACCATTGAGCGCACGCCCAAGGAACGGCATGCCAGTCGATTCCATCGACGACTGCATCGCGCAACTGCAAGGTCAGGGCTATTTCGCCAGCCGTGAGCTGGCCACGGCCCTGTTCCTCGCGTTGCGCATGCAGCGGCCGCTGTTTCTGGAAGGCGAGCCCGGCGTGGGCAAGACCGAGTTGGCGAAGGCGGCGGCTGGCCTGCTCGGCACGTCGCTGCTGCGGCTGCAATGTTACGAGGGGCTCGATACCGCCAGCGCGCTCTATGAATGGGACTACCCGCGCCAGATCATGGCACTGCGCCTGGCCGAGGCCGCCGGCGAAAAACCCCGCGCCGACACCCTCTACCGCGACGAATTCCTCCTCAAGCGCCCCCTACTGCAGGCGTTGCTGCCCGACCCACTCCATGCCGAGACACCACGCGTGCTGCTGATCGACGAGATCGACCGCGCCGACGAACCGTTCGAGGCGTTTTTACTGGAGCTGCTGTCCGACTTCCAGGTGTCGATTCCCGAATTCGGCACGGTGCGCGCGCAGGTGATTCCGCTGGTCATCATGACGTCCAACCGCACACGCGAGGTGCACGACGCGCTCAAGCGGCGCTGCCTGTATCAATGGATTGGCTACCCCGACAAGGCACGGGAGCTGCAGATCGTGGCGCAGCGCGCGCCCGAGACGGCTGCCCGCCTGCAACAGCGCGCGGTCGATTTTGTGCACCGTCTGCGCGGTATCGACCTGTTCAAGGCCCCGGGCATTGCCGAAGCCATCGACTGGTGCCGCGCATTGGCGGCGCTGAACGTGACGGAGCTTGATCCCCAGTCCGTGCAAGACACGCTGGGCGTACTGCTCAAGTACCAGGACGACCTGGCCCGCGTCGATATGCCGACCATCGAGCAACTGCTGGCCGCCCCCGCGCTGCCGGAGTAAGGCATGCAAGCGACCGAACCAACGCAGTGTCCGATGCTGGCGCGCAACGTGACGCATTTCGTGCGGCTGCTGCGCAACGCAGGCATGCCGCTGGCGCCCTCCCGCGCGGTGG
Source organism: Ralstonia pickettii (assembly GCF_016466415.2). Taxonomy (NCBI): domain Bacteria; kingdom Pseudomonadati; phylum Pseudomonadota; class Betaproteobacteria; order Burkholderiales; family Burkholderiaceae; genus Ralstonia; species Ralstonia pickettii. The sequence continues at coordinate 1,392,153 of NZ_CP066771.1, read as the reverse complement.
ACGCCATCGAAGCCCTGAGCCATATCGACATCGGCCGCCGCGACGAGGTAAAAGCCGCGCTGTCCGCCCTGCTCGTCTCGCACCCCGACGAGCGCCCGCTGTTCGACGCGGCCTTCAACGTGTTCTGGCGGGATCCGGATTGGGAGGGCAAGCTGCGCGCCCTGCTGCTGCCCAAGGTGCGTGGCGGCATTCCGGCGGCACGCAGCAACCGCCTGGCCGATGCCTTGCGCGCGCAGCCTTCGACACATCTGCCCCCGGGCCCCACGCCCGATGGCGAACGCCATGACATCGTGGCGCCGCTCGCCTTTTCCGCCAACGAGGCCTTGCGCACGCGTGACTTCGACACGCTCAATGCGGCGGAATGGCGCACGCTGCAACACATGATCCGCCGCCGGCGCGTGCATCTGGCGCAGGAGCGCACGCGGCGGCTCAAAGCGGCCTCGCGCGGGCGCCATCCGGACCTGCGTGCCACCGCCCGCCAGGCTGTGCGCGCCGGCGGCGAGTGGACCGGCTGGAAATACCGCCAGCCCGTCGACCGCACACCGCCGTTGGTGCTGCTGCTCGACATCTCCGGCTCGATGAGCCGCTATTCACGCGCCGTGCTGTACTACTGCCATGCGCTGGTGCAGTCGCGGGAGCGCATCCAGGCTTTCCTGTTTGGCACGCGGCTGACGAATGTCTCCCGGCAGTTGCGCGAGCGTGATCCGGATGTCGCCGTGCAGGCCATCGCGCAGCTTGTGCCCGACTGGTCGGGCGGCACGCGCATCGGTGCAGCATTGGCGGAGTTCAACCGCCAATGGGCGCGCCGCACGTTGTCCGGCCGTGCCACCGTCCTGCTCGTGACGGATGGGCTCGACCACGAGCACATCGACGTGCTCGACACCGAAATGGCGCGTCTGGCGCGCTTCGCCCATCGCATCGTCTGGCTCAACCCGCTATTGCGCTTTGCCGGCTTTGAGCCGCGGGCACGTGGCGTGCGGGCCATCCTGCCGCATGTCGACGTGATGGTGCCGGCGCACCATTTCGACAGCCTCGCTGCGCTGGAGCACGAACTGGCACGGCCGGAATTCAGCAAGCAGCGCGCGCGGCCGAAGAGCTGTCCGTCACGCCCAGCGCGGTATCGCACCGCATCAAGAATCTGGAAGAGCTGTGGGGCGAAGACCTCTTCGTGCGCACGGGCACGGCGTTGGTGCCCGAAGCGGTATCCGCTGTGATCGACACCATCCAGATGGGCGTGCCGATTGCGCGCGTGGAGTTTGTCGACGCACTGGCCATCCGCGCGATCAACCAATACGACAAGCTCACGCTGCCCGAATTGCCGACGTTGTTCTTCGAATTTCACGGCTCGGAGCACGGCGTGCAGGAGCAGGCCGAGACCGTTCAGCAGATCGCTGCTGAACATAAAGGCCAAGGCTTCGAATGGGCAACACGCCCCGAAGACCGCAGCCGCCTGTGGAACGCCCGACACAACGCGTACTTCGCGTTCCTGCAGCTCAAGCCGGGCTGCCGCGCCGTCACCACCGACGTGTGCGTGCCGATCTCGCGCCTGGCTGAATGCGTGGTCGAGACCGAGAAGGACCTGCTCGCCAGCGCGCTGCAACTGCCCGCCCCCATCGTCGGCCACGTGGGCGACGGCAACTTCCACGTTGCGCTGCTGATCGACCCGAACAAGCCGGAAGAACTGGAAGAGGCCGAGCGCATCAACCAGCGCATCGTCGCCCGTGCAGGTACCGTCCATGGCAATTGCACGGGCGACGATGCGCTGGTTGATGCGCTCGGCCTCTTCCAGTTCTTCCGGCTTGTTCGGGTCGATCAGCAGCGCAACGTGGAAGTTGCCGTCGCCCACGTGGCCGACGATGGGGGCGGGCAGTTGCAGCGCGCTGGCGAGCAGGTCCTTCTCGGTCTCGACCACGCATTCAGCCAGGCGCGAGATCGGCACGCACACGTCGGTGGTGACGGCGCGGCAGCCCGGCTTGAGCTGCAGGAACGCGAAGTACGCGTTGTGTCGGGCGTTCCACAGGCGGCTGCGGTCTTCGGGGCGTGTTGCCCATTCGAAGCCTTGGCCTTTATGTTCAGCAGCGATCTGCTGAACGGTCTCGGCCTGCTCCTGCACGCCGTGCTCCGAGCCGTGAAATTCGAAGAACAACGTCGGCAATTCGGGCAGCGTGAGCTTGTCGTATTGGTTGATCGCGCGGATGGCCAGTGCGTCGACAAACTCCACGCGCGCAATCGGCACGCCCATCTGGATGGTGTCGATCACAGCGGATACCGCTTCGGGCACCAACGCCGTGCCCGTGCGCACGCCGTCGGGCCCGTCAAGGCGCGTTTCAAGGGGCGCATGGAACTGGCCGACGTGGCGCCGCCCTGGCCGTCGAAATGCAGCGTGTAGCTGCGCGGCGGCGCCACGTCGGCCAGTTCCATGCGCCCCTTGAAACGCGCCTTGACGGGCCCGACGGCGGCGGTCATCGCAATGTCGTAGGCGGGGTTGGCGCCTGCCTCGGCAGCGGTGATGCTCTCGCAGCCGGGAATGCAGCGTTGCAGCACGGCCGGGTCGTTCAGCGCATCCCAGGCGGTCTGCAGGGGCACGGGCAGGAGATGGGTCTGGGTCAGTTCCATGGGGTGGTCGAGGGGGCGGGGGGGCGCCCGGCACCGCCCGTGTCGCGGACGCGGCGCGCCGCGTCCGCGACACGGGCGGTGCCGGGCGCCCCCCCGCCCCCTCGACCACCCCATGGAACTGACCCAGACCCATCTCCTGCCCGTGCCCCTGCAGACCGCCTGGGATGCGCTGAACGACCCGGCCGTGCTGCAACGCTGCATTCCCGGCTGCGAGAGCATCACCGCTGCCGAGGCAGGCGCCAACCCCGCCTACGACATTGCGATGACCGCCGCCGTCGGGCCCGTCAAGGCGCGTTTCAAGGGGCGCATGGAACTGGCCGACGTGGCGCCGCCGCGCAGCTACACGCTGCATTTCGACGGCCAGGGCGGCGCGGCCGGCTTCGGCAAGGGCAGCGCCCAGGTGCAGCTCACGCCAGAAGGCCCCACGGTCACGCGGCTCTCTTACACCGCAACGGCGCAGGTGGGCGGCAAGCTTGCGCAAATCGGCTCACGGCTTGTCGACGGCGCCGCTCGCAAACTGGCGGACGAGTTCTTCCAGCGTTTCGCGGCAGAATTCGGCCCCACAGATTCGGCTGGCGTCGACGGACATGCCACTCCGGTCGACGACATGCCGGCCACACAGGCAATTCCGGACTTGGCCGCTGGCCAGTTGCAGGCCCACGGCGCACCGCCCGGCCACGCACCCGACGTCAGCCCCGCGCTCCAGCCGCGTAATCCATGGCCGTGGATCATCGTTGCGGTGGTGGCCGTGGCAGCCGCCTACCTGTTTTTGCACCACGGGGCATAATCGGTCCATTCCCCGCAACACATCACTGAAGCGCGCGAAAGCGCAGCCAACGCATCATGGACAGCGTCGATCTTGAAGTCTTGAAAACCAGCGTGCGCTGGTTGGAACAGGGGCGGCGCGTGCTGCTCGTCACGGTGGTCAAAACGTGGGGTTCGTCGCCGCGGCCCGAGGGTGCGATGCTTGCGCTGCGCGATGACGGCGTCGTCATCGGCTCGGTCTCGGGCGGCTGCATTGAAGACGACCTCATCGACCGCGTGCGCCGCGAAGGCCTGCATTACACCAAGCCCGAAGCCGTCAAATACGGCATCAGCGCTGAAGAAGCGCATCGTTTTGGGCTGCCTTGCGGTGGCACGCTGCAACTCGTGCTGGAGCCGCTAAACGCTTCCAGCGGAATCGACGCCCTGCTGCGCGCCGTGGAAGCCGGTCAGCTCGTCGCCCGCACGCTTGACATGGCGACCGGCGCCGCAACGCTGCAGCACGCCACCGTCACCGACGGCCTTCAGTTCGACGAAGCGCGCCTCGTGACGATTCACGGGCCGCGCTACCGGATGCTCGTCATTGGTGCGGGACAGCTTTCGCGCTACCTGTGCCAGATCGCCGTGGGCCTGGATTACCAGATCACCGTCTGCGACCCGCGCGAGGAATACAGCGAGGAGTGGTCGATTCCCGGCGTGGCCATGGTCCGCACCATGCCCGACGACACGGTGATGGCCATGAAGCTCGACGAGCGCTGCGCCGTCATCGCGCTCACCCACGACCCCAAGCTCGACGACCTCGCACTCATGGAAGCGCTCAAGACGCCCGCGTTCTACGTCGGCGCGCTCGGCAGCCGCCGCAACAACGCCAACCGCCGCGAGCGCCTCAAGGAATTCGACCTGAGTGATGCCGAGCTGGCGCGCCTGCATGGGCCGGTCGGCATCTACATCGGCAGCCGCACGCCGCCGGAAATCGCCATCTCGATCCTGGCCGAAGTCACGGCTGCCAAGAACGGCGTGTCGCTGCCGACCATCCTGCAGGTCGAAGGCGCCAAGGCGGCGCGCGAGATTGCCGCCAACGCCGCGTCAAGCTGCGCTGTGCCGCAAAGCTGAGTCAACCCTCTGATCGAATGGGATGCCGAAAGGCGCCTGAAAGGTTACATTCTTATATATCGCCGATTGGGCGTAAGTTTGCCGCATCGCATTGTGCGAACCCAGCGGGCCACGAACTTCGTTTCGTGTTCGCGGCATCATTTGGCACGACTTACCTGCCCCTTGCCCCGTACCGGTGCGGCAGCAGCCGTGTTGTTTGCAAACGGGACGGTCCCCCGTTTTGCCCCCCAAGAAAATCTAGTTTTCTCGCATGAGTATTTTGCTGACCGGTGCCACCGGTTTCGTGGGCGGTGCCATTGCCGCCAATCTGGCAGCCAAAGGTTTGCTGGCTGACACGCGCTTTGCCGTGCGCGGCGACACGCCCGCAGACGGGTTAGCGCGGCTGCGCAGCAACCTGCGGCGTTTCGAATTCGCACCCGGCACGCTGAACGCCATTACCGAATCGCAAATCGTGCCATTCGACCTGCGCGAGGCCGGAGCGGCCGAGCTGGGCGATCCGGAAGTCATCATCAACTGCGCGGCGCTGGCAACGTTCTCGAACCATCCGTCGCTGTGGGAAACCAACGTTGAGGGCGTGCTGGCGCTGGGCCGGCTGGCGGCGCAAGGCAAACGCCTGAAGCGGTTCATGCAGATCGGCACGGCCATGTCGTGCGGCCAACTGGCCAATCGCCATGTCAGCGAAAGCTGGAGTGTGCCCGCGCTGCAACAGCACGCGGTGCCGTACACGTATTCCAAGGGCATGGCCGAACTGAAGCTGCGCGAAGCGGTGCCCGAGTTGCCGTTGGTGGTGGTGCGGCCGTCCATCGTGGTGGGGCACAGCACGCTGGGGTGCGAACCGTCGGGCAGCATTTTCTGGATGCTGCGCATGGTGGCGATGCTCGAAACGTTCAGTTGCCGGCTGTCCGACCGCGTCGACATCCTGCCCGTGGACGATTGCGCCGAAGGCATCGTGCAGCTGGCGACCAAGCCGACGCTGGCGCACGACCTGTACCACATCAGCGCCGGCGACGCGAACTCCGAGCGCATCGAAACGCTGTACCCGCGCTTCAAGCGTTGCAAGACGCCAGAAGAAGACGCGCAGGCGCTGGCCGGCTACGTGTACCAGGAAAAAATCGCCGAGAAAGCATTGGCGCGTAAATTCCTGAGCTTGACGGGCGATGGCAACGTGCGACTGGTCGCGCGCTGCATCCACCTGTATGCCAAGTTCGCCAGCATGAGCTACGTGTTCGACAACACGCGGCTGGTGCAGGAGACCGGCTTCCAGCCGCGCTCCCTGCTCGCTTATCTCGACCGCTGCCTCGAGACGTCGGACGCCGTGCCGATCCCCGAGCAGATGCGGTGGGACTATAAGTAGCCGTCCGGCCTCCACGGCCCGCACGGCGTGTCATGGCGCCGTGCTATAACCATCGGCGCCCTTCACCAAGACTCCGGTCACCACAACAAGGAGCCGCCGATGACGCTGCAAGCCCTCGCCCATCTCAATATCGCCACGCTGGTGGATTCGTTCATCAGCCTTGCCTCGGCCTTTGCGCTGGGCTCACTCATCGGCTTTGAACGGCAGGTAAGACAGCGGACTGCGGGGCTGCGCACCAATGCGCTGGTGGCGGTGGCCGCATCGGCGTTCGTCGACATGGCGGCGCAGATCGGCACCGCATCGGACACCACCCGCGTGATCGCCTATGTGGTGTCGGGCGTCGGCTTTCTGGGGGCCGGCACCATCATGAAGGAAGGGCTGAACGTGCGCGGGCTGAACACCGCCGCCACGCTCTGGGGCTCCGCCGCTGTGGGTGCGGCGACCGGCTCCGATCTCATTGGGCAGGCCATTCTCATTACGCTGTTCGTGCTGGCCTCGAACATCCTGCTGCGGCCGGTGGTGGATCGCATCAACCGCACGCCGCTGGACAACCAGGCGAGCGAAGTCACGTACACCATGTGCGTCATCTCGACCAGCGAACGCCAGAAGGAGGCACTTGCCGATCTGGAACGCCTGCTCGAAGAAGCGAGCTACCCGATCAGCGATCTGTCGGTCGAACCGTTTGGCGACGACCACGTGGAAATTGAAGCCATGCTGATGTCGACCGCCGTGAACGCATCCGAGCTGGACCGCATCGTGGCGTCGCTGCAATCGCAGCCGCACGTGGCGCAGGCGTTCTGGAATCCGAGTACGACCGAATAAGCGGTCAACCCAACGCGCCGGTCAAAGTTCCTGGCTCGCCGCCAGCGCGAAGATCTTCGCCCAGCGGTGCGCTTCCCGGCGGTTGCGCATCGGGATCAGCCAATCGGCCTGCGCCTGATGCTTCAGGCGTAGCACCAGCGTCCAGGCGCCCTCGCGCTCGACCGCGTCGGCGCCGACAATATCGGCAAAGAGAAAACGGGCGCCCTGCCCGTGCAACTGCAGCGTCCCGCGCTTTTGTTCGGCATCGACCGCGACCTGCCCCCAGCTTGCACTGAGCGACACAATTCGCTGGCCTTTCACGTTCACGCCATGAACGGCGCGATAACGCCGGATGAAAGTAACGACTGCGCCGGCCAGCAGCGCCACAGCCAGCAGCACCGCCGCGCCGCCCGCCACCGCGCCGTATGCCGCGGCAACGCCCGCATACAGCCGGAGCGCGCCGTAGATCAGCAGACCAACCAACGCGAGCGCGGCAATGATGAACGGCATGAGGCGACTCCTTGAATGGACCCGTCGGTTATATCAACCGAAATGGCGTTCAAGGCAAGTATTCAGGATGCCCCGCGCGTCGACGGGGCCAATATCAAGCGAGGCGGAATGCGGCGATGGCGGCGTTCAGGGCCTGGGCCTGTTCTTCCAGCGATTCAGCCGCGGCTGCGGCCTGCTCCACCAGCGCCGCGTTTTGTTGGGTGGCTTCATCCATGAGCGTGACGGCCTTGTTGACCTGCTCGATGCCCGAGCTTTGCTCATTCGAGGCGGCGGCAATTTCGCCCATGATGTCGGTCACGCGGCGAATGGACGACACGATGTCTTCCATCGTGCTGCCCGCGCGTTCGGCCAGCGCGCTGCCGGTCTCCACCTTGGAGAGCGACGCCTCGATCATTTCCTTGATTTCCTTCGCGGCTGCGGCGCTACGCTGCGCAAGGTTGCGCACCTCGCCGGCCACCACGGCAAAGCCGCGACCTTGCTCGCCGGCACGGGCGGCTTCCACGGCGGCGTTGAGCGCCAGGATGTTGGTCTGGAACGCAATGCCGTCAATCACGCCAATGATTTCCGACACTGTGCGCGACGACGCGCTGATCTCGCGCATGGTCGCCACCACATCGGTCACCACGGCGCCGCCCTGGCTGGCGACTTCCGATGCGCTGTCGGCCAACTGGCTGGCCTGGCGCGCGTTGTCGGCGTTCTGGCGCACGATGGAGGTCATCTCTTCCATGCTGGAAGCGGTTTCTTCCAGCGAGCTGGCCTGCTCTTCCGTGCGTTGCGACAAGTCTGCATTGCCGGCGGCAATCTGCTTGGTGGCGGCACCGATCGACTCGGAGCCCGTGCGCACCCGGCGCACGGTATCGGTCAGTGCGGTCTGCATGCGGGCCAGGCCTTCGAGCAGGCGGCCCATTTCGTCCTGACGATCGATGCGCACACGCTCGGTCAGGTCACCCGCGGCAATGCGGTCGAACTGCGCCAGCGCGGCGTTCAGCGGCCCGACGATTGCATGCAGCAGCGACCACGCGCACCAAAGCGCCACGACCAGCGCGAGGACGATGGCGGCAATCATGATCAGGCGGAAGCGCGCGTAAGCGTCGCGCGATTCGTCATAGTTGGCCTTGGAAAACGCCAACTGCTTCTTGCTCAGTGCGAGGCTCGAATCATTGGCATCACGGAAGGCCTTGGACACGCCCTTTTCCATGATCTTGTCCGCCGTTGCGCGATCCCCAGCACGAAGCGCCTTGATGATGTCGCGCAGGCTGGCGGAAGCCGCGTCGCGCTTGGTGGCGACGTCCTTGGCCAGGCGTTCCTCTTCGTCGTCGCGCGGCAGCGACAGGTATTTCTTCCACGCTTCATCGGAGCGGACGATGAGTTCTTCCGTACGATCCAGCAACTGCATCGCACCCTTGTCATCCGGATACAGCATCGCCTTGTCGAGCGCGGTGCGGGCACGCGTCAGGCTCAGATCGGATTCGCCCAGCGCGAGTGCGGACGGAAACTGGTTGGTAAAGGTCTGCTCATGCGCGCGGTTGGCATCGCGCAGCCCCAGCAAGCCGGCCACGCCAATCAGCAAGGCGAGCAGGAACAGTATGGAAACCGAAAGCACCAGGCGGGTGCGGATGGTCAGGCGAGCGGACATGGGCGCGGCGAGAGTGGCGTGCACGGCTCTTCACGCGGCGCGACCATCGCGCCAGGCGGCCGGCTACCTGGGCACTATCGGCTGCGGAGTCGATCAACTTAAGGGCGAAGAGGCGAATACACTGCTGCGGCCTGCTTCATCTAGGGCGGGTTGATTGTCGAATGCCCGTTGGAAGATGTGCAGATCACCCGGCTTGGGGCCAAAACACAATGCCTGACCGAGCCGCATGCGCATATGCAGCGGCTGGCCATCAGTGAAATGACAGTGAGACGCCGAGCTACATCAAGGATTAGGACAATGCGACAAGCCCGAACCTGCCGCCGTCACGTTACCCGTCGTACGAATACGCGCGCCGATGCCGCACCGCCTCGGCGAGTATGTCGAGTACGGGCTCCGTCTGGGTCCAGCTCAGGCACGCATCGGTGATCGACACGCCGTACTTGAGCGGCACACCCGGTTTCAGGTCTTGGCGCCCTGCTTCAAGGTTGCTTTCGACCATCACGCCGACGATCCGGCGCTCGCCCTGCGAGAGTTGCCGCGCCAGATCTTGCGCAACGTCGATCTGACGTTCATGCGACTTGTTTGAGTTCGCGTGCGAGCAGTCCACCATGACCTGTTCGCGCAACTTTGCCGCGCGCAGCGCCGCGCAGGCCGCCTCGATGTGCTCGCTGCCGTAGTTCGGCCCGCCCTTGCCGCCGCGCAGGATTACGTGCGCGTCGTCGTTGCCGCGTGTCTCGAAGATCGCGGCCATGCCCATCTTCGTCATCCCCATGAACGCATGGCTGGCGCGCGCCGCGATGATCGCGTCCGAGGCAACCTGCACGCCGCCGTCCGTGCCGTTCTTGAAACCGATGGGGCAGCTCAAGCCTGAGGCGAGCTGCCGATGGCTCTGGCTTTCTGTCGTGCGCGCGCCGATCGCGCCCCATGCGATGAGGTCGGCAATGTATTGCGGGCTCAGCAGGTCGAGAAATTCGGTCGCGGCGGGCAGCCCGAGCGCGTTGACGTCGAGCAGCAGTTGCCGCGCAGCCCGCAGCCCTTCATTGATGCGGAAGCTGCCGTCCAGGCGCGGGTCGTTGATGTATCCCTTCCAACCGACCGTCGTGCGCGGCTTCTCGAAGTAGACGCGCATCACGATCAGCAGGTCGTCCTTCAGTGCATCTGCGGCAGCCTTGAGGTGGCGCGCGTAATCGAGCGCCTGATCGTGATCGTGGATCGAGCACGGGCCGACGATCAGCAGCAGCCGATCGTCACGGCCGTGCAGGATGTTGCTGATGGCACGGCGGGTGTCTTCAACGAGCGTCTGCGTATCGGCCGGCACGGGCAGCTCGTCCAGCAGCAGCGCCGGAGAAATCAGCGGACGCACCGCACCGATGCGGGTGTCGTCGATACGCGTCGTGTCTTGCGTGCCGTCGGCAACGCCCACCTCGCGATCATGCGATGGGTTGTCGAGGTTTTTCATTGCAGTCTCAGAGGGTTTTCAAATAGGTCTCGCGGGCCTGAAGTCAATGGCCCGCTATCCCGCACTGACGGCACGCACTTAAGCGGCCCTGTCACCACGCGCCTGGCGGTAGTCCTCAGCAAACTCGGCCCATTGCTTCAACGACACCTTGCGGCCGTGCACCGCCAGCTTCAGCGCCGATTTGCGCCACGCCGTGCCGGCCGCGTAGTCCTGCACCTTCTCCACGAGATCCGTCCCGTGGCGGCCACAGCCGCGCAGATGGCACCAGGCCGCCACGTGCGCCATGGTCTGCAGTGCATCGTCCAGATTGGCGACCACGTTCTTGCCCGAGCCGAGCGCGACACGGTCGGCCGTCGGCTGCAGGCTCTTGACGACGTACGACTTCGGCTTTTCGCCCTTGGCGCCGTAGACGACGCCGCGCAGCAGCGCGGGCGAAATGGCCTGCGAAACGCGCTGGATATCGACAACGCGCCCTGCCTCGCTATGCCAGGGTGCCACGCTGCAGGCGCTGCCCAGCACGCCGGCCCATACGCTCGGAATCGACAGCTTGATGTCGATCAGGCGCAGGGTGGCGGGGTCGTTTTCGGGGCGAGCCAGCACGGAATAACGCTCAAGCCCCAGGCTGCCCGTACCGGCAATCCGCCGGGCTACGTCGACGGCAACGAAACGCTGGCCGTTGCCCTGCTGTCCGTACGCCTCGAGAATGCGCCGCGCGCGGCGGGCCTCGTCCTTGCTGGCACGCAATGTGCGGCGGCCGTCAATGCGCAGCGAGATGCGGTTGCCGACGCGCTCGGTGCGCTGCGCGAGGTAGGCCGCGCGGTTGCGTTTGCGCAAGGCACGCAACAGATCGCGCACGATGCCCGTGGCGGTTGCCCGCTCCACCCAGCGGGGCTTGCCTTCCACCAGCGCGGCCGCATACGTGTCAAGAAAGCGCCGGCACAGGTTATGAGCGTCTTCATCGGCCAGCTTCCAGCCGAATGACGCCACCTGCAGGCTCGACAGCACGCGCACGAGGTCGACGGTGAACGGCGCCGCCAAGGCTTCGTCAAAGTCGTTCATGTCGAAGTAGACGAGGCCGTTGTCGCCCTTGAAGCTGCCGAAGTTTTCAAGGTGCAGGTCGCCGCAGACCAGCGTGCGGGGCGCGTCGTGCAGCAAGGCGGCATCGGCCAGAGACGCGGCGTACAGGTTGTTGGTGCCGCGAAAAAATGAAAACGGGTCGGCGGCAATGGCATCCAGTTTTCGGGTAAGCCTTTCGGGATCACGCCCGGCGTTGTATTCAAGCAGGATGCGGGTGCTGTCATGCATGGTCAGGCCTCGTTGAAGTCTTGGAGTGGAGTGCAATGCCCTCAAGAATCGAAGATTACGCGTTGATTGGCGATTGTGAAACCGCGGCACTGGTTTCGCGTGACGGCTCCATCGATTGGCTCTGCTGGCCACGGTTCGATTCAGGCGCCTGTTTTGCCGCGCTGCTCGGCACGCCGGACCACGGCCGATGGCGCATCGCACCGCAAGGCGAGGTCCGCGCCACGCGCCGGCGCTACCTGCCTGGCACGCTCGTGCTGGAGACCGTCTTCGAAACCGACACCGGTTCCGCCAGCGTGACCGACCTGATGACGGCCCGTCTGCCCGGCACCGCCGGCGCACGGGACGACACCTCCGACCTCATCCGCATCGTGCGCGGGCTCTCCGGCACCGTCGATATGCGCATGGACCTGACCCTGCGGTTCGACTACGGCGCGTCTGTACCGTGGGTCAGCCGCGTGTCCGAAGTGACGGGCGCCCCGGCTGACGGCCCGTGCGACATGCCCGATTGCGTGCTGCGGGCCGTGGCCGGGCCCAACATGACGACAGTGCGCACCGCCGCCCCCATCCGCGGCGAAAACCTTTCCACCGTGGCCGATTTCACGGTAAGCGAAGGCGAAGCGGTCCCGTTTGTACTCACGCATTCGCCGTCGCACCTGCCGTTACCGGCATCGATCGACGCGTTGGAAGCCCAGGTCGACATCGAGGCGCGCTGGCGCGCATGGGGTGGCCGCTGCCACGGCGCAGGCGAATGGACCGAAGCCGTAGAGCGCTCCCTGATCACGCTCAAGGCGCTCACGTACCACCGCACCGGCGGTGTCGTGGCCGCGCCCACAACGTCGTTGCCGGAACAGCTTGGAGGCGTGCGCAACTGGGATTACCGCTACTGCTGGCTGCGCGACGCCACCCTCACGCTGCTCGCGCTGATGAACGCCGGCTTCTACGACGAGGCCCGCAGCTGGCGCCAATGGCTCGAACGCGCGATTGCCGGCAGCCCGGCGCAAGTGCAGATCATGTACGGCATTGCCGGGGAGCGCCGCCTGGGCGAATGGACCGTCCCCTGGCTGCCCGGCTACGAGGGCGCCCAGCCCGTGCGCGTGGGCAATGCGGCCGCGCAGCAACTGCAGCTCGATGTGTATGGCGAGTTGATGGACGCCCTCTTCATCGCTCGCAAAGGTGGCCTCGACGGCGACGATGCCTCGTGGCGCCTGCAGGTTGCGCTGATGACGCATCTGGAAAGCATCTGGCAAACGCCGGACCAGGGCATCTGGGAAGTCCGCGGCCCCTCGCGCCATTTCACGCACTCCAAGGTCATGGCGTGGGTGGCGTTCGACCGCGCCGTCAAAACCATCGAGCAATTCAACGTTGATGGCCCGGTAGAGCGCTGGCGCGTCGTGCGCGACAGCATCCACGCAGAGGTCTGTGCCCACGGCTACAACGCCGCGCGTGGCTGCTTCGTGCAGAGCTACGACAGCGACGAACTGGATGCCGCGCTTCTCATGCTGCCGCTGGTGGGTTTTCTGCCGGCATCCGACCCGCGCATCCAGGGCACGGTCAAGGCCATCGAAGAAGACCTGCTCGTCGATGGCCTCGTGCGCCGCTACCGCACCGAAGCGGCGACCGACGGCCTGCCCGAGGGCGAAGGCGTATTCCTTGCCTGCAGCTTCTGGTACGTCGACAACCTCGTCATGCAGGGCCGCCATGACGAAGCGCGCGCGCTCTTTACCAAGCTGCTGGCGCTGCGCAATGACGTGGGCCTGCTGGCTGAAGAATACGACCCACGCCTGCGTCGGCTCGTTGGCAACTTCCCGCAAGCGTTTTCGCATATCGCGCTGGTCAATTCCGCACTGGCGCTATCCAAGGCGGCCGATCATGTCAGCCAGCGCACGGGGGAACCGCCGTGCAGCTGACGTCCGGCCGAAGCCGGTAAAATACCGGCCATGACCGAATCGACCGCTTTCAGCCCCATGCCAGACGACGCAACCAGTGCTTCCGACAGCACCCTGCTGGGCCGCCCAGACAGCCCCTGCATCGGCATCTGCTCGACGCTCTTCGACGAGGTTTGCCAGGGCTGCGGGCGCACGCAACTGGAGGTCAGCAACTGGGTCTTCATGACCGACGAAGAGCGCAACGCGGTCTGGACGCGCATCCTGGCCGAAGGCACCGCCCAGGGCTACAACGCTGACGGCAGCCGCAAGTAGGCGGAGGGCGTCAAACGCAAAAAACCCGGCCGAGGCCGGGTTTTTCATTGGTGCTGCACGTGGGGCAGATCAGGCCGTCTTGGCGGGATTGAGTTGCAGCGCCTTGTACTCCAGGAACTCCTCCAGGCCGTACTTGCCGTTTTCCCGCCCGTTGCCGGATTGCTTGTAGCCGCCAAACGGTGCCTGCATGTTGAACGGCCCGCCGTTGATATTGACCTGGCCCGTGCGGATGCGCCGCGCCACCCGAATCGCCCGGGCCTCGTCGCCCGACCACACACCGCCGCCCAGGCCGTAGATGCTGTCGTTGGCAATCCGGACGGCCTCTTCCTCGTCGTCGTAGCAGATGACGGTCAGCACAGGGCCGAAGATTTCTTCGCGCGCGACGGTGTCGGTGGTCTTGACGTTGCCCAGCACCGTCGGCTTGACGAAGTAACCGGTGGTCAGGCCTTCGGGCGTGTCGGCGCCGCCGGTAATGAGTTCTGCGCCCTCCTCCAGCCCCTTGCGGATGTAGCCCAGCACGCGGTCGCGCTGCACGGCAGAGATGAGCGGCCCCAGGCGCGTGCTTTCCTGCGCCGGATCGCCCGGCACGTACGCAGCGGCAAACTGTGCGGCCAGCGCCTTCACCTCTTCATACTTGGCGCGCGGCACCAGCATGCGCGTGTGCGCCGAGCACGTCTGCCCCGAGTTCAAGAAACATGCCGACAGCGTGCCCTTGACCGCCGATGCCAGGTCCGCGTCATCCAGGATCACCGAGGCCGACTTGCCGCCCAACTCCAGCGCCACCCGCTTGACCGACTGCGATGCGAGTTCCGCCACGCGCTTGCCCGCACGCGTGGAGCCCGTGAACGACACCATGTCGACCTCGGGGTCGCTTGCCAGCACCTCGCCCACCACCGGGCCATAGCCGGTGACCAGGTTGAACACGCCCGGCGGCAGGCCGGCTTCTTCAATGACTTCCGCCAGCACGAAGGCGTTGAGCGGTGCCACTTCCGACGGCTTGAGCACCACCGTGCAGCCGGCCGCCAGCGCGGGCGCAACCTTCAGCGTGATCTGGTTGAGCGGGTAGTTCCACGGCGTGATGGCGCCCACCACACCCACGGGCTCGCGCACCACCAGCGAGTTGCCAACGTGCTCTTCAAATTCAAACGTGCTGAGCAGCTTGGCGAAATTGCTCCAGTTGTAGACGGGGCCGCCCACCTGGATGGCACGCGCCAACTTGATCGGCATGCCGACTTCACCGGCAATCAGCTGCGCCAGTTCTTCGCTGCGGGCATGCAGGCCGTCGGCAATCTTTTGGATGTACTCGGCGCGCTTGGCCACGGGCGTAGCAGCCCAGTCATCAAATGCGGCGCGCGCGGCGGCCACGGCGGCTTCAGCGTCTGCCGCGCTGCCTTCGGGAATGGTCCCCATCACGGCTTCCGTGGCCGAATGAATCACTTCAATGACGCCCTTGCCCTGCGGCGCCACCCACTTGCCATTGATAAAAAGCTTGTCGCGTTGCTGCATCGTCGGTCGTCTCGCTCTGGTGGATGCGCGATTTGCGCGTTGTGCTATCCGGGTTGCGACTGAGGCCCACGTCGCCCCCGGGCGGTTATGATCGGACTATTGTAGAGCCACCAGAGCGCACACTGCAGACGCGCCGGCCGAGGGAGACGACCATGACCACCCGCATCTATCAGAAGACCGAAAAAGGTCAGGACGAGATCCGAACGCGCGCGAACCACCTCGACCAGCGTCACCGCGCGGTGCTCCTGATGGTGAATGGCGAGAAAACCTGCGACGACATCCTCGTGCAGCTTCAGCCGCTCGGTATGACGCAAGCGGTATTCGACGAGCTGGAGGGAGGGGGGTATATCCGCCCGCACTTGGCCAGCAGCACCACGGTGAAGGCTGTCTCGACCGATGAACCTGCGCCTGCCCCCGCGTCGGCCAGCGCAGTACCCGCAGTGCCTTCAAAAGAGCCCGCCGCCGAGGGCTATCAACGCCTCTATCGCTTCTATACCGAAACGATCAGCCGGTATCTCGGCCTGCGCGGCTATCTGCTGGAGATGAAGGTGGAGAAAGCCGGCAATGTGGCGGAACTCGTCGCCCTGCGCGACACGCTCAAGGCCGCGCTCAGCAAAACACGCGGCGAGCCCGAGACCAGCAACGTGATCGCCCAGCTCGATCTGCTGATCGACGAAGCAACAGGCTAAGCCCACACGGTCGGGCAGCAAAAGAAGGCGGCCACCTGTGCCGCTTTTTTTTTTTGAGCACCGTGGAATGGGGAAAATTCATTACCATGGCGAATCCCATTCCCATCCTTCATGGCAAAGGACCGCCCGTGCCCATCGATATCCGAGCGCTTCGTTACTTTGTCGAGACCGCGCGGCTGCAAAGCTTCACGCAAGCGGCGAGTTCGCTCTCGGTCACCCAGTCCACCGTCAGCAAAATGGTGCGTCAGCTGGAAAACGAAGTTGGCCAGCCTTTGTTGATCCGCGAAGGCAAGCAGGTGCGGCTCACCGACGTGGGCCGCGTCGTGTACGCGCGGGGCCAGGAAACGCTGGGCGTGGTGCACAGGCTGACGCTTGAAGTCGCTGATCTGTCCTCGCTCGGACGGGGCGAACTGACGGTCGGCATCCCACCGATGGTGAATCTGTTCTTTTCGCCCGTCGTGAGCGCGTTTCGTCAGCGTTATCCGAATCTGGTACTGAACTTGGCAGAGTACGGCGGCAAGACGGTGGAACAGCAGGTGGCCAGCGGCGAACTGGAGGTGGGCGCCACCGTTCTTCCCGGCGATAGCGGCCTTGAACTCGCTACGCGGCAGTTTGCAAAGTATCCGATCTGGGTGGTGGGACCGCGCAAAGCGAAATGGGCCAAAGGCAGGACCGTCACCCTCACGGCACTGCGCGACGAACCCCTGCTATTGCTGGCCGAGGATTTCTCCCTGACGCGCAAGCTGCGACAGGCCTTTCTCGAAGCCCGTATCGAGCCGCACATCGCTGCGCGGAGCGGGCATTGGGAATTCCTCGCCTCGATGGCCGCTGCGGGACTGGGCACGACTTTTTTGCCGCAGCCGCTGGTGGCCAACCTTGCGAACCGTGACAAGCTGGCCGTGGCACGCCTGACCGCCCCCGACATGGATTGGGCGCTCGCGCACCTGTGGTCGCCCGGCCGCTACCTGTCGCACGCCGCTCGCGCGTGGCTCGCGACGTGCCAGGAAGTGCTCGGCGCCTGAGCAGCGGCTGCGACGTGCGTCAAGCGCTGAGGGCGGGTTCCGGGAGCAGGCTTTCACCTGTGAGCCCGGCTGAGGCCATCGAGCCCTGGTCGCGAAACCGGACATGCCAGGCCGGCGCCTCCTCCAGGAGGTGGGGCGTATGCCCGCCGCGCCGCTGCGCGCGCACAACGTAGTCGCGCAGCAGCTCGCGGTAGCGCGGATCAGCGCAGTTGCTGATGATCTGCACAGCACGCTCGCGCGGCGCCAACCCGCGCAGATCGGCCAGTCCATGTTCGGTGACGATGATGTCGACGTCGTGTTCGGTATGGTCCACATGCGAGACCATCGGGACGATGCTCGAAATGTCGCCGTCCTTGGCCAATGACTTGGTCACGAAGACCGACAGATGCGCGTTGCGCGAGAAGTCGCCCGAGCCGCCGATGCCGTTCATCATGTGCGTTCCGCCCACGTGCGTCGAATTCACGTTGCCGTAGATATCGCATTCCAGCGCGGTATTGATGGTGATCAGGCCCAAGCGGCGGATCACTTCAGGGTGGTTGCTGATCTCCTGCGGTCGCAGAATCACCCGCGTCTTGTAGCGTTCCAGCTCTGACAGAAACCGCTTGTAGATCGGGCGTGACAGCGTGATCGACGAAGCCGAGGCAAACGCCAGCTTGCCCGAGTCGAGCAGCTCGATGGAGCTGTCCTGCAAAACCTCCGAATACATCTTGAGGTCATGGAACGGCGAGTCGATGAAGCCATGCAGGACCGCGTTGGAGATCGTTCCGATACCCGCCTGCAGCGGCTGCAGCGTGGGCGAAAGACGGCCCGTGCGCACCTCGCGCGCCAGGAATGCGTTCAGATGCCCCGCGATGGCATTGGTCTCCGCATCGGGGGGCAACACGTTGGACGGGCTGTCGTCCTGCCCCGTGATGACGATGGCAGCGATCTTGCGCGGGTCGATCGGGATAGACGGCAGGCCGATGCGCTGCTCCGCTGCAATGAGTGGAATCGGCTGGCGATAGGGCCGCTGCACCGGAAAGAAGATATCGTGCAGCCCTTCCAGATTGGCGGGCATGTTCAGGTTGATCTCGACGATCACCTGCTTCGCCAGCACGGCGAAACTTGCAGAGTTGCCCACCGACGTCGTCGGCACGATGCCGCCGTTCTCGGTGATGGCGGTGGCTTCGACCACCGCCACATCCAGCGGTGCAATCTGCCGCGAACGCAGTTGCTCGACGGTTTCCGACAAGTGCTGGTCAATGAACATGACCTCGCCTGCGTTGATCTTGCGCCGAAGGGTGGCATCGGCCTGGAACGGCAGGCGACGGGCAATCACATCGGCTTCGGCCAATACCTTGTCAATGTCGTTACCCAGCGATGCGCCGGTCATGAGCGTAATGCGCAGCGGCTCGTGCGCGGCACGCCGGGCCAGGGCAAACGGCACGGCCTTGCAGTCGCCGGCACGGGTGAAACCGCTCATGCCGACCGTCATGCCATCGTGGATCAGGGTCGCGGCTTCGTCCGCAGACACCACTTTATCGAGCAGGGATTGCAGGCGAATGCGGCCGCCAATATCAGAGGTCATCTCGTCTCCTTGGTACTTCGCCGAGCCTGACTTTGGCGCTTCTTGTTGTAATGTAGGGCGCCCCGTCAGCAGGTCTCGGCCTATTCACTGGGATATGCAGACCAGTGTAGCGACGACCATGCATTCTGATGGCGATAAAAAATCATGAAATCCAGTCGGTTTTTTCATAAATGGCCCACTTTGCCGACATGCTTCAGTCGATTGCGGCGAAGACCAAGAACAAAGGGCCGCACATTGGCGGCCCCTTGATGACGGCAAAGAATCGGCGTTCACCCTGCGCGGCATCACAGCTGCGCGCAGTCCTCGGTCTACGGCACAGCGGTCAAGGCTCCGGAAAACGCGCGAGCTTGGCGGCGTTCTTGGGTGCCGGATACTGCGCCACGTTCATTTCCATGGCGAGCAGCGTGTAGTAGCCGCAGATGCCCGTCATGTCTACGATGCCTTTGTTGCCGAACCGCTTTTCCGCTCGGGTATAGGTTTGGTCGGACACGCGCTTGTTGCGGATCAGTTCCGTCGCGAAGTCGTAGACGATCTCCTCGTCCTCGCTCATGCCCGTGGGGCGGCGGCCATCGGCAATGGCATCGGCAATACCGGGTTTGATACCCGCCTTCAGAGCGATCGGATGGTGCACGTACCACTCGTAATCCTGGCTCCACTCCCGCGCCGTGATCAGGATGACCAATTCGCTCAGCGTGTTGCCAATCGCGGAGTGATATCGCAGATAGTCGCCCATTGCGCGGGCCTGGCTCATCACCTCGGGGCTATGCATCAGGGGCTCGAAAGGACCGAATACCGGCACCTTGCGCGCAGCCTGAAAGTCCTGCGCCGCCTTGGTCTGTTCGGCGCTGTACTTGTCCGGCGGAATGGTTGGTAGGCGCTCAGCTGCGTGTGCAGACGTCATCAGCACCAGGGCGGCTGTCGATAGCAAGGTCAGTACGTTTTTCAACGTGAGTCTCCTCATATGTTTTGATTGTTCTGTGTTGGCGCTCAACGCAGCCGCAAGGATGCTGTGCCGCGTTCGGCCAAGGCATTCTGGAATCGGGAGGAGGCACTGTCAACGCGGCCTCGGCAAGCCGCACGTGAGAGACCGATCCGGATCGGAAACACACGTTCGCCTCGCGGGGACGCCCGCAAAAAAAAAGAGGCCGCACATCGGCGGCCCTTTGGCTACGGCAAAAGATCGGGGGTCAGACTTCGACGCCCTGGCTCTGCAGGTATTCGTCGTAGGTGCCGAGGTAGTCGGTGAGCGTGCCGTCCGGGCGCACTTCGATCACACGCGTGGCCAGGGCGCTGATCAACTCGCGATCATGCGACACGAAGATCAGCGTGCCTTCGAACTTGTCGAGCGCAATCTGCAGCGACTCGATGGACTCCATGTCCATGTGGTTGGTCGGCTCGTCCAGCGCCAGCACGTTGTGGCGGCCGAGCATCAGCTTGCCCCAGATCATGCGGCCCTTCTCGCCACCGGAGAGCACCTTCACATTCTTCTTGATGTCGTCGGCAGAGAACAGCAGGCGGCCCATGGTGCCGCGCAGCGATTGGTCGTCATCGCCGGGCTGCATCCACTGGCTCATCCAGTCCATCAGGTCGCGGTCTTCGGGGAATTCTTCGTAGGTGTCCTGGGGCATGTAGCCGACATTGGCGTTCTCGGCCCACTTGACGGTGCCACCGTCGATCTCGATGCCGCGCTGCACGCCGGTCT
This sequence comes from Ralstonia pickettii, assembly GCF_016466415.2. Taxonomy (NCBI): domain Bacteria; kingdom Pseudomonadati; phylum Pseudomonadota; class Betaproteobacteria; order Burkholderiales; family Burkholderiaceae; genus Ralstonia; species Ralstonia pickettii. The sequence goes on along the minus strand of NZ_CP066771.1, from coordinate 1,371,913 downwards.
TCACGGCGCCGTTCAGCAGGCAACGCAGCAGCGTGGTCTTGCCGGCGCCGTTCTCGCCGATGATGGCGATGCGCTCGCCCGCCCGCACTGCCATCGTCAGGCCATCGAAAATCTTGCGATCGTACGTCTTGCGCGCGTTCTCGGTTTCCACTGCCAGGTTGTGCAGCTTCTTCTCCATCTCGAAGCGGACAAACGGGTTCTGGCGCGACGACGGCTTGATGTCTTCCACCTTGATCTTGTCGATCATCTTCAGGCGCGACGTAGCCTGGCGCGCCTTGGACTTGTTGGCCGAGAAGCGACGCACGAAGTCCTGCAGGTCGGAGATGCGCTCCTTGGCCCGGGCGTTGGCGGCCTGCAGGCGTTCGCGCGCCTGCAGGGAGGCTTGCATGTAGTCGTCGTAGTTGCCCGGGTAGACCTTGAGCGTGCCGTAGTCCATGTCGGCCATGTGCGTGCAGACCGAGTTCAGGAAGTGGCGATCGTGGGAGATGATGATCATGGTGGAATTGCGCTCATTGAGCACCGATTCCAGCCAGCGGATCGTGTTGATGTCGAGGTTGTTGGTCGGCTCGTCCAGCAGCAGCACGTCCGGGTTCGAGAACAGCGCCTGCGCCAGCAGCACGCGCAGCTTCCAGCCGGGCGCGACGTTGCTCATCGTGCCGTTGTGCTGGTCGGTCGGAATGCCCACGCCCATCAGGAGTTCACCCGCGCGCGCTTCCGCCGTGTAGCCGTCGTATTCGGCGTACTTGGCCTCCAGGTCGGCGGCCTTCATGTAGTCGTCGTCAGTGGCTTCCGGGTTCGCGTAGATGGCATCGCGCTCCTGCGCGGCGGCCCACATTTCGGTGTGGCCCATCATCACCACGTCCAGCACGCGCATGTCTTCGTAGGCGAACTGGTCCTGACGCAGCTTGCCCAGGCGCACGCCCGGTTCCAGCATCACGTTGCCTGCGCTCGGCTCCAAATCGCCGCCCAGGATTTTCATGAAGGTCGACTTGCCGCAGCCATTGGCGCCGATCAGGCCATAGCGATTGCCCTCGCCAAACTTGACCGAGATGTTCTCGAACAAGGGCTTGGGCCCGAACTGCATGGTGATGTTGGCGGTGGAAAGCACGTGGAAACCTTGATTTGGAAAGCGGTGATCTGGCGCGGCAAGCACTTGGCCGGTCGCCATTTGGAGAACCCGAGATTTTACCACCCGGACGTGACCCGGATGGCCGGAAGACTTACGCCTTCAGTGTCGGATACCCCGACAAGTGCAGCGTAAAGCCCGTGGCGTCAACATCCAGCTCGGCCTGCGCGCCAATCGGCAGTGTCGCCTTGGTTGGGCAATGGCCGAACGGCAAGCCCGTGACGACCGGAATCGACAGGTGTTCGGCAAGGTAGTCGCGCATGGCGTCGAAACCATAGCCCGCGTCGTACGGCGTGGTGCGATAGCCGGAAAAATCGCCCAGCACCAGCGCCCGCTGCGCATCGAGCACGCCGGCCTGCTGCAATTGCAGCAGCATGCGCTCAACGCGGTACGGATGTTCATTGATGTCCTCAACGAACAGGATGCCGTCGCGAATGTCCGGCAGATACGGCGTGCCGATCAAGCTGCACAGCATGGCCAGATTGCCGCCCCACAGGGTGCCCTCATAGCGGCCGGGCCGCGCGCAGCCGCTGGGTTGCGGCACATCTGCACGCAGCGCGTAGGTCGGGCTGCGCAAAATGCCCCAGAAATGCTCGACCATGAACGGGTCGACCGTCTCCAGCCCGAAGTCCGAACACACGTGCGGGCCGGCAAACGTCACGCCACCCGTGGCCGCCAGGTACGCCAGCGAAAACACGGTGAAATCGCTGTGGCCGACGATGATGGCGTCGGTGGCCTGCGCGCGGCGGCCGATGTCGATGAAGTCGATGCGGTCCAGCAAGCGCGTCAGGCCATACCCGCCGCGAATGGCCATGGCGATTTCCTGGCCGCTGCCCGTGCCGATCTGGTTCAGGTCTGCCAGCCGCGCAAGTTCACCGCCGGCAAAACGCTGATGCTGCCGGCTCAGGCACTCGCGGTTGACGATCGTGCAGCCCTGCGCTTCCAACGCCGCCACGCCGCGCTCCGCGATGGCCGGATCGTTCGGATAACCGGAAGGGGCAATCAGGCGGACAGTGGTCATGTGGCGGATTCGTCGGATTCAGTGGCCGCCAGGCGTGCGGCCTTCTGGGTTGCGCGGCGCTCGGCGAAGAAGGCGCGCAGCATGTCGCCGCACTCCTGCGCGAGCACGCTGCCGGTGATGGCGGTCTGGTGGTTCAGCCGCGTTTCTGCAAACAGGTCGAGGATGCTGCCCGCGGCGCCCGTCTTGGGGTCTGGCGCGCCATAGACGACACGCGCCACGCGGGCATGCAGCATGGCGCCGGCGCACATCACGCACGGCTCCAGGGTCACGAAGACTTCGCAGTCGGGCAGGCGGTAGTTGCCGAGCTTCTCGGCGGCCTGGCGCAGCGCGCGCATCTCGGCATGCGCGGATGGGTCGTGCGTGCCAATCGGGGCGTTGTAGCCCACCCCGACGATTTCGTTGCCGCGCACGACCACGGCACCCACCGGCACTTCGCCTTGCCCCCACGCGAACTTGGCCTGCACGAGCGCCTGCTGCATCCAGTAGCCGTCGCGCTCATGGGCGGACATGTCGGCAGGCGGGGTGAGGACGTGCGGTGTGGTCATGCGATCCGGCGCTGTCGCATCAATCCTGTTCGTGCGGACGCGCGAGCTTCACGTCGGCCCAGCAATTCGGGGTTTCGTACAGCACGAGCTTGGACAGGCGCAGATGGTGCCCGAACGTGTTGCGAAACACTGGCTCGAGAATGTCGAACGCGACCTGCGCGAGGTTCTCGACGGTGGGCACATCGTTCAGCACGACGGTCTTGTGACCGCCTTCCATGTCGTTCAGGAATTCAACGAGCTTCGTATCGCCGCGATAGACGAGGAAGGCGTGATCCCAAAGGTCGACAAGATGCTTGTTGGCGAGCTGCTTGACGTCGCCAAAGTCGAGGATCATGCCGTCGTCGGCAGCCTTGTCGTTGTGCAGCACTTCGCCGGTGAGCGTGAGTTCGAGCTGATAGCGATGCCCGTGCAGGTTGCGGCACTGGCCGGCATGGCCCGGGATGCGGTGGCCGGCGTCGAATTCGAGCCGGCGCGTGATGGAAACGGTCTTGGTCATGGAGCAAGGTGGCGGCAGCGGGCGCCGCGAAACGGCTGGAACCGGCAGAAAACCGGGGACAAAGTGCTGCGGCCCGCCCTAGCGGATGCCCAGCATCTTATGGGTTTGCAGCGACAGGCGCCAGCGCGGCCGGCGCTGGCACAGCTCGACGGCTGCCGCCGTATTCTGCCGGGCAAGCGGGCCGTCCATGGCCTGCAGGAAGAAATGCTGGAAATCGAGCCGTTCGTATGCGTCGAGGTCCTGTCCGTCTTGCGGAATCACCACCTTCAGCTCGTCGCCGCGTGTGACGACGAGTTCGGAGCCCATCTTGGGGCTCACGCACACCCAGTCGATACCTTCCGGCACGGTAATGGTGCCGTTGGTCTCGATGGCGATTTCGAAACCGCGTGCGTGCAGCGCGTCGATCAGCGGCTTGTCGAGCTGAAGCAGCGGCTCGCCGCCGGTGCAGATGACGAGCGGCTTGCCGCCCGTGGCGCTGGCCGGCCATTCGGCGGCAACGGTGTCGGCGAGTGCGTCGGCGGTGGTGTATTTGCCGCCTTGCGTGCCGTCCGTGCCGACGAAGTCGGTGTCACAGAACTGGCAGACGGCGGTGGCGCGATCGGCTTCGCGCCCACTCCAGAGATTGCAGCCGGCAAAGCGGCAGAAGACGGCTGCGCGGCCGGTGTTGGCACCCTCGCCTTGCAGCGTGTAGAAAATTTCCTTGACGGCGTAAGTCATGTCTGAACGGTGGCATTCACAGGAGAACGACGCAGAAGCGACGTATTTCCCGCGCAAACCGTACCAGTGCCCACTAGTGATTAACCCGATATTGTTTCACAAATCGGGCTCACGCGTCGCCCTATCCGCAGAAGGACGCCAGCGTCACAAAGGAAAACGCGCCTTCCGGGGTCAGCCACGCCGCAAAGATCAGGGCGGCGCCGGCCGCTGCCAGCGCCCAAGCCATCCATGTTTTGAACTGTGCATTCACGCGGGTTGCGCCACCGGCGTACGCACGAGTTGGCGATCGTCGATCGGCCAGTGCAGCAGCGCGGCCACCACACCGAGCGCCATGGCGCCAAACCAGATCGCGTCGTAGGAATGCAGGTGGTCGTACACCACGCCGCCCAGCCACACGCCCAGAAACGCGCCGATCTGATGACCAAGAAATACGAAGCCGAACAGCGTGCCGATGTAGCGCACCCCAAACACCTGCGACAGCAGCCCGTTCGTCAGCGGCACCGTCCCCAGCCACAGCAGGCCCATCACGATGGCAAACGCATACAGCGTTGCGGGCGACAGCGGGAGCAGGATGAATAGCGCAATCGCCGCCGTGCGAATCAGGTACAGCAACGACAGCAGATATTTGCGCCGGAACAGCCCGCCCAGCGCGCCGCAGTAATACGTGCCGACGATGTTGGCGGCGGCAATGAGCGCCAGCGCCACCATGCCGTGGCGGCCGGTGAGCCCCTTGTCGAGCAGATACGCCGGCATGTGCGCACCGATAAAGGCGAGCTGGAATCCGCACGTCAGGAACCCGAGATTCAGCAGCCAGAAACCCCGGTGGGCAAAGGCCTCGCGGATGGCCGAACCCATGCTTTGCTGCGCCTGCTGCGCGGCGGCAGCCGATGTTCTCTCGCGTAACGGCGCGGCCAGCGGCAAGAAGATCGCCATGAACCCCGCCATGATCACCAGCGCCGTCACCCAGCCGACCGTACTCAGCAAGCCCTGCGCCGTCGGCACCATCACGAACTGGCCGACACCGCCCACCGCGCCCGCTACGCCCAGCGCCCAGCTGCGCCGCTCGGGCGGCGTCAATCGGCTGATCGCGCCATACACCACGCCGAACGACGTGCCTGACAGCCCGAGCCCGATCAGCCCGCCCGCCGACAGCGTAAAGCCCAATGGCGTGCCTGCATGTGCCATCAGCATCAGCCCAAACGCATAGACCACGATGCCGGCAACGACCACCTTGGCCGCGCCGTAACGGTCGGCCAGCATGCCCGCAAATGGCTGTGCCGCGCCCCAGATGAGGTTTTGCAACGCGATCGCCAGGCCGAAGGTTTCGCGTGTCCAGCCATGGCCCATCGTGACGGGCACGAGGAAGAGCCCTTGCACGTGCCGAATGCCCAGCGCCACGCCGATCACCGCGCCGCCGGCCAATACCGGCAACCAGGGCGATTGCGTGAGAGATTTCGAGGTCATGAGCGTTTTTTCTCCGATGTGGCAGACATTCCGGCTCCGCAAGCGTGTGGAACATGCATTGGGCTGGAATGTCGTCCGATGGCTTATTAAACTTAGCCCTGCCCAGCTTCTCAATTGATCTTTGAGAACGCCTTGCATGAGGAAAACGCATGTCGACTCCCCTGGTTCGATTGGCCTCCCTGGACCTGTTGCGCGGCTTCGTGGCGGTAGGCCGGCGCATGAGCATCACGCTCGCAGCCGATGATCTGTGTCTGACGCAGTCCGCCGTGAGCCGCCAGGTGTCGGCGCTCGAAGAGGCACTGGGCGTGAAACTGCTGGTGCGCGGGCACCGCTCGATCGCGTTCACGCCCGAGGGAGAACGCCTGTTCCGCAGCGCTGACAGTGCCGTGCAGCAGTTGCAGGACGCCATCGGGGCCATCCGCGTGGCGGCCGAACGTCGGCCGGTCACGATCACGGCCAGCATCGGCGTCACCGGCCTGTGGCTGCTGCCGCGCCTGGCGCGCTTCCAGCTGCAGTACCCCGACATCGACGTGCGCGTGGCGACCAACAACCGCCTCGTCGACCTGAAGAACGAAGGGATTGAGCTTGCCATCCGGTATTGCCCACCCGGCGATGCGCCACCCGGTGCCATCCGGCTGTTTGGGGAAACCGTGGCGCCCGTCGCGCATCCGTCGCTGGGGCTGCGCTCGCTGGATTCCGCCGAGGCGCTCGCCGGCCTGACGCTGCTCGACTTTGACGACCGCGACCTGCGCCGCCCCTGGCTCCAATGGACCGACTGGCTGGCCGCCGCCGGATGGAGCCATGCCAAGCCGCGCACCGTGCTGCGCTTCAACCAGCACGACCAGATCATCCATGCGGCGGTGGCCGGCCAGGGCATCGCGCTGGGCCGTCTGGAGTTGATCGCGCCGCTGCTGGCCGACGGCCGCCTGGTCACCGTACCGACCATCGCCCCCGGCGTGCGCAACACGCATGCGTACTGGTTGATCCAATCCGAGCCCAACCCTCGACGCGACGTGCGCGATGTGGCTGCCTGGATCTGCGCTGAAGCGGCAACGCAGGCCACGCATGCATCCGGCGCATCCGAACTTGCATGAAAGGCGTTTGAACGCGTACCGCGCCCCACGTGTAATGCCGCCAACGACATCATGTTGGAGGCCGCATGGACACCCTAGCCCGCCCGCAGACCGCACCCCAGCACGCCGCTTACAACGCCACATGGGAGCCGCTTGTCCCCGCGCCCACCGTCGAGTTCTGGTTCGACTTCGCGAGCAATTACAGCTACCTGAGCGTGATGCGCATCGAGGCGGCCGCAGTGCAACTTGGTGTGCAAGTCGCATGGAAACCCTTCCTGCTGGGGCCGATTTTTCAGTCACTCGGCTGGGCCAGTTCGCCGTTTGTGCTGCAACGGGCCAAAGGGCATTACGTCTGGCAGGACATGGCGCGCGAATGCGCCAAACACGACTTGCCCTGGACGCAGCCGAGCACGTTTCCGCGCGCCTCCGTCCTGCCGCTGCGTGTGGCGCTGCACGGCGCAGACACCCCGTGGATCGGCGCCTTTTGCCAGCGCATCATGCTGCGCAATTTCGCCCAGGACCGCGACATCCACACGCCTGACGCCGTGGCAGAAGAACTGACGGCGCTCGGCTTGCCGGTCGACGCCATCCTCGCTCAGGCACAGTCCGACGCAAGCAAGCTAGGCCTGCGCGAGCAAACGCACCCCGCGCAGATTCGTGGCATCTTTGGCGCTCCCACGTTCTTTGTCGGCGACGCGATGTTCTGGGGCAACGACCGCCTGGACGATGCGCTCGCCTGCGCCGTAGCATTGCAGTCCAATCCTGGCTCATATCACAGCGGATAACCCATGCCGACCCAGATCGAAAAAGCCCGCGCCTTCCGCGCGCTGCATGAACGCAGCGGCACCTTCGTGATCCCGAACCCGTGGGACCCTGGCTCGGCCCGGCTGCTCGCATCGGTGGGCTTCGAAGCATTGACCAGCACCAGCGCCGGCTTTGCGTTCTCGCGCGGGCTGCCTGACTATGGCGTCGGCCGCGACACCATCCTCGCGCATGTGGCTGACTTGGCGGCCGCCACGGATGTGCCCATGGCTGCCGATCTGGAAAACGGCTTTGGCGATGCGCCGGAAACTGTGGCAGAGACCATCCGCCTGGCAGGCGCCACCGGCATCGTCGGCGGCTCGATTGAGGACGCGACGGGTCGCGCAGATGCGCCCATCTATTCGCTGGAGGCTTCGGTCGACCGCGTGCGCGCAGCGGTGGAGGCTGCGCGCGCGTTGCCGTTTCCGTTCACGCTCACCGCGCGCTCCGAAAACCACCTGCACGGTCGCAACGACCTGGCCGACACGATCCGCCGCCTGCAGGCCTTCCAGGACGCCGGCGCCGACGTGCTGTACGCCCCCGGCCTGAAAACACGCGACGAGATCGCCGCCGTGCTGCGCGAGATCGACCGCCCGCTCAACGTGCTGATGGGTTTTGCCGACGGCAACTTGAGCGTGGCCGAGTTGACCGAATTGGGCGTCAAGCGCATCAGCGTAGGCGCGACGCTGGCACGCGTAGCCATGGGTGCATTCATGCGGGCGGCGGAAGAACTGCGCACCGCCGGGACGTTCAGCTTTGCGCGCGATGCCGCCAGTGGAGCCAAGCTCAACGGCCTCTTTGCACCGTTCGCCTGAGCTTGCCGCCGGGCGATCGCAGCCAATCTTGGCATCCCCTCCAACCGACACCCAGCCGCCCGGCGGCCTGCGCCAGATGCCCGCCGGCATCTGGGTGCTCGGCTGCGTCAGCCTGCTGATGGACATCGCTTCCGAGATGATCCACAGCCTGCTGCCGCTGTTCATGGTGTCGGTGCTGGGCGCGAGCGCGCTGTCGGTCGGGCTGATCGAGGGCCTGGGAGAATCGACCGCACTCATCGTCAAGATATTCTCCGGCACGCTCAGCGACTACCTTGGCAAGCGCAAGGGCCTGGCGGTGTTCGGCTATGCGCTGGGCGCGCTGTCCAAACCGCTGTTCGCCATCGCGCCCACGGTTGGCATTGTGCTGACGGCGCGCCTGCTGGACCGCGTCGGCAAGGGCATCCGCGGGGCACCGCGTGATGCGCTGGTCGCCGACATTGCCCCGTCTGCGTTGCGCGGCGCGGCCTTCGGGCTGCGGCAGTCGCTCGATACCGTGGGTGCATTTCTGGGGCCGCTTCTGGCGGTGGGTCTGATGCTGCTGTGGGCGGATGATTTTCGCGCCGTGTTCTGGGTGGCCGTGGTGCCAGGGCTGCTCTCTGTTGCGCTGCTGATGTTCGGCCTGCGCGAGCCCGAAACCCACAACGGTGCCCGCCGCACCAACCCGCTCCGCCGGGACAACCTCCAGCGGCTGCCCCGCGCGTACTGGTGGGTGGTGATGATCGGCGCGGTCTTCACGCTTGCGCGGTTTTCCGAAGCGTTCCTGGTGTTGCGGGCACAGCAAGGCGGCATTCCTCTGGCGCTGGTGCCGCTGGTCATGGTGGCGATGAACATCGTCTATGCGCTGGCGGCGTACCCGTTCGGCAAGCTCTCTGACCGCATGAGTCACACGAAGCTGCTCGCGCTTGGGCTGGTAGTGCTGGTTGCCGCCGATGTGGTGCTCGGCCTGTCCGCTCACTGGAGCGTGGTCGTCGCAGGCGTGGCGCTGTGGGGCGTGCATATGGGCATTACGCAGGGCTTGCTGGCAACCATGGTCGCTGATACCGTACCGGCCGATTTGCGCGGCACGGCGTACGGCATGTTCAACCTGGTGAGCGGACTGGCCATGCTAGCGGCCAGCGTTCTTGCAGGGCTGCTGTGGGACAAGCTTGGCGCAGCCGCAACATTCCACGCGGGTGCGGTGTTTTGCGTGCTGGCATTGGGCTTATTGGCAATGCGAGGAAAGTCTTCCGGGATCACGTGACGTTCGGCTGCGCCCTGAACCAGTCCACCAGAAAATCCAGCATCGCCCGCAGCGCCGCCGGCATCTGCCTGCGCGAGCTGTACACGCCGTGAATGCCCAGCGCCTGCGGCAGGTAGTCGGGCAACAAACGCACGAGTTGCCCGCTGGCAATCAGCGGCGCGGCGGCAAACACCGGCTGCAATGCAATGCCTGCGCCCTCTCGCGCCGCCGCCAGCAGCACCATCGATTCATTCGCACTCAGATTGCCGCCCACCGGTACGTCCGACGGCGCGCCCGTCTTCGCCTCGGTGAACTTCCACAGGCTTTTGCCGAAGTACGTATACGTCAGGCAGTTGTGAACGGCCAGGTCTTGCACGCGGCGCGGCGTACCGTGCGCGGCCAGGTAAGACGGTGCCGCCACCACGACGGATTCGCACATGCCCAGCGGCCGCGCAATCAGGTTCGGATCAAGGTCGTTGGTGATGCGCACGGCCAGGTCGATGCGTTCTTCCACGAGGTTGGTGGTGCGGTTGTCGACCACCAGATCGACGGCCGTTTGCGGATAGCGCCGCAGGTAGGCCGTCACGGCCGCGCTCAACGTCTGCTGCGCCAGGGACTGCGCGCAGGCAATGCGCAGGAGCCCGCGCGGCGTATCGGCTTCGGGGCCATCCGCCACGGCCATCTGTGAAGCGATTTCCAGCATCTGGCGGCAGCGTGCAAGCGTGGCCTCGCCGGCGGGTGTCAGGCCGATGCGGCGCGTGGTCCGGTGCAGCAGCCGCGCGCCAGACCACGCCTCCATCTGCGCCAGATAGCGCGTGACCATCGCGCGCGACATGTCGAGCGCTTCGGCGGCGGCGCTCAGGCTGCCGCGCTCGACAATCGCCACAAACACTTCGGCCGACGTGATGCGATCCATATTTGATCGATTGGAGAAACAAATATGCGCATCTTAGGTGGTTTTTTGATCGAATCAAGCAACTTACAGTAGCGGCTTCGCAGAAATCACATCCGCCTGGAGAACCCCGATGTCCCTGCTCCGCACCCTGCTTGCCGCCGGCCTTGTCAGCGCCGGTCCTGTTGCCCACGCTGCCGCGCCGGCGCCATTGCATCTTGAGGTTTACAACCCCGGTGCCAAGGGCATCTTCCCGGTGTCGTCGGAAATCATCAGCGGTGCGCACGAAGCCATCCTGATTGACGCGCAGTTCCAGCGCAGCGATGCAGAGGCGCTCGTGCAGAAACTCAAGGCCAGCGGCAAGACGCTCACTACCGTCTACATCAGCCAGAGCGATCCGGACTATTACTTCGGGCTCGATGTCATCCGTGCGGCATTCCCGCGAGCGAAGATCGTGGCAACACCGCAAACCGTGGCCGCCATCAAGGCATCGATGGATGGCAAGCTCGCCTACTGGGGCCCGATCCTGAAGGACAACGCGCCCAAGACGCTCGTGCTGCCCGACGTGCTGAGCGCCGACCACCTCACGCTGGAAGGCCGCACCATCGAGATCAAGGAGCTGAACGGCCCGGACGCGGCACGCACGTATCTGTGGATCCCTTCGATCAAGACCGTGGCCGGCGGCGTGGTCGTCAACAGCGGCGACCACGTTTGGGTGGCCGACACGCAGACGCGCGAATCGCGCCTGCGCTGGTTGCAGACGCTGGACAACATCACGGCGCTCAAGCCGACGACCGTGGTGCCCGGTCACTTCACGGGTGCAATGCCAAAGGGGCTGGAGGCGGTTCGCTTTACGGCGGACTACCTGAAGACCTTCGAACTGCAAGCTGCAAAGGCAGACAACTCGGCGGAGCTGATCAAGGCGATGAAGGCGGCGTATCCGACGCTGGGCGGCGATGCATCGCTGGAACTGAGCGCCAAGGTCATCAAGGGCGAAATGAAGTGGCCGCAGTAAGCTGGTCTGCCACCGAGGAAACAACATGACGACATTGCATTACATCTACGACCCGCTGTGCGGCTGGTGCTACGGTGCCGCACCGCTGGTGGAGGCCGCGCGCACGGTGCCGGGCCTCACGATTGCCTTCCACGGCGGCGGCATGCTTGCCGGCCCGAATCGCCGTACGGTCACGCCCCAATGGCGCGACTATGTGATGCCGCACGACCACCGCATTGCCGAGTTGACCGGCCAGCCATTCGGCGAGCCCTACTTCGAAAGCCTATTGCGCGACACCACGGCAGTGATGGATTCGGAGCCGCCCATTGCGGCGGTCCTTGCGGCGGAGGCGCTCGGCGGCTGCGGGCTCGACATGATCCATCGCGTTCAACGCGCGCATTACGAAGAAGGCCTGCGCATTGCCGATGCGGCGGTACTGCGCGAGCTCGCAGCAGAGATCGGCCTATCGCCCGAAGCATTCGACGCGGAATACGCGCGACAGACCGGAGCGCTCACGCAGCAGCACATCGCGCAGAGCCGGCAATGGCTCGACCGTGTTGGCGGACAGGGTTTTCCGACGTTTGCGCTGGAAGATGCGGATGGCCGACTGGGCATCATCGACATCGGCCCGTGGCTTGGCAAGCCGGAATCCTGGGTGCAGGCGCTGACACAGCACATCGGCACGCTTGCCCCGGCGAGCGAAGCCGATGGCCCCGTCTGCGGCCCGGACGGCTGTGCGTAACGACGTGGCGCTCAGCCTTTGAGCGCCCAACGGCCGAGTTCGTCGTAGCGCGTCTTGCCGAGCCAGCTATGGATGAAAGCGAACTCGCGTACGGTCCAAGTGATGGGCTCGACTGCCTTCGCCGCAAAGCCGCCGCGGTCATACAACAGCGTGATGTGCGGCTTGAACGGCCCGCGCTGCACCGGCACGGCGGCATGCTCGAGCGCCTCGCCGAGCGCGGCCTGAAACGCCGTCAAACCGCCCACGCCCTCATCGCCCAGCAACACAAACGGCCGATGATCGCGCCGGCCATGCAGGCTTACCACCTGGTTGAACGTGGCGTCGAACGCGGGCATGGCCAGGCTGTCTGCCGCTGCACGCACACGCGCCACGACATCCTCAGGCGGCAGATGAACGAAATCGCCCAGATGATGCAGCGTGACATGCAGGCGCTCCGTACGCAGCGCCTTGCCCTTGAAACCCACGACGGGCCGCAATTGCTGGATCAGCCGCGCGATGCGCTCGGCGGTATCCACGTCAGGCTTGATCGCCAGAAACAGGCGATGCGCGGGCAATTGCGGGGTGGCTTCGAATCCGGGAAGAGTGAGCTGGGTCACGGCAGGGTCGTCAAACGCCGGGCTGGCGATCCACCCATTATCGACGCCCGCATGACGTCCCGCTGAAAGTCGTGTTGCTCGCATCAAAAACAACGCCCGGCGGTGTGAACCTGCCGGGCGTGGTCTTTTGGATGTGATGCGGCGATCAGATATCGAAGAACACTGTCTCCGCGCCGCCATCCGGCGTGTCTTGCAAGCGTACGTCGAAGGTGTAGACCACCTCGCCGTTACGCTCGCTGCGCTGGGCGATCAGCGTCTTGCGGCGCACTTCCCACTCGATGCCATTCAGCACCGGGTCCGTGCCGTTGGCTGCGGCCTCATCGCTGAAGTACACGCGCGTATGCAGGCCGAGGTTGATGCCGCGCGCAAACAGGATCATGCAGATGTGCGGTGCCTGCGTGGTACCGCTGCGGCCGGCCACGGCGCCCGGCTTGATGGTATCGAAACGATAGACGCCCGTATCGAAATCCGCCCCGGCGCGGCCCCAGCCACGGAATGCCGGGTCGACAGGTTTGTCTTGCCGATCTGCAGGATGCGCGTATTTGCCGTCGGCATTGGCTTGCCAGATCTCGATCAGCACATCGCGCACGAGCGAGCCGGAGCCATCGTAGACGCGGCCTTCCAGCGCGATGCGTTCGCCGCGCGTGGCGGGCGTGGTCAGGACGCTGCCGAATTCCTTGTCGTAGATGTCGAAGCCGGCCTGGCGCGGTGCAAGGCCAATGTGCACGTAGGGGCCGCCCGTCTGCGAAGCGGTCTCGTTGAAATGCGCGAACGGCGGCGTTGTCGTCATGGCCGTTGCCTGGGCACGTTCGAGCGATTCACGCAGTGTGGTCGTGGTCATCACTTGGCTCCTTGCAGGGCGGGCACGGCGTTTTCGAAATGCGTGGCACGGCGGCCGCGCAAGGTGATGTCGAAGCGGTAGCAGCGGCTGTCGAGCGGCACGTGGTTCGCCGTGTCGTGCAGCGCGATCAGACCACGCACCTGCTCTTCGCTCGGGATGGTCTTGATGATCGGGCACTGCGCGATCATCGGATCGCCCTCGAAGTACATCTGCGTGATGAGGCGCTGGGCCCAGCCGTCGCCCGAGAGCGAGTAATGGATGTGCGACGGGCGCCAATCATTGATGCGGTTGCGCCACGGATACGGGCCCGGCTTGATGGTGCGATAGACATAGTAGCCATTGGCGTCCGTCAGCATGCGGCCGCAGCCGCCAAAGTTCGGGTCGATCGGCGCGATGTACTGGTCTTTCTTGTGGCGGTAGCGGCCGCCGGCGTTGGCCTGCCACACCTCCACCAGCGCGTTCGGCACGGGGCGGCCGAACTCGTCGCGCACGTAGCCGTGGACGATGATGCGCTCGCCGATCGGCAGGCCTTCCTTGGCGTAGTTGAGGATCAGATCGTTATCGAGCGCGCCCAGGTCGTCGGCGCGGAACACCGGTGCGGTGGTCTCGGACAGCGTATTCAGGGTGGAGATGAGCGCGTTGCGCGGCGAGCGCAGCACGCTGGTCTTGTAGCCGGGAGTCAGTGCGGGCGGGTGCTGCGCGGTGTCGCGCTGGGCGAATTCGCCGGTGCCGGAAAGCGGCAGGGTCATGGGGCGTCTCCTGTTGAAATCGTGGAGAGACTGTATCGCCGACAAAAAGTGAAGTAAATTGACTTCTTATCGGAAAATCGATAACTCCAAGTTATGGAAAGTGCCTTCTCAGCGGACTTGCCGTCCCGCATCCGCTTTCGCCATCTGAGCTGCTTTGTCGCCATCGCGCAGGAGCGCAATCTGCGGCGCGCCGCCGAGCGGTTGCATCTGAGCCAGCCGGCGGTATCGAAAACGCTGGGCGAACTCGAAGCGCTTGCCGGTATGCAACTCGTGGAACGCGGCCGGCAAGGCGCGCGGCTCACCGCGGCCGGCGAGCAATTCCTGCGGCATGCAGTGGGCGTGACGCAGGCGCTGGAATCGGCCACCGCCGCGCTGATGGGATCGACGGACGCTTCCGCGCCGGTCGTGCATGTGGGCGCCCTGCCGACGGTGGCCAGCAGCCTCCTGCCCCAGGCGATTGCCCATTTGCACGCGCAGCGCCCGCATGCCGGCGTGCGGTTGCGCACCGGCACCAATATCGAGCTGCTGACCGCGCTCAAGGCCGGCGAACTCGATTTCATCGTCGGGCGCATGGCCGAGCCCGACCGCATGCAGGGGCTGTCGTTCGAGTTGCTGTATGCAGAGCCGCTGGCGCTGGTCGTGCGGCCTGGACATCCGCTGCTGACGCTGCCGGGCGCATCGGCGTCCCTGCAGGCGGTGCTGGATTACCCGCTCGTGATCGCCACGCCGGGCACGGTGCCCCGCCATCACACCGAAGCGCTGTTCCAGACACACGGCCTGCGCTTGCCCGCGGGCGTGACGGAAACGCTTTCGGTGTCCGTCGCACGGTTGCTGGCGTGCCGATCCGATGCGGTGTGGATCACCCCCGAGCGCGCTGCGGGCGACGACCTGGCGCATGGTCAACTTGCCCGTCTGGACACTGCCACGTCGGGCACCAAGGAGCCCGTCGGCCTGCTGCGCAGAAGCGTCGCCACACCCAGCGAACTGGCCAGCGCGTTCATGGAACTGCTGACCGAGCTGGCGCAGACGCCGATCTGAGCCGCCTCGCCCTCAAAAAAATGCCGACCCCATGGCCGGCATTTTTTATTTCGACGCGCAGATCAGCGGTGCGCCATCTCCACGTCATCGGCAGCATCGAAGACACTGCGATCGGTCTGCCCCAGCAACTGGCTAGTGATCGCCCCGGCCGTCATCGAGCCATTGACGTTGAGAGCGGTACGGCCCATGTCGATGAGCGGTTCGATGGAGATCAGCAGTGCCACGAGCGTCACCGGCAAGCCCATCGCCGGCAGGACGATCAACGCCGCAAACGTGGCGCCGCCGCCCACACCCGCCACGCCAACCGAGCTGAGCGTAACCACCGCCACGAGCGTTGCAATCCATACAGGATCGAACGGGTTGATGCCCACCGTGGGCGCCACCATCACTGCCAGCATGGCGGGATACAGGCCCGCGCAGCCGTTCTGGCCAATGGTCGTGCCAAACGATGCAGCGAAACTGGCAATCGATTCCGGCACACCAATGCGCCGCGTCTGCGCCTCGATGCTCAGCGGAATGGTGGCCGCACTGGACCGGCTCGTGAACGCGAACGACAGCGCCGGCCAGACCTTGCGGAAGAAGCGGAGCGGATTGATGCCATTGAGCGTGAGCAGCACAGCATGCACGCCGAACATGATCGCCAGGCCGAGGTAAGACGCCACCACGAAACCGCCGAGCTTGATGATGTCCTGCACGTTGGACACGGCTACCACGTTCGTCATGAGCGCGAGCACGCCGTAAGGAGTCAGGCGAATGACGAGCCGCACGAGCTTCATCACCCAGGCCTGCGCGGTGTCAATGGCGGTCAGCACGCGCTCGCCTTTTACCGCATCATCCTTCAGCAGGTTCAACGCAGCCACGCCCAGGAACGCCGCGAAGATCACCACGCCGATGATGGACGTGGGCTTGGCGCCGGTCAGCTCGGCAAAGGGGTTCTTCGGAATGAAGGACTGCACCAGCTGCGGCACCGACAGGTCGGCCACCTTGCCGACATAGTTGTCCTGGACGGCGGTCAACCGGGCGGTTTCCTGCGCGCCCTGCACCAGTCCTTGCGCCGTCAGCCCAAACAGGTGCGTGACGAACACGCCGACCAGCGCTGAAATGAGCGTTGTGAGCAGCAGCGTGCCGATCGTCAGCACGCTGATCTTGCCGAGCGACGCCGTGCTGTTGAGCTTGGCCACCGAGTTCAGCACTGACACCAGCACGAGCGGCATGACGATCATCTGCAGCAGTTGGATATAGCCGCCGCCAACGATGCTGAACCACGAAATCGACTGCTTGAGCGTCGCGCTGTCGTCGCCATAGATCAGGTGCAGCGCCAGTCCGAACAGGATGCCCAGCACCATGCCAAGCAGCACACGTTTGGCCAGGCTCCAGCTCGCGTTCACACGGCCGAGAGCGGTCAGGATGACGACGAACGTCGCGATATTGAGTAAAAGCGGAAGGTTCATGTTGCTTGGATGCCGCACGCAGCGATCGAAAATCGAGCGGGCATCTTACGCCAGTTGCACGAAGGTTGCCGAGGCATGGAACGGATGGCGCCAACCTGATCTGCTTCACAACGGGCCGCGGGTCCACCTACGGCTGCAAGCCGGTGCCCTCCTTGAAGCTTGCGACCAAAAGCACGCTCTATCGGCACATGGAACTCGACATGGACTACGACTGCGGCGGCATCGTTGATGGCCGCCTGAGCATCGCGCAAGCCGGCGAGGCGCTGTTCCAGCTGATGCTGGCCACGGCCTCCGGCACGCGCACCAAGAGCGAACTCAATGGTCTGGGCGACAACGAGTTCGTCCCGTGGCAGCTTGGCGCGGTGATGTAAGTCGTGTGTTGAGGACGCCTCAGGGCAACGTGGCACGCAACATCAAGAGCAATCCTGCCCCGACGGCAGCAGCGCCAATACAGCGGGCCACGCGCTGCCCCGCAGGCGCCAAGCGCTCGAGCGTAATCGCCGCTGACACGGCCACCATTGCACGCACGTCCATCACGCCGGTCACCAACAGGATGGCCGTCAGGCCGGCGCACGAAGCGGCACAGCGCACGCCAAGGTCCAAGCCAAATCGCCATGCACAGCCAGGCGCCTGAGCTACGCGGCACCATGCACGCTGGCGCGCCTTCCATGCGCTGAACTGCAGTGCGCCCGCCGCAAGAACCACCGCGCCTCTGGCAAGCGGCGCCACGCGTGCCACAACAGGCCATGTCATTTCGAACTGTGCCAACGCCGCGCCCAGCGCAAAGACCATCACGCCGATCAGCGTCCATACCGCGAAGTATCCCGCGCCTGCCAACGCCGTCTGCGTATCAACGTTCGGTTTGCCTGCCAGGTGCAGCGCACCGCGATACTGCCGCAGCGTCGGCAGCAATGACGGCAGCATCATCGCGGCCATCATCACCGTCCACATGCCAATGAAGGACGCAGCAAAGCCCCACCATGTCTGACCGCACATCGGCATCCAGGCCATCGGCATCTCGCTCATGGCCGGCATGGCGTTGCACCATGCCACCGTCGCCGCCGTGCTGGCGATGAACAGCAATGCCGAGACGGCCAGAAAGCCGCGCTCGGACAATGCATGCTCGCGCGGCAGCTCAACGCTGCTGAGCGTATTCGTCATGGCGACGCCACCAGACACAGGTTTCGTTGCGGCCCAGCGGCGCGCGGTCCAGCCACTGGTATGCGCCCCACAAGCCGTCGAGCCCGCGCGCGTAGGTGGAATACGTGTGATACACGACGCCATCTTCCAGCATGAACGCGCTCATGCCGGGCCGGTCGCGCACGTAGGTGGGCGCATCGGTGCCGCACATGCTGGCGAACTGCTGCACGGGTTCGGGCAAGTCGGATGCATCCATCACGTGGCTGCCGCGCACGTAGTTGTAGTCGGCGCTGCCGGCGCGCTGCTGGTCTTCCGTGATCGAGACGTTAAAGTCGTAGTTGAAATCGCTCCCCACCGACGATACCCACGGAAAGCTCCAGCTCATCCGCTCCCGGTACTCCAGCAGCTTGGCCAGTGGCCCGCGCGACACCGCCATCAGCGTCACGTCGTGGTTCGCCAGATGCGTGACGAAGCCATCAAAGCCATCGGCAATCATCGAGCACGAGGGGCAGCCCGCCTTGTAGTCCGGCCCGAACATGAAGTGATAGACCAGCAGTTGCGAGCGGCCGCCAAACAGATCGGCCAGCGAGGCGCTGCCGTTCTCGGTTTCAAAGCGATAGCTTTTGTCGATGCGAACCCACGGCAGTGCCTGCCGGCGGCGCGCGAGTTCATCGCTGCGGCGCGTCAGTTCCTTCTCGGCCTTGAGCAGTTCAATGCGCTCTGCCAGCCAGGTTGCGCGGGTTGCTGTGGGGTGTGTTGCACTCATGCTTGCCTCCGTTTTGGGTGAGTGGTCGTGTGCTAGATTAGGCGCCGACCTCAAACGGCGGGAGTGACAAGTGTGGCGGGATTCGAATGGATTCATTGATCACGGCTGCAGCCCGCGCACTCGCCGCCGGTGACCCATTCGGAGCGCTGAACCGCGTCGCTCTGCGCGACGATGCCGCCGCGCTGGCTCTGCGTGGCATCGCCATGGCCCAGCTCGGTGACCTGGCACGCGCCAAGCTCCTGCTGCGTCGCGCGGCCCGTGCATTCGGCGCACGCGAGGCCGTGGCACGCGCACGCTGCATCGTCGCGGAAGCCGAAGTCGCCCTCGCCTCGCGCGATCTTGGCTGGCCCGCCAAAACCCTCCACACGGCATGCGCCACGCTCGAGGCGCACGGCGACCACGTCAATGCCGCACACGCGCGGTATCTCAGCATCCGTCGCCTGCTGCTGATCGGCCGCCTGGACGATGCAGAAGCCGCGCTCGCCGCGCTGACGCCGGCGCCTCTTCCTCCGGCCTTGCAGGCGGCGCATGCGCTTGTCGTCGCGGGCATTGCGATCCGACGTTTGCAGACCGGCGCCGCACGCGCAGCATTGAGCGATGCCGAACGCGCAGCACGCCAGGCCGGCATCCCGACGCTCACCGCCGAAGCCGAACGCGCCGCCCTGGCCTTGAATGCACCGGCTGCGCGCCTCATCTCGCGCGGCGAAGAGCGCGTGCTGCGCCTTGATGATGTCGAAGCCCTCTTTGCATCGGACGCGCTGGTGGTGGATGCATGCCGACTCGCCATTCGGCAGACCGATACGATCGTCCCGCTTGCCACGCGGCCTGTGCTGTTCACGCTGGCGCGGGCACTGGCCGAAGCGTGGCCAGAAGACGAGGCCCGAGACGCCCTCATCGCGCGCGCATTCCGCACCCGGCACCCCGACGAATCACACCGCGTGCGGCTGCGCGTGGAGATCGGCCGTTTGCGCACAGCACTTGGTGCGTTGGGCACGATCAAGGCGACCCGGCACGGATTCGCATTGCAGCCTCACGCGGCCCAAGCCGTAGTCGTGCTCGCCCAGCCTGTGGCCGAGCAATACGCCGCCGTGCTGGCGTGTCTCGCCGACGGGGAATCGTGGTCCAGCTCTGCACTGGCACTTGCGCTCGGCGCCAGCCAGCGCACCGTACAACGCGCGCTCGATGCACTGGCGGCCGCCGGCAAGGTGCAGTCCTTCGGACGCGGGCGCGCGCGCCGGTGGGTGACGCCGCCGTTACCCGGATTCGCGACCACCTTGTTACTCCCTGCCCCGCTGCCAAGTGACTAGGATGAAGACTGCGTAACCGAATCCAGCGAGCCCCACATGAAACGATTCACCGCCGAAGTCGTGCGCGAATACGGCCCCTTCCCTGGCGCAGAGAACGTCGGCGGCGTGACCTACGATGGTCGGCACGTCTGGTTTGCTGCCGGCGGTCAGCTGAAGGAACTCGACCCCGACAGCGGCAAGACACAGCGCTCCATCGATGTACCGGCCCATGCCGGGACCGCGTTCGATGGGCGGCACCTGTTCCAGATTGCCGAAGACCGCATCCAGAAAATCGACCCGCAAACGGGCACCGTGCTCGCCACGATTCCGGCGCCGGGCGCGGGCGGAGACTCGGGCCTCGCCTGGGCCGAAGGCACGCTGTGGGTCGGCCACTACCGCGAGCGCAAGATCCGCCAGATCGATCCGGACACCGGCAAGGTATTGCGCACCATCGAATCCAACCGGTTCGTTACCGGCGTCACGTGGGTCGACGGTGAGCTCTGGCACGGCACTTGGGAAGGCGATACGAGCGAGGTGCGGCACATCGATCCGCAAACCGGTGAAGTGCTGGAGCAGCTTGACATGCCGGCCGGCATGAACGTGTCGGGTCTCGAGTCGGATGGCGCCGATCAGTTCTTCTGCGGCGGCGGAACCACCGGGAAGATTCGCGCGGTGCGACGCCCCCGCAAGCAGGCGGCATAGGCGCGCTACGGGGCTTTCGGCAGCGGTTGCCGTTTATGTGATGCCGCAGCAGATTCATCTGCTGCCGCAAGAGCCTCAGACGCTGCGGCAAAGTGCGTCTTGGACACCTTAATGTTGCTACGAAAAAAAACCCCGCAGTGCGGGGTTTTTTCTTGGCAGATGCGACCGATCAGATCGCTTCGATCTTCGTGGCAGCCGGGCCCTTTTGGCCAACGCCTGCAACGTAGCGCACCTTCTGACCCTCTTGGAGGGACTTGAACCCGTTGCCCTGAACTTCAGAGAAGTGAGCGAAGAGATCGTTGCCGCCTGCGTCCGGGGTGATGAAGCCGAAGCCCTTGGAGTCGTTGAACCACTTTACTGTGCCGGTTTCCATGTTGGATATCCTAAAAAGTTCTGCATGAGCCTGTGCTCACCAGGCACGACAATCAAGGAAGAAACATGGAGCAAAGGAAGCACCGCTTGGCGTGACAACCCAGAACATCGGAGTAACTGCTTGAAGATCCTGCGAAGATGGTTTCTACAGACATTTCAGACCCGCGTCAACAAATAATTAGATAATCTGCCACCATTGACCTACCCCGCACCCCACCGCTGAGTCAGCACGCCACAGTGGGCATGCGCTCTTGAGAGAACCATCGGCATGACACTCTGCTCGGCTTGCGCCGCAATCGAACTCCATAGACGCGGCGCGCCAGGCCATGCTTTGCTCAGAATCACCGACACGCAACGCATCAAATCGCCCTCCGCGCGCGCAATCACCGTCAGCACGTTCTCGTGTCCCACATGCGGTGCGCGATGGGTCTATCGCGACGAAAAGAACGTGGACAACCAAGGCTGGTCACTGGAGGCGTAGACGCCGTTCGGGGTAGCTTTTTGGCAGACACTGGATAGCCAACTATAAGGACGAAAAAAAGCCCGCATAACGCGGGCTTCTTCTGACTTGGGAGGTGAACCTCACTCCCACTCAATCGTCGCAGGCGGCTTGCCCGACACGTCGTACACGACCCGGCTCAAACCACGCACCTCGTTGATGATGCGGTTCGACACGCGGCCCAGCAGCGTGTACGGCAGATGCGCCCAATGTGCGGTCATGAAGTCGGTGGTCTGCACTGCACGCAGCGCCGTCACGTAGTCGTATGTGCGGCCATCGCCCATCACGCCGACGGACTTGATCGGCAGGAACACCGCAAACGCCTGGCTGGTCAGGTCGTACCAGCTCTTGCCAACATCGCCTTCGCCGCACAGGCCAGCAGACGCATCCTGCGCCGTGGCCTTCGTGCCGCGCAGCTCTTCGATGAAGATGGCATCGGCACGGCGCAGCAGGTCTGCATATTCACGCTTGACCTCACCCAGAATGCGCACGCCCAGACCCGGTCCCGGGAACGGATGGCGATACACCATCTCGTGCGGCAGGCCCAGCGCCACACCCAGCTCGCGCACTTCATCCTTGAACAGATCGCGCAGCGGTTCGAGCAACTTCAGGCCGAGCGTTTCCGGCAGGCCGCCCACGTTGTGGTGGCTCTTGATCGTCGTTGCCTTCTTGGTCTTGGTGCCGCCCGATTCCACCACGTCCGGGTAGATCGTGCCCTGCGCCAGCCACTTGGCGTTGCTGAGTTTCTTGGCTTCCGCCTGGAATACCTCAACGAACTCGCGGCCGATGATCTTGCGCTTGGCTTCGGGGTCAGTCACGCCAGCCAGATGGCCAAGGAACTGCTCGGACGCATCCACGTGCACGACCTTGGCGTGCAGGCGGCCGGCGAACATGTCCATCACCATCTTGCCTTCGTCCAGACGCAGCAGCCCGTGGTCGACAAACACGCAGGTCAGCTGGTCGCCAATGGCGCGGTGGATCAATGCTGCAGCCACCGACGAATCGACGCCGCCCGACAGCCCGAGGATCACCTCTTCATCGCCCACCTGCTCGCGGATCGCCTTGACGGCCTCGTCGATGTGATCGCGCATGACCCAGTCGGGCTTGGCGCCAGCGATCTCCAGCACGAAGCGCTCGAGCATCGCACGGCCCTGCACGGTGTGCGTGACTTCCGGGTGGAACTGCACGGCGTAGTAGCCGCGCGCCTCGTCGGCCATGCCGGCAATCGGGCAGCTCGGCGTCGAGGCCAGCAGCTTGAAGCCCGGGGGCAGCTCGGCAACCTTGTCGCCGTGGCTCATCCACACCTTGAGCATGCCGTGGCCTTCCGGCGTGGCGAAGTCCTGGATGTCCTTGAGCAGGCGGGTGTGGCCATGGGCGCGCACTTCGGCGTAACCGAATTCGCGGTGGTCGCTCCACTCCACCTTGCCGCCCAGCTGCACGGCCATGGTCTGCATGCCGTAGCAGATGCCGAGCACCGGCACGCCCAGGTCCCACACGGCCTGCGGGGCGCGCAGTTGATGATCTTCGTACGTGCTGGCGTGGCTGCCGGACAGGATGATCGCCTTGGGCGCGAAGTCGCGCACGAAGGCGTCGGACACGTCGTTCGGATGGATTTCGCAATAGACGTGTGCTTCACGCACGCGCCGCGCAATCAGTTGCGTGACCTGCGAGCCGAAATCAAGGATGAGGACTTTGTCGTGCATGTTCTGGAGGAATGGAATCGGCAATCGTGTCGACTTCAGTGCCGGGGCCGTAGCCCGGAGGCGGCATGTAGCCAGGTTCTTTGCGCTGCGCCTTTTCTGCGCGTTCGCGTTCGCGCGCAGCCGCGGCGTCTTCGCGGGCCTTCTGTGCGCGCACGCGCTCGTTGGTGCGCACGCGGCGCGAAGCGGGAATCTGCACGGCGGAAAACGCCGCCAGCACCGCCGCAAACGTCGGCAGCCAGATGCGGCCGGCGCCCTCCACCGGCAGGTGGAAGAACAGCAGCCAGGCAATCACCAGCACGGCGACCGCCAGGTTCACATGCCCGACCACCTGCGCCACGGCGGTCGTCAGTTGACCATTGACGGTGGCGTGCCACAGCAGCCAAGCCACACCAATCAGCGTGACGCCGAGCAGCTGGCCGTACATCGCAGGCTCCGGCTGCGGCAATTGCAGCGCGCCGAAGATGGACGTCATGGGTGAAGCCAGCAGGACGAGACCGACGCACAGTGCGACAGCCGCATCCAGAAACAGAACGAGTCGCAAAAGCGCTTTCATCATCGTCTCCAGTTGCGGGCGGCCGCCCGTGCTTCGGCCGCCGGTTGATTCAGCCGGAGCGCCCGCGCACCCCGGCGGCAGTACTGCTTGCCTTCTATCTTGTATGCGAAGATCGAGAAGCGATCAGTCGCGGTGATAGTTCGGCGCTTCCTTCGTGATCTGCACGTCGTGCACGTGCGATTCGTTCATGCCGGCAGCGGTGATCTCGACAAACTGCGCCTTCTCGTGCCATTCGGCAATCGATGCGCACCCGCAGTAGCCCATCGACGAACGAACGCCGCCAGTGAGTTGATGCACGATCGGCAATGCGGAGCCCTTGTAAGGCACGCGGCCCTCGATACCTTCGGGCACCAGCTTGTCGACGTTGGCGGTGTTGTCTTCCTGGAAGTAACGGTCGGCAGCGCCGTCCTTCATTGCGCCTACCGAGCCCATGCCGCGGTAGCTCTTGTACGAGCGCCCCTGGAACAGGAACACCTCACCCGGCGATTCGTCCGTGCCGGCAAACATGCCGCCCATCATCACGGTGTGTGCGCCGGCAGCCAGTGCCTTGGCCACATCGCCCGAGTAGCGGATACCGCCGTCAGCGATGAGCGGCACGCCGGTGCCCTTCAGCGCCTCGGCCACATTCGACACGGCAAAGATCTGCGGCACGCCCACGCCAGCGACAATCCGCGTCGTGCAGATCGAACCCGGGCCAATGCCGACCTTGACGCCATCCGCGCCGTGGTCGACCAGCGCCCGGGCAGCGTCGCCCGTGGCGATGTTGCCGCCAATCACCTGCACCTGCGGGTAGTTGTCCTTGATCCAGCGCACGCGGTTCAGCACGCCCTGGCTGTGGCCATGCGCGGTATCGACGACGATGACGTCCACGCCGGCCTTGACCAGCAAATCGATACGCAGATCGTTATCCGGGCCCACGCCCACCGCCGCACCCACGCGCAGCGAACCGCGTTCGTCCTTCGACGCCAGCGGATACTCGGTGGCCTTCTGGATGTCCTTGACGGTGATCAGGCCGCGCAGCTCGAAAGCCTCGCCCACCACCAGCACACGCTCGAGGCGGTGCTTGTTCATCAGACGCTTGGCCTCTTCCAGCGAAGCGCCTTCCTTGACGGTGACGAGCTTCTCGCTCGGCGTCATCTTGGCGCGCACCGGGGCGTCCAGTTCTTCTTCGAAACGCAGATCGCGGTTGGTGATGATGCCCACCACCTTCTTGCCTTCCAGCACCGGGAAACCCGAGATGCCGTGCTGGGCCGACAGCGCCATCACGTCGCGGATCTTCATGTCCGGACCGATGGTGATCGGGTCGCGCAGCACACCCGATTCAAAGCGCTTGACCTTGGCGACTTCGCGCGCCTGTTCTTCGGGCTTCAGGTTCTTGTGGACGATACCGATGCCACCTTGCTGGGCCATGGCGATAGCAAGCCGTGCTTCCGTGACCGTATCCATGGCGGCGGAGACGAGCGGAATGGCGAGTTCGATCGAACGGGTGAGCTTGGTGCGAAGGGACGTATCGCGGGGCAGGACGGCCGAGTAGGCCGGGACGAGCAGCACATCATCGAACGTGAGTGCTTTCTGGACAAGACGCATAGCAATTTCCTCTAGGCGCAAAATCGGATTATACGGGAATTCGCCCCACGGTTGTAGAGACCCGTGCTATCCTCGATAAATTTTTCTTCGCGCACGCACCTACAGCGCCCTGCGCCGCCAGCGGCCGCGCAGAATCAGCCTCGCGAGTGTTCGAATGGGAATTGGCGTATTGTGCGCCCTGCTGGCCGGGGCGATGTGGGGCATGGTCTTTATTGCGCCCCGCGCGCTACCCGCCTTTTCACCGTGGGAACTGACCCTCGGCCGCTACCTCGCCTACGGCGTCATCGCAGCCATTGCCGCTGCCCCGATCCTTCCACGCATTGCCCGCAAAATTACCCGCGCCGACTGCCTGGCGCTGGTCAGGCAATCCTGCAGCGGCAACCTTGTCTATTTTGTTTTCGTGGCGTTTGGCGTGCAGCTGGCTGGTGTTGCGCCCACCTCGCTGATCGTTGGCATTCTGCCCATCACAATCACCATGCTTGGCCGGCGCGATCATGGCGCCGTGCCGCTCTCCCGGCTGATCTGGCCGCTCCTGGTTGTCGCTGCCGGCATCGCCTGCATCAACGTTGACCTGTTCGGCCAGACAGCGGCAACGGCGGCCACCAACGTCCGGCCGGTCTGGCAACGCATTGTTGGCATCGCTTGCGCGGCAGGCGCGCTTTTCAGCTGGACGTGGTACGCCTTGGACAACGCCCGCTACCTGCAGCGCAATCCGCATTTTTCCAGCAACGAATGGTCTGCTCTATATGGCATTTCGAGCGGCATTCTGTCGGCAGCGTTGATCACGGTGGCCTTGCTCACGGTTGGCACAGCATGGATGGGCGCCGGCGGGCGTATCTGGGCCACGTTCTGGGCGGTCAATGCGGCCGTGGCACTTGGCGCGTCGCTGATCGGCAACAACCTGTGGAACATCGCCTCGCGACGGCTGCCGCTCACGCTGTCGGGCCAGATGATCGTGTTCGAGACGCTGTTTGCGCTGGCATATGGCTTTGCGTACGACGGCCGCTGGCCACGCCCGCTTGAGATCGCCGCAATCGCCTTGCTGATCCTGGGCGTCGGCTGGTCAGTCCGCTTGCACGCCAACGACAAGTCTGCATAAACTGGGCGCCTTGCCGGGGGGCGAGTCGACAGGCCGAGCCAGGCCGTCGGCGTAGATTGGCGAGTGGCGCTCACGCCACCGGGCTCCCGTGCGCGTCGAGGGGCCGTCGTCGGGTCGGCCAGCGCGCCGTCGGCAGTCCACGAACGAGAACTTCATGAAACGACTGCACGTCCTGTTGCCTGCCACCGCCGCCCTGATCGCCCTTGCCTGCCCGATTGCCCAGGCGCAATGGGCCTGGCAATGGCGCGACGACAAAGGCCATATGGTCTACAGCGACGCCGCACCGCCGCCGTCGGTACCGCCTAGCCGCATCATCCGCAACCCGAACAGCCGCACGGCCACGGCCTACGAAGCGCTTTCCGCGCCGGCTTCGGGCGTCAAGGTAGCGGACCCAGGCGCGGCTGCCAAACCCGGCCAGCCAGCCTCGGGCGTCGCGGCCTCCAACCCCGACGAAGAGCTGCGCAAGCGCCTGGCCGACCGCGCCAAGAAGGAACAGGACGAAGCCAGGCAGGCAGAGGCGGCGCAGCGCAAGCAAGCCGAATGCGCACGCCTGCGCAACGAAACCACGTATATGCAGGATGGCCGCCGCGTCGGTTCGGTGCAACCGGACGGCTCGATCGCGTATTTGGATGACAACCAGCGTGCCGCCGCCGTGCAGCGCAATCAGGCAGCCCTGAGCGCCAACTGCAGCTGATAGATCGTTATTCGAGGACGTCGTCTTTGGGCGGCGCCTCGTTGCGCAGCCACTTCAGCCCTTCGCGCGTGCCGGTGGCCCGCACCTTCTGCACACGCCGCCGGCGAGCCGTTTTTGGATCGGCGATCAACGGGCCCAGGATTTCCACCCGATCACGCGCATGCAATGCGGCATCCGGCGTCTTGCGCTTGCCGTAAACGCCCAGCCTGCAGGTATCGATGGTCAGGTCCAAGCCGTGGAGCAAGCCCGACGCGCGCACCGCGTCGGCCACCGTCGCCTGCGCCGGCACTTGCACCGTGACAAGCCGTGGCGGCGTGACCGTCGCCAAGCAGACCATCACGTCGATCACGGTGTTGGAATCAGGACTCGCCATACACAGCCTCGGCGCGCTTGACGAATGAGTCGACGAAGGTGTTGGCAATCATGCTGAACACCGGGCCAATGAGTTTTTCCAGAATCACGCTGGAAAATTCGTAATGCAGATGGAAGTTGATCTTGCAGGCATCCGCGCGCAGCGGCGTGAAGATCCAAAAACCGGTGAACGACTTGAAAGGCCCGTCAGCGAACGTCATATCAATGCGGGTGGGGCGCGTTTGCACGTTGCGCGTGCGAAAGAACTGATGGATGCCCTTGAAGGCAATATCGACACGCGCGTCGAGTGACGTTTCCGTCTGCTCGTAGATTTCCACGCCGCCGCACCACGGCAGAAAGTTCGGATAGTCCTTGACGTCGGTGACCAGGTCGAACATCTGTTCGGCCGAATAGCCAATCAACACGGTTTTTTCAACGTCTGCCATGCGTCATCCGAAAGCTTTGCGCGCTGCGCCCCGGTTGGGATTGCGGCGGATTTGTTAAACTCACCATTTTATCGCAGCGCATGCAGGGTTCATCACCCCAATGCGCGCACCGCATATTCCAACGTATGACCATCGCCGACAACAAGAAGGCCTTTTTCGATTACTTCATCGAAGAGCGCTACGAGGCAGGCATGGCTCTCGAGGGCTGGGAGGTGAAAGCCATCCGAGCCAACCGTGCGCAGATCAAGGAAGGTTACGTCGTCATCCGTAACGCCGAACTGTTCCTGATCGGGGCCCATATCAGCCCGCTGCAATCGGCCTCCACGCATGTCCATCCGGACCCCGTGCGCACCCGCAAACTGCTGCTGCACGCCGAAGAGATCAAGAAGCTCATCGGCAAGGTGGAGCAGCGCGGCTACACGCTCGTGCCGCTCAACCTGCACTACACGCGCGGCCGCGTGAAATGCGAAATCGGCCTCGCCAAGGGCAAGAAGCTCTTCGACAAGCGCGAAACCGAGAAAGACCGCGACTGGCAGCGCGAAAAAGCGCGCCTCATGCGCGAAAAGGCCTGAGCCGTCTCGCTTCCCGACTTTTACGCGCCCGGCCGCTGCTGCTGCTTCACAATCGTCAACGCTGACGCAATCATCGTGCTCAGGTCGCCCATGTTGCCCGGCACGATGAGCGTGTTGCCCTGCTTCGCCAGGTTGCCGAACGCGCTCACATACTCTTCCGCCACTTTCAGGTTGACCGCATCGATGCCCCCTTCGGTGCGAATGGCTTGACCGATCTTCTGGATCGCCTGGGCGTTGGCTTCAGCCACCGCCAGGATCGCCGCCGCTTCACCCTGTGCCCTGTTGATGGCGGCCTGCTTTTCCCCTTCTGATTTCTGGATTGCGGCCTCCCGCGCACCGGACGCCAGGTTGATCTGCTCCTGGCGCTTGCCTTCAGATGCGGCGATCAGCGCACGCTTTTCACGCTCGGCCGTAATCTGCGCCTGCATGGCGTGCAGGATTTCCTTCGGCGGTGTCAGATCCTTGATCTCGTAGCGCAGCACCTTCACGCCCCAGTTCGATGCCGCCTCATCCAGCGCGTTGACCACGCTGTGGTTGATGAAGTCGCGCTCTTCAAACGTCTTGTCCAGCTCCAGCTTGCCGACGACCGAGCGCAGCGTCGTCTGCGCGAGTTGGGTGATGGCGATCACGAAGTTGCTGGAGCCATACGAAGCCCGCATCGGGTCGGTCACCTGGAAGTAGAGGATGCCGTCCACCTGCAGCTGCGTGTTGTCCTTGGTGATACAGATCTGGCTCGGCACGTCGAGCGGGATTTCCTTGAGCACGTGCTTGTAGGCAACGCGATCGACAAAGGGCAGCACGATATTCAGCCCCGGCGAGAGCGTCGCGTGATACTTGCCCAGCCGCTCCAGAATCCAGGCGTGCTGTTGCGGCACGATCTTGATGCCTTGTGCGATAAGCACGATGGCGGCAAACAGGACGATGAGCGCGAGAGTCCCCAGCTCGAACATAAAACCTCCGTGGTTGAGCTTGTTGGTTGTTTTGGCTACGAGTTGCGTGCTATTTGGGCGTGACGACGAGCACGTTGCCGCGCACTTCAACGATCCGGAATTCACCGACGGTAGCCGGCGCATTTGGCGCCAACTCGACGTCCCATGCGGCGCCGCGATATTGCACGCGTGCACGCCGCTCGGGTGACCAGGCATCGACGCGCAATGTCTCGCCGATATCCAGATTGACGTTGCGGTTGCGGGCGGCATTTTCGCGCGTCACACGCCCGTAGCGCGTACGCCGCAGCCCGACGATGCCGAACACCGCCACGATGGCGGCCACGATGGCCTGCGCAGGAAATGCAAGGCCGATCAGCGCGGCAAGACCGCCGGCAATCAGCCCAATCGCGACCATCAGCAGATAGAAGGTGCCCGTCATCAGCTCGCCGATGACGAGCAGCACGGCCAGCGAAAACCAGACGGTCTGAGCCGACATACTCCGCCCCCCTGAATCCCATGAAAAAACCCCCGCGACGCTGTTCGTCTGCGGGGGCATGTCGCTCGGCCCCCGCCAGCGTTGGACGCCACCGGGCACTTCGCGTTCTTGTTGGCGCGCACCCGTCAGGATACGCGCCTAGTCTCACGACATTCGTTGCAACGCTCTAGTTCAAGCTCAAGCCGAACCGAGCTTCTGCCATGTGTCGACCACTGAATCCGGGTTCAGCGAGATCGACGAGATGCCTTCCTTCGCCAGCCACTCGGCAAAATCCGGGTGATCGGACGGGCCCTGACCGCAGATGCCGACGTATTTGTTCATCGACAGCGCCGTGGAGATGGCGCGCTGCAGCATGAACTTGACCGCCGGATCGCGCTCGTCGAAGTCCTTGGCCAGCAGCTCCATGCCGGAGTCGCGGTCCAGGCCGAGCGTGAGCTGCGTTAGGTCGTTCGAACCGATCGAGAAACCGTCGAAGTACTGCAGGAACTGTTCGGCCAGGATCGCGTTGGACGGCACCTCGCACATCATGATCAGGCGCAGGCCGTTCTCGCCGCGCTTCAGGCCGTACTTGGCCAGCAGCTCGACAACCTTCTCAGCCTGGCCGAGCGTACGCACGAACGGCACCATCACTTCGACGTTGGTCAGGCCCATCTCGTCGCGCACGCGCTTCATGGCACGGCACTCCATCTCGAAGGCTTCTGCAAAGTCTTCGGCGATGTAGCGCGAGGCGCCGCGGAAGCCCAGCATCGGGTTTTCTTCGTCCGGCTCGTAGCGCGAACCGCCAATCAGCTTCTTGTACTCGTTGGACTTGAAGTCAGACAGGCGCACGATCACGGGCTTTGGATAGAAGGCCGCTGCGATGGTGGCAATGCCCTCGGCCAGCTTGTCGACGTAGAACGCGCGCGGGCTGGCATGGCCACGGGCCACGCTTTCCACGGCCTTCTTCAGGTCGCTGTCGACCTGCGGGTAGTCGAGAATCGCCTTCGGGTGAACGCCGATGTTGTTGTTGATGATGAATTCCAGACGGGCCAAGCCCACGCCACCGTTCGGAATCTGACAGAAATCGAACGCGAGCTGCGGGTTGCCGACGTTCATCATGATCTTGGTGCTGATCGCGGGCATTTCGCCGCGCTGGACTTCCGTGATTTCGGTTTCCAGCAGGCCGTCGTAGATCTTGCCTTCGTCCCCTTCCGCGCACGAGACCGTCACCAGCGTGCCGTCCTTCAGCAGGTCGGTCGCATCGCCGCAGCCGACCACCGCCGGCACACCCAGCTCACGCGCAATGATGGCCGCGTGGCAGGTCCGGCCACCACGGTTGGTGACGATGGCCGAGGCGCGTTTCATCACCGGTTCCCAGTTCGGGTCGGTCATGTCGGCAACCAGTACGTCGCCCGGCTGCACGCGTTCCATTTCAGCCGGATCGTTGATCACGCGCACCGGGCCCGTGCCGATCTTCTGGCCGATGGCACGGCCGGTGGTCAGCACCGGCGCCGAGCCCTTCAGGCGGAATCGTTGCTCGACCTTGCCGTGTGCCTGGCTCTTCACCGTCTCCGGGCGAGCCTGGAGGATGTAGATCTTGCCGTCCTTGCCGTCCTTGCCCCACTCGATGTCCATCGGGCGGCCGTAGTGCTTCTCAATGATGACGGCGTACTTCGCCAGCTCCGCCACGTCAGCATCGTTGATGGAGTAGCGGTTGCGCAGTTCGCCCGGGACGTCGACCGTCTTCACGCGGCCTTGTTCGCCCGGCGCGGTGAATTCCATCTTGATCAGCTTGGACCCGATCGAGCGGCGGATGATCGGGTACTTGCCGGCGGCCAGCGTCGGCTTGAAGACGTAAAACTCGTCAGGGTTCACGGCGCCCTGCACCACCGTTTCGCCCAGGCCGTAGCTGGAGGTGATGAAAACGACATCCTGGAAGCCCGATTCGGTGTCGATCGTGAACATCACGCCCGAGGCGCCGCAGTCCGAGCGGACCATGCGCTGGATGCCCGCCGACAGGGCGACCACGTCATGCGCGAAACCCTTGTGTACGCGATAGGAGATCGCGCGGTCGTTGTACAGCGACGCAAACACGTGCTTGATCTTGTCGAGCACGTCGTCGATGCCGAGCACGTTGAGATAGCTCTCTTGCTGGCCGGCGAACGACGCGTCCGGCAAGTCTTCCGCCGTGGCCGACGAGCGCACCGCAAACGACGCCTCAGCGCCTTCGCGGGCCGCGACGCGAGCGTACGACTCGCGAATCTCTTGCTCCAGACGCGGCTGGAACGGCGCGGTGGCGACCCATTCGCGGATCTCCTTGCCGGCGGCCGCCAGCGCCTTTACGTCGTCGACGTCGAGGCTGGCCAGACGCTGCGAGATGCGCTCGGTCAGGTTGTTGTGTGCAAGGAAATCGCGGAACGCCAGTGCCGTGGTGGCAAAACCGCCCGGAACGCGCACGCCGGCGCCGTCCAGCTGGGAGATCATCTCGCCCAGCGAAGCGTTTTTACCGCCGACGACCTCGACATCGGTCATCCGCAATTGCTCGAACGGCAGCACATAGGCGCCGTCTTGCGACAGGTTAGTCATACAAGCCCCTAAACTAAGTGAAAAACCGGTCGGATCCGCACGGGGCTTTCTTCTTGTCGTCTGGCCGTACGAATCGCTTGGCTAAATCATCCGGAAGCCCTGCCAGGATTGCAGCTGCGGCATTGCCTGACAGGCGATTGGCCCGAATTGCTTAGCTAAACGATCGCCGCTATTCTACCGTGCCGCAGCACGATTTCCTGCCGGCGTGCTGGAAAAACCCCTCGTTTTCGATGACCGACCTCGCCTCCGCATCTTCCAGCCGGACACCTTTCCGGACCGTTTTCATCGTGTCGGATGGCACCGGGATCACCGCAGAAACCTTCAGCCACTCGATCCTGGCGCAGTTTGAGATGAAATTCCGCCAGGTGCGGATTCCGTTTGTCGACACGATCGACAAGGCGCATGTTGCGGTCGCCAAGATCAATGAGGCGTTCCACGCCGAAGGGGTGAGGCCGATCGTCTTCACCACGTTGGTGGATGCCGAGGCAAACGAGATCGTCCATCGGGCCAAGGCCACCATCCTCGACATGTTCCAGACCTTCATCGAGCCGCTCGAGAAGGAGCTGAACCTCAAGTCCACCCACGCCATCGGCCGCTTTCACCAGAACGCCGACACCGAGGCGTATAAAAACCGCATCGAAGCGATCAATTTTTCACTTGCCCACGATGACGGCCAATCACACAAGAACCTGGCCGAGGCGGATGTGATTTTGGTGGGGGTGTCGCGCAGCGGCAAGACGCCGACCAGCCTGTATCTGGCGATGCAATACGGCGTGAAGTCGGCCAATTACCCGCTCATCCCGGACGATTTCGAGCGCGGCAAGCTGCCGTCGGTGCTGTATGACTACAAGAGCAAGATTTTTGGGCTCTCGATCGACCCGCAACGCCTGTCGGAAATCCGCAATGAACGTCGGCCCGGTAGCAAATATGCCGCGCTGGAGAATTGCCGCTACGAGATCAACGAAGCCGAAGCGATGATGCGGCGGGAGGGCATCAAGTGGCTGTCGTCCACGCACAAGTCGATCGAGGAAATTGCCACGACGATCCTGCAGGACATCAAGATGGATCACAACAACTACTGAGCGTGGCATCGCCCCGCAAACAAAACGGCCGGCATTGCACCGGCCGTTTGTTTTTCTGCCGGCGGGCGAGCCAGTCAGGCGCGATCACGCACCCAGTTGCCGCCGTGCGCCGCGGCCTGCGCTGCCGGCGATATTTCCAGATAGGCCAGCGCCTGCTCGGTCGACCCTTCATGATGCGGCGTATAGCTGGGCCGGAAATAGCGCAGCGCGGCCCCCAGCATTTTCCAGAACGATGGCAGGCAGTTACGCCGCGAGCCATGCCACCAGCCGCGGATAAAACCGGGGAACCTGCCCGCCCCCGGATCGCGCTGGTACATGAAGCCGAAGCCGGTGACCAAGAAGTACAGGAGCAACAGGATCGTGGTCAGCATATGGAAGCAGCGTTCGAGATACGAGCCGCCCATGTGCCGGAAGATGTCGAACGCGACGGTGCGGTGCTCGACTTCCTCCGCGCCATGCCAGCGCAACAAGTCCAGCATGACGGGATCGGCGTGGACGGCGTCGAGCCCCTTTGCGTTGAGCACCCAGTTGCCCAGATAGCCGAAAAAGTGCTCGAGCGCAGCAATGATGCCGAGTTGCTGCCGCAGCCAGAAGCGCGTGTGGCCGATCTTCAGACCCAACGGCTGTTCGCCGAGCACCTTGGAGAACAGCCAGTCGAGCCGCTTGGTGAAAGGCTGGGTATCGATGCCGTGGTCTTTGTAGTAATGCGTCAGCACGCCGCCATGCGAGCGCGAATGGACCGCCTCCTGACGCAGGAAGCCCTCGGCATCGGCGCGCAGCTTCGCGTCGGTAATCAGCGGCAACGCCTTGTTGTAAACGCGGCAGAACCACAACTCGCCGGCGGGAAACAGCAGGTTCAGGATGTTGATGATGTGCGTGCTGGACGGATCGCCGGGAATCCACTGGATGGGCGTGTCCTTCCAGTCGAAACGGACGTGGCGGGCCTTGATGAAGTAATCGGGCGCGGTCATGGTGGTCTCCGGATGTTCTTGTCTGTGCGGGCTCAATGCCCGGCCATGCTCACGCGCGCGATCAGCCGGCTCAGCCATTGCGCATAGCGCGAGATGAAGCGGGACGAATGCGCCTCGATGCCGATCGTGACCACAGGCTTGTTGTGTTGCATCGCGCCAAACATCGCTTTCGCGACGGTCTCGGGCTTGAGGCCACGCAGTTGGTAGAGCTTGGTCGCGCGGGCGCGCAGTTGCGCCTGCTGTGCCTCGGTCGTGCCGCTGTAGACCGTGGAGGCCATGATTCCGGTCTCTGCAAAACCGGGGCAGATGGCCGACACGCCAATACCCTGCCCGGCCAGCTCGCCGCGCATGCATTCGGAGAGCATCAGCACCGCGGCTTTCGTCGTCGCATAGGCAGCAAGATCGCGCGATGGTGCAAAGGCCGCTGCCGATGCGGTGTTCAGGATGTGCCCACCCTGCCCGCGCGCCACCATCTGCTTGGCGAACAGCCGGGCGCCATGGATCACGCCCCACACGTTCACGTGCAGGATGCGTTGCCAATCGCGCTCGGACGTGTCGACAATGCCGCCCGCCATGCCAATGCCGGCGTTATTGACGACGATGTCGGCGCCACCCAGTTCCTTGCCGACCCAATCGACCAGGGCTTCCATCTGCTCGGCGTTGCCGACGTCCACGGTATGCGCCCACGCCTTGCCACCCGTGAGGCGGATGAGCTTGGCCGTGCGCTCTGCATCTTCGGCACGGATGTCGACGGCGACGATGGCTGCGCCTTGCTCCGCGAATTCCAGCGCCGCGCAACGACCGATGCCGCCGCCAGCGCCCGTGATGACGGCGAGCTTGCCGCAGAGCGGTTTGCGCTCGCCATGCTGACGCGCGCGTTGCAGTGCCTCGGATTCCGGCTTGCCCTCGGCATGCTCGATCAGGTCGCGAGCCATTTCCGCCATGCGTGCGGCATGCGTGACCGGCAACCAATGCCGTGCCACCACTTCGCGGCGCCAATACTGCGGCACCCAGCGCGAAAGGTCTTCTGACAATGCTGGGCTGACGTACTTATCCAGCGTTGGCACGATCACCTGCACCGGCGCATGTGCGACACGCTTGCGCGGCGTGAACAGACTGCGGATGAAGTTGGCGCGATACAGCGAGACACCACGCACGCCATCAGCCGTCTGGGTCGGACGCGGCACGATGGCGGTCTTTTCCACACGACGCAGCACACGCGGCCACGCGCGCCCAAGCCACAGGCGCCAACTCAGCTCCGGCACGATCGGCAAATGAAACAGCAGCACGTACCACGAGCGCACGAGTTGCCCCAACATCTTGCCCAGCGACGACGGCGTCGGCCGCAGCAGCCGCGCGCGCATCCAGTGCCCGACGTGATCCAGGCACGGCCCCGAGCACGACGTGTATGACGCAATGCGCCCGCGCAGGCGCTCCTCCGTCACGAATTCCCACGACTGGATCGAACCCCAATCGTGCGCGATCAGGTGCACGGGCTTGCCGGGGCTCAGCGCATCGATCACGGCGATGAAGTCGTCGGTCAACCGCGCAAAGGTGTAATTGCGCATCCCGCTGGGCGAACTGGACCGGCCTGCGCCCCGCACGTCGTAGGCAACGACGTAGTAGTCGCGCGCGAGCAGCGGTGCCATCTCGTGCCAGACCTCGCTGTTATCGGGATAGCCGTGCACCAGCACGACGGTCGGATGCGCCGGGTTGCCCCACGTCTTGACGGCGAGCGAGACGCTGTCGGACTGCACCGCCCGCTCCGAATAGTCTTTCCGCGAAACCGCTGCGGGCGATTCGAACAACGCCAGCGGGGCCTCTTCAAGAAGCGTTTTCATATGGGCCTCCGCGTGCGTCAGGCAGCGCGCTGCTGCGCGAGTTGACGCTGCTGCCAGCGACGCACGTGCGGCAGATCGTCGTCGAGCCAGTAGGCGTCGTCTTCGGTAATGACGAGCAGTTCCTCGAACTTGGCCCCGACGCCATGGAAGCCCAGATGCGGCTCGACGGCCCACAGGCCCGGCACCGGCGCGTGTTCGGATCGACGATCGATCGACCACAGCGGCGACCAGCCTTCCTGCTTGCCGCTTCGCACCTGGTCGAGGACCAGGCTGCGCGTGGCATTCAGCCCGAAGCGCGCAACGAAACGCGGCTTCGATGGGCTGTCGAGCTTGGCCACGCGATGCGCCAGCACTTTGAACGGATACGCCTTGTGGCGCGGCTCCACGCCTTGCTTGATGCAGAGTTGGTCCACCGCACGGGCCACATCCGCCATCGACCGACGCTCGCGGATCAAACGCACGATCAACTCGCGATGCGCCATCAGGTCGTCCTGCAGTTGTTCGAGGATGGCGTTTTCGCCGAGACACGTGGCATAGCCGACATCGGCGATCACCCCGTTGCGCACGGGCGCCACGTCGAGGATGACCGGCATGTTCTCCTCCAGCCGCCGCGACGACGGAAAGAACGCGAGGTTGAAGCCGGCCATGTGCGTCAGGCCCGAAAAGCCCTGGAACGCGGTGCGGTCGCCAAACCACGCGAACGGCTTGTGCAGCCAGTCATGGACGCCGCGATCGCCAAGCCACTCGGTGAGCAGCTTGGCCGCGTCCTTCTCGGTCATGCCGGGGCGCAGCATGCCGCCGACGGCTTCGACGCACGCGTAAGCGAGCTGCTGGATTTCGCGAAACTGGGCGAGTTCGTCGACAAGGACGCGCGCCAGGGTGGGGTTCGGCATGCCGGTCTCCTTGAGTCTGGGTATCGAGGGCGCTCGATGGCGCCGCGCCCAATGTTCCATTACTCAATGTCAAAGTCAATGCGGGACTTTTCTGGCGTTTGAAAACGCCGTATGACCGGTAATCGACAGAAAAAAGAGAGATTTAGCCCGCGCGGCGTTGTCGCACGGCCTCAAACAGGCAGATCGCTGCTGCGGCAGCCACATTGAGCGACTCCATGCCGCCCGGCTGGGGAATCGTCACGGGCGTCGTCACGGCAGAAAGCCATTCCTCCGACACGCCCGCGCCTTCGTTTCCGAACACCCAGCCGACGGGTGCATTGAGCGGCACATCGAAGACAGCCTGCTTGGCGTGGGAAGACGTGGCCAGCAGCGGCACCTGCAGGCGCGAATGCACGCTCTCGAACGTGCAGTGCTCAACGATGTTCAGGTGGAAATGCGCACCCATGGCGGCGCGCAGAGTCTTTGCCGACCACGCGAACGCGCAGCCCGGCGTCATGAACACATCGCGCACGCCGGCTGCGGCCGCACACCGCAGGATGGAACCGACGTTGCCGGCATCCTGAATGCCGTCCAGGATCACGCAGTCCGCATCAATGGTCTGCGGCAACTTGCCTTCCGGCGTCTCGACCAAGGCCATCAGATCGACGCCATTGACGACGGTGGTGAGTTGCCCAAACAGGTTGTCGGCCAGCAGGATGACGGTGTCCGGATCGACGCGATCGAGCACCGCGGCCACTTCCGGGTGCCGGATATGGCGCTCCGACACCAGGCATTGCGCCGGCATGTGGCCCGCATCCAGATACGCAGCGACAAGGTGCACGCCATCGAGCACGGATTGCCCCGCGCGCCGACGATGCTGCGTCGAGCCCGAAAGCGCCTTGAGATGCTTGAACACCGCGTTGTCGCGGGAAGTGATGTGCTTCACGAATGGGCCCAGCAGAAAAAGGTCAGTCGTCCCAGGCGCTGACTGCAGCGGTGGTTTCGATGCTGATCGCACTCATCCCATCCAGTGCACGGCGCACGGGCGCGAACGAGCGGCGATGATGCGGCGTCACGCCATGCAGGTCGATGGCGGCCAGATGCTGCGGTGTGCCATAGCCGGCATGGACGTCAAAACCGTAGAGCGGAAACTCGACATGCAGCGCGGCCAACTGCCGATCGCGCGTGACCTTCGCCAGGATGGACGCCGCTGAAATGGCCGGCACCAGCGCATCGCCCTTGACGACGGCCTCCACCGCAAACGCCACCTGCGGGCAACGATTGCCGTCCACCTGCACGAGATCGGGCAGCGTGCCCAGTGCGGCCACGCCATGCACCGCGCGCTGCATGGCGAGCATGGTTGCGTGCAGGATGTTGATGCGATCGATTTCCTCGACGGTGGCTTCGGCCACGTGCCAGGCGAGCGCCTTTTCGACGATCTCGTCGTAGAGCGCTTCCCGCTTCTTGGCGGTCAGAATTTTTGAGTCGGCCAGGCCCTTGATCGGCTTGCGCGGATTGAGAACGACCGCCGCAGCCGTCACCGGCCCGGCCAATGGCCCGCGTCCAGCCTCATCCACGCCGCACAGGATGCGACGCGCACGCTTGGCCGCCGGCTCTTGCGAGAGCAGCAGGCCGAGCTGGTCGGGATTGGGTTTGCGGGAAGCCATGGGCTTAAAGCTTACTGCGACTGCGTAGCAGATCGACAACGACTTTCGCTCCAATCTCCGCCATGTTCTGCTTGAGCGTCAGGTGCATCTGCGTGAAGTGTTCACGCAGGAACGTGGCGTTGCCATGGTCGCTGAGTTGCAGCAGCGTTTCGCGCGCGAGTGCCTCGGGGGTCGCGTCATCCTGCAGCAGTTCCGGCACGACAAAGCGGCCGGACAGGATGTTCGGCAGCCCAACATACGGCAGATAGCCTTTGCGCTTCATGATCTGCGCGGTCAACCAGGGCACCTTGTAGGTGATGACCATCGGTTTCTTGTACAGCGCCGCTTCCAGCGTGGCCGTGCCGCTGGCCAGCAGGATCACGTCAGCCGCTTCCATGGCTGCGTGCGACTGTCCATCGACGACCCACAGATGCAGGCCCGGATGCTCCGCGCGTATGGCATCGATGCGCTCGCGCAGCGTCGCATTGGCCGCCGGCAGCACAAACGCCAGTTCCGGCTCGACCGCCTGCATGCGCGACATCGCCGCAAACAGCGTCGGCCCGAGATGCTTCACTTCGGAATTGCGGCTGCCCGGCAGCACCGCAACGACCTTGCGGCCCAACGGCAGGCCGAGGCGCGTGCGTGCGCCCTGAATGTCCGGCACCAGCGGAATCTCGTCCGCAAGCGGATGCCCGACGTACGTGGCCGGAATGCCGGCCTTGGCGTAAATCTCCGGCTCGAACGGGAACAGGCAGAGGATATGGTCGACGGCGCGGGCGATCGTCTTGATACGGCCGGCGCGCCACGCCCAGATCGACGGGCTCACGAAGTGCACCACCGGCACACCCGCCTGCCGCATGGCGATCTCGACGTTGAAATTGAAGTCGGGTGCGTCCACGCCGATGAAAGCCAGGGGGGGCGCAGTCAGCAGGTTCTGCTTGAGTTCCTTGCGGATCGTGAGAATCTCACGCAACTGGCCAAGCACTTCCACGTAGCCATTCACCGACAGCTTGTGCATCGGCCAGTTCGACTGGAAACCCTGCTCCGTCATGCGCGCACCGCCAATGCCGTTGTAGGCGATGTCGGCAGGCAGTTGTGCGCGCAGCCCCTTCAGCAGCAGCGAGGCCAGCAAATCGCCGGAAGCCTCGCCGGCCACCATGCCGATGCGGCGCACCGGCGCGGCGTTCTGAAGCTGCTCGCTCAACGCACGATGCCGCGCTTGGTGGCGGCAATGAAATCAGCAAATGCGGTCAACACCTCGCGGGTCGGGGCGTCATCCGTCTGAGCGATCTGCGCGGCGATTTCAGCCTTGGCCTGATCAAAGCTCAGATCGCTCTTGTAGAGCAGCTTGTACGCCTGGCGCAGACCGGTGATCTGCTCGGCCGTAAAGCCGCGGCGACGAAGGCCCTCCACGTTGATGCCATGCGGCGCAGCCTTGT
The DNA here is from genome assembly GCF_016466415.2 of Ralstonia pickettii. NCBI lineage: Bacteria > Pseudomonadati > Pseudomonadota > Betaproteobacteria > Burkholderiales > Burkholderiaceae > Ralstonia > Ralstonia pickettii. Next base: position 1,331,722 of record NZ_CP066771.1, on the reverse strand, counting down.
TGCCGCCCTTGTCGCTTGCGGCGATCACGAACGGCGGCACATCCTGCACCAGTGCCGATGCGCCACCCAGCATGGCATGCACGCCGATGCGCACGAACTGATGCACGCCCGACATGCCGCCGAGGATCGCCCAGTCACCGACTTCCACGTGGCCAGCAATCTGCGCGTTGCTCGAGAACACCGTGTGGTTACCCACGCGGCAATCGTGCGCGATATGCACGTAGGCCATGATCCAGTTGTCATCGCCGATCGACGTGATGCCGGCATCCTGCGCCGTGCCGGTATGGATCGTGGTGAATTCGCGGATCGTATTGCGATCGCCGACAATCAGCTGCGTCGGCTCATCGCGATACTTCATGTCCTGCGGGCGGCCACCCACCGATGCGAAGTGGCCGATGCTGTTGTCACGGCCCAGCGTCGTGTAGCCCTCGACCACCGTATGGTGGCCGACACGCGTGCCAGCACCCATCCGCACATTCGGGCCCACGACCGTAAACGCGCCGATCTCGACGCTCGAATCCAGTTCGGCCTTCGGATCGATCTGCGCGGTCGGGTGGATCTTCTGTGCTTGCGTCATGCCTCGCCCTTGGACTTGTCTTCGCGCACGGCACACATGATTTCGGCTTCCACGGCGACTTCACCGTCAACCTTGCCGTACACCTTGAATTTCCACATACCGCTCTTCGAGCGCAGCAGTTCGGCTGTCATCACGAGCTGGTCGCCCGGCGTCACCTGGCGCTTGAAGCGTGCACCGTCAATGCTCACGAACAGGTAGAGCTGGTTTTCCTTGCGCTCGTGATCGGCCTCGCCGAAGGTCAGCAGCGCAGCGGTTTGCGCCAGCGCCTCGAGCATCAACACGCCCGGCATCACCGGGTGACCGGGGAAGTGGCCGTTGAAGAACGGCTCGTTGAACGTCACGTTCTTGATGGCCGTAATCGACTTGCGCGGCTCCAGCGAAATCACGCGGTCAACCAGCAGCATCGGGTAGCGATGCGGCAGCAGGTCGAGAATCTTCTTGATGTTGAAATCGCTGACAAGGCTGGGGGCCGCGCTCGTCGCATTCGTTGCTTCGGTCATGATTGTTGCTGCAGGTCTTTGACCCGCTGTTCGAGTTGTTGCAACCGTTCGCGCATGCGCGTCAGGCCTCGGACGATGGCCGCGTTACGCTCCCAGTCGCCATGCGGCATGAACGGGAAAACGCTGGTGAAGTGGCCACCGGGCTTGGTGATGGATTTGGTAATGGAGGTGCCGCCCGAAACGGTCACGCGGTCCGCAATGGTCAGGTGGCCGGCAAAATTGGCCGCACCGCCGATGATGCAGTAGCGCCCGATCTTCGTGCTGCCGGAAATGGCCGCGCAGCCGGCGATCACGGTATAGGCGCCCACATGCACGTTATGCGCGATCTGCACCTGGTTGTCGATCTTGCAGCCCTGTTCGACCACCGTATCGGCCATCGCGCCACGGTCGATGGCGGTGTTCGCACCGATCTCCACGTCGTCGCCAATTACGGCCCGGCCGACCTGGGGAATCTTCACCCATTCGCCGCCCTGCGGACCAAAGTCAGGGGCAAAGCCGAAGCCATCCGCGCCGATCACGACGCCGCTATGCAGAATGCAGCGCGCCCCGACCTCGCAGCCGTGGTAGATCGAAACGTTCGCGTGAAGCAACGTGTCATCGCCAATGCGGGCACCGGCGCCAACAAAGCTGTTGCCGGCGATGCGCACACGCTCGCCGAGCACAGCACCGGCTTCGATGGTGACGTTCGGGCCGATGGAGCAGGATGCCGGCACCTTGGCGCCCTCTTCCACGCTGGCACTCGGGTGGATGCCCGGCACAACGGGGCGCGCCGCCAGCGCAACAAAGCGCTGAGCAACGCGAGCAAACGCAGCATACGGATTGGCCGCAATCAGCCAGTTCCGGCCAGCAGCGTGGCCCTGGCTTTCAAGCGTTTCCAGATCGCGGAGCGACACGATGATCGCACCCGCGCCGGAACTCACAGCCTGATTGAGGTACAGCGGATTGGAGAGAAAAGCGAGCTGATCAGCGCCCGCTTGATCCAGCGGCGCGATCGACTTGACGATCAGGCCTGCGTCACCCTGGACGGTCGCGCCGAGCGACGCAGCAAGTTCACCAAGCGAAAACGACATGCGGACAACCTCATTTGGCCGATTGCGAATTCAGCGCCTTGAGCACCTCGTCCGTGATGTCGATGCGCGGGTTCACATACACGGCTTCCTGCACGATCAGATCGTACTTGCGCTGCTCGGCAATCGAGCGGATCACGCGGTTGGCGCGCTCAAGCACCTGGGCCAGCTCTTCATTGCGGCGCTGGTTCAGGTCTTCACGGAATTCGCGCTGCTTGCGCTGGAAGTCGCGATCCAGGTCCGACAGCTCACGCTGACGGCGATTGCGATCAGAATCGGCCAGCACGGCCGAATCCTTGTCCAGCTTGTCGGACATGCCCTTGAGCTTGGCGGCCATGTCCTGCAGCTCGCGGTCGCGCTTGGCGAACTCGGTTTCCAGCTTGGCCTGCGCAGCCTTGGCAGGTTGCGAGTCGCGCAGGATGCGCTCGGAATTGACGGCAGCGATGCGCGCTTCCTGCGCCGTGGCCGGCAGCGCAAAGCTGGCGGCGGCAAGTGCGGCGAAAGCAGCCGACACGCCCATGCGGGACAACGTGATGCGCGTGGATTTCATGATGAATGCAGTCATTAGAATGCAGTTCCGATCTGGAACTGGAAGCGTTGCGTTTGATCTTCGGTCTTGCGCTTGATCGGGAAGCCCATGCTGATCTTGAGCGGACCGATCGGCGACAGCCACGACAGACCGAAACCGGTCGAGTAACGCATGTCGCCCAGCTTGTACGGCTGACCTTCGGCGAACACGTTACCGTAATCAAAGAACGTGAACAGGCGAACGGTGCGGTCCACGCCCGAACCCGGCAGCGGGAAGATGAATTCCACGTTGCCGACGAACTTGCTGGCGCCGCCGATAGCCACACCGTTGGCGTCGCGCGGGCCCAGCGTGCTGGTTTCGTAACCGCGCACCGAGCCGATACCGCCTGCGTAGTAGTTCTTGAAAACCGGGAAGTCCTTGCCGCCGTAACCGTGGCCGTACCCGATTTCGTTGTTGAACGCCATCGTGAACGACTTCGACAGCGGGTAGAAATACTGGTGCTGATAGTAGGCGCGGAAGTACTGCAGATCGCCGCCCGGGATACCGAACTCCAGGTTGGCCTGCTGGTAGCGACCACGCGTCGGCACCAAGGCGCTGTCACGCTGGTCCTTCGACCAGCCGATGGTGATCGGGAAGTTGTTGGTGATACGGCCGTTCTTCGCGACGTAATTCTGATAGGCCAGCGGCGTGTTGGACGTCACATCGATGGTCGTGCGCTCGTAGCCGATGCCGAAGAAGACGGTATCGGTTTCCGAGAACGGCACCCCGAACTTGACGTTGCCGCCCTGTTGCACGACGCGATAGTCCTGGTCACCCGTGTAGTACAGCGGGCGGTACGTGCGGTAGTACAGCTCGGTCGAACGGCTGATGCCATCCACCGTGAAGTACGGATCGAACTGCGTCACCGCAATGGTGCGGTTCGACTTGGACGTGTTCACATCCAGGCCGAGGCTCGTGCCGGAGCCGAACACGTTGTCCTGGCGGATGCCGGCCGACAGCACCAGCTTGTCGGTCGACGAGAAGCCCACGCCCAGGTTGATCTGGCCGGTCGGCTTCTCGGTCACGTTGACGTTCACATCGACCTGGTCGGTCGTACCCGGCACGTCTTCCGTCGTGATGTTCGCATCGGTGAAGTAACCCGTGCGGTTCACGCGGTTCTGCGACAGCTGCAGCTTCTCGCCATCGAACCACGACGCTTCCATCTGGCGCATTTCGCGGCGCACGACTTCATCGCGGGTCTTGCTGTTGCCGACAACGTTCACGCGACGCACGTACACACGGCGGCCCGGATCGATCACCAGCGTGAGCGCAACCGTGCGATCCGACTGGTTGATCTGCGGCTGCGGGTTGATGGTCGCGAAAGCGTAGCCGTACGTGCCGAGCAGATCGGTAATCGACTTGGTCGTCGACGACAGCTTGGCCGACGAGAAGACATCGCCCTGCTTGAGCTTGATTAGCTTCTCCATCTCGGCCTGCTTGCCGAGCAACTCGCCGGTCAGCTTGATGTCCGACACCTTGTACTGCTCACCCTCGTGGATGTTCAGCGTCAGGTAGATGTCCTTCTTGTCCGGCGTGATCGACACCTGGGTCGACTCGATTGCAAATTCCAGGTAGCCGCGATCCAGGTAGAACGAGCGCAGCGCTTCTAGGTCGGCCGTGAGTTTCTGCTTCGAGTACAGGTCGTTCTTGGTGTACCACGACAGCCAGTTTGGCGTGGACAGTTGCATCTCGTCGCGCAGGTCGCCTTCCTTGAAGGCCTTGTTGCCAACGATATTGATCTGGCGAATCTTGGCGGTCGGACCTTCGTCCACCGTGAACGTGATCGACACACGGTTGGCATCGACCGGCGTAACGGTGGTCGTCACCTCAGCCGCGTAGTAACCACGAAAAACATACTGGCGCTTGATTTCCTGCTCGGCGCGGTCGATGAGGGACTTGTCGTAGTAACGAGCCTCAGCCACGCCAACGCCACGCAGCGTACGACGCAGCGCTTCCTTGTCGAACTCCTTGAAGCCGATGAACTCAAGCTGCGAGATCGCCGGGCGCTCTTCCACGCGCACCACCAGCACATTGCCTTCGGAGCGGATCTGAACGTCCTTGAAGAAGCCGGTGTTATAAAGCGCGCGAATCGATTCGGCGCCCTTCTCGTCGGTGAAGGTCTCACCCACCTTCACGGGCAGATAGCCGAACACGGTGCCCGGCTCGACGCGCTGCACCCCCTCCACGCGAATGTCCTTGACGACGAACGGCTCCACTGCATGAGCCTGACCGGCAGTGACGGTCAGCACGGAAGCCGCCAGCACGCTGAGCGGGAAGCGATGTTGTCTGATCAATCTAATCCCCTAGTTGGATTCAATCGGAATCCACTTCTGAGTGTTTTCAAAACCCTGAGTTGCCCGCTCACGCCGGTGGCAACGATACGGCTTAGTGACCCAATTTGAATACGGTCTAGCCACGAGTCAGAAACAACCGACTCAAATCGTTGTACAGGGCGAGCGAAGTGAGAAGCAGGATGCAGGCGACGCCGATCTTCTGAAGGACTGCTTGCCAGGATTCCGGCACGGGTCGGCCAGTCAAAAATTCCACGCAATAATACAGCAAATGCCCCCCATCCAATACCGGAACGGGCAATAAGTTGAGCACGCCGAGACTAACGCTGATCAACGCGAGAAAGCTCACAAACGTCTGCCAGCCAAGGCTTGCCGCCTTGCCCGCAAAGTCCGCCACCGTGATCGGCCCGCTCAGATTCTGCAGAGATGCCTGACCGACAATCATCTTGCCCAGCACCTGCAGCGACAGCACCGAAGTCCGCCAGACCTCGCCTACGGCATGGCCCAGCGCGGCGACCGGCTCATCCCGGATCATCGCCGTTTCCACCTTCTGGTTGAGCTGCGCACCAAGCTTGCCGATCTTCGGGCCGGTCGGGTTTTTGGGATCGGTGTCAGCATCAGGGCGAACAGGCAACGTCATGGGCTGATCGTTGCGCAGAATATCGATCGAGGCGTTCTGCTCCGGCATGGCCCGGATCTGGCGGATGAGGTCCATGGCCTGATCGGCGGGCTGGCCCGCGAAGCGAACGATTTGGTCTCCGGCTCTCAACCCCGCACGGGCTGCGGCACTCGAGGGCAACACATCGACGATGGTGACCGGGCCGCCGAGCAGACGCAAACCGATCTGGTCAATCACATCGGCCTGCGGCGTACGGGCCGCGCTCGGCAAGCCATGCAGGCGGACGGTGCGTTCGGCACCATCGGCGCCGCGCACCTGCACAAGCGCGTCGCGCCCCGCGATGCCGGCCGAGTACAAGCGCATGCGGACGTCGCTCCAACTGCGCACAGAGGCCGGCGTCTCGCCGTCCGTGCCGATAGCGATCACCCGGTCCCGGGCGCGCAAGTCGGCCTGGGCGGCGATGCTGCCCGGCGGCGGAGCGCCGAGGATAGGCAACGGCTCGATTGCGCCGACCCATGCCAGCACTGCGTAAAGCGCAATCGCCAGAAGGAAATTGGCGACCGGGCCAGCCGCCACGATGGCGAATCGCTTGTAGACCGGCTGGTGATCGAAGGTGCGTGGGAGGTCTTCGGGAAGGATGGGTGGGTCTTTCTCGGGGTCTCGCGATCCCTCGCCGAGCATCTTGACGTAGCCGCCCAGTGGAATGGCGCAGATCGTCCATTCGGTGTGGTCAGGGCCACGACCGACGCGGCGGAACAGCACTTTGCCAAAGCCAACGGAAAACCGGAGCACTTTCACGCCGCACAGTCGCGCGACGCTGTAGTGGCCCAGTTCGTGGATGACGATCAGTACCGCGATCGCAAAGACAAACGCTAAAACGGTCTGCAAAACCTTCTCCGGATGCACTGAAGGGCACGCGCGAGGCTGGCCCGCGCGAAGCCGCTATGTTACCCGCTTGCTCTGACGGCGCGCTTTCATGCAGCCGGCAGCTGCGCGCGTACGGTCGAGATATAGCGCTCGGCCTGCTGACGCGCCTGGGCGTCGGCAGCAAAAACGGTGTCAAGCGAATCAGCCGGCACGACCGACGTGCGGGCGAGTGTGTCAGCCACGACGGCAGCAATCTCGGTGAACCGGATGCGGCGCTGCAAAAATGCCTCGACAGCCACCTCGTTGGCCGCGTTCAGAGCAGCAGGTGCCGTACCACCGGCACGCAATGCCTCGAACGCCAACGCCAGGCACGGGAATCGGCGCAGGTCCGGCGCCTCGAAAGTCAGTGCGCCCGTGGTGACGAGATCGAGCAGCGCAACGCCGGCCTCGATGCGCTCGGGATATGCCAGGCCGTAGGCGATCGGCGTGCGCATATCCGGGTTGCCGAGCTGCGCCAGCACGGAGCCATCGTCGTAGCCGACCATCGAATGGATGACGCTCTGCGGGTGGATCAGGACTTCGAGATGCTCGACCGGGACGCCGAACAGCCAGTGCGCCTCGATCACCTCCAGCCCCTTGTTCATCATGGTGGCGGAATCGACCGAGATCTTGCGCCCCATCACCCAGTTCGGATGCGCGCACGCCTGATCTGGCGTGACATCCGCAAGAGACTCCACAGGGCGCGTGCGGAACGGGCCGCCCGATGCCGTCAGCACGATGCGTGACACGCCGCGCCCGAACTGCGGAACTTGCTGCGGCAGGCATTGGAAGATGGCGTTGTGCTCGCTGTCGATTGGAAGCACGGTGGCGCCATGCTGACGCACGGCGTCCATGAAGAGCGCGCCGGACATGACCAGCGCCTCCTTGTTGGCCAGCAGCACGCGCTTGCCGGCGCGCACAGCAGCGAGCGTCGGGCGCAACCCTGCTGCGCCGACGATGGCCGCCATCACGGCATCGCAGTCGGGGTGGCCCGCAACTTCTTCCAATGCCTCGCTGCCGAAACGGATCTCGATGCCGGCGGCCTCTGCGCCGAGCTGGTCACGCAATGCATCCGCCGCGACCGCCGAACCAAGCACCGCCATCTTCGGGCGAAACTCGCGGCAGAGCAGCGCGAGCTTGTCGGCCTGCGCGTTGGCGGTCAACGCAAAAACGCTGTACTTGTCGGGATGACGGCGCACCACGTCGAGCGTGCTGTCGCCAATGGAGCCGGTGGCGCCAAGAACGGTCAAACGCATCATGTTCGGACGCCTCAGGAAATCAGCAGCGCAGCCAGCGGAAACACCGGCAGCAGCGCGTCGATACGATCGAGCACGCCGCCGTGGCCGGGCAACAGGCGGCTGCTGTCTTTCATGCCGACCTGACGCTTGAGCAGGGATTCAAACAAATCGCCGCCGACGCTTGCAGCCACCAGCAGGATGGTCAGCACCAGGGCCAGGACGGCGCCGCGCTGATCAAACTGGTGCGAAAACCACGTCGGCGCAAACCAGTGCGTGATGCCGGCCACGGTGGCGATCACGGCAACCAGCACGGCGCCGCCGATCGCACCTTCCCACGACTTACCAGGGCTGATGGTCGGTGCAAGCTTGCGGCGGCCAATGGCCTTGCCGACAAAATACGCGCCCACATCGGCCGCCCACACGAGCAACGCGACCGACAGCAGAAAGGCGACGCCGTGCGTGCGCAATTCAATGGCGCCATGCACAAACGCCGGCAACATCACCAAGCCAAGCAGCGCGAAAACGATTCTGCGGGTGCCATGCAACTCGCGCACGCCACCTGCCAGCAGCGCCCAGGCGATCACCCAGGCGATGACTGCGCCATGGAACAGCGGGCGCACATCACCACGAACGGGTATGTCGTGCCAGGCGATCGTCAGCATGACGACCACGACGGCATAGAGAAGGGGGCCCCACCAGCCGGGCAGGCGCACGAGACGCCCCCACTCCCACGCCGCGAGGGCTGCAAATACCGTCACCAGTCCGGCCAGGCCGGCGGGCGGCGCGAAAAACAAAATGGGCAGGATGACAATCAGCAGGCAGACAGCGGTAATGACGCGAGTCAGCAGCATGTGTCAGGCTCCGGCGGACAGCGCGGGGGGAACATCGGGGTCGAGCTGCGCGCTGGTGCGTCCAAAGCGGCGCTCGCGGTTGCGATACCACGCAAAAGCGCGATCGAGCTCTGCGGCATCGAAATCCGGCCAGTAGCGATCGGTGAAGTACAGCTCGGAATAGGCAAGCTGCCACAGCAGAAAGTTACTGATGCGCTGCTCGCCACCGGTGCGGATGAACAGGTCCGGCTCCGGCGCATAGGACAGCGCCATGTACGGCGCCAGCATCTCTTCTGTGATGGCGTCGGGTGCAATGCCGGGCTGCGCTGCCAACAACGCGCGCATAGCCTGCAGGATGTCCCAGCGCCCACCGTAGTTGGCGAGAATCGTGACGGTCAGCCCGGGGTTGGCGGCTGTCTTGGCTTCCGCTTCTCGAATCAAGAGCTGGATGCGCGGGCTAAATGCCGACAGATCGCCCACCACGCGCAGGCGGATGCCGTTGTCATGAAGCTTGCTCACTTCGCGACGCAGCGCCGTCATGAACAGCTTCATGAGGAAGGTGACTTCCTCTGCCGGGCGACGCCAGTTTTCGGAGCTGAAAGCAAACAGCGTCAAGTAGCCGACGCCACGGCGCGCAGCCGCTTCAACGGTTGCACGTACGGCATCGAGGCCGCGGCTATGCCCGGCCACGCGAGGCAGGTGCCGTTCGGTGGCCCAGCGGCCGTTACCGTCCATGATGACGGCAACGTGGCGCGGCGTGTCGGCGGTGTCTGGCACCGCCAGTGTGGAACTGATATGCATGAATCGGGCTTCCCACCGCCTGCACCCAATGCGCCGGCGAGGGGAGACGGCCTTACACCGTCATGATTTCCTTGTCTTTCTCGGCGACCAGCTTGTCGATCTCGGCGACGAACTTGTCGGTCAGCTTCTGGATGTCGTCACCACCGCGACGCTCGTCGTCTTCCGAGATCGCCTTGTCCTTCACCAGTTTCTTGAGCTGTTCATTGGCATCGCGACGCAGGTTGCGCACGGCGACCTTGGCATCCTCGCCCTCGCCCTTCACGACCTTGGTCAGCTCCTTGCGGCGCTCTTCGGTCAGGGCGGGGGTCGGCACGCGAATGATGTCGCCCATCGTGGCAGGGTTCAGGCCGAGGTCCGCTTCACGGATGGCCTTTTCGACGGCTTGCACCATCTTCTTTTCCCACGGTTGCACGCCAATCGTGCGTGCGTCCACCAGCGTCACGTTGGCAACCTGGCTGATGGGTACCATCGAGCCGTAGTAGTCAACTTGCACGTGATCGAGCAGACCGGTGTGGGCACGGCCAGTACGGATCTTGGCCAGATCGGTCTTCAGAGCCTCGATCGACTTCTGCATCTTCTGCTCGGCATTCTTCTTGACATCGGCGACGCTCATACTTCCTCCGAACGATAACGGCGGTCTGCCGAACATGCACCCCGGAACACGGCACAGGGCACCGGCAAGACCAAAAAGACAATAGGCGATTTTACATGGAAGCCGCTCGCCAACGCCATTTACGCAGGGTCAGCGAACGGTAAAAAAAGGCGCCTGCTATGCGGCTTTCCGACGGCTTCAGACGTGCACCAGCGTGCCTTCGTCTTCACCCAGGATCACGCGCTTGAGCGCGCCCGGCTTCTGGATCGAGAACACCTTGATCGGCAGCTTCTGGTCGCGGCACAGCGCGAAAGCGGTCGCGTCCATCACCTGCAGGTTGCGCGAAATGGCTTCGTCAAAAGTAATCGTGGTGTAGCGCGTGGCGCTCGGGTCCTTCTTCGGATCGGCAGTGTAGACCCCATCGACCTTGGTGGCCTTGAGCACAATCTCGGCGCCGATTTCCGAGCCGCGCAGCGCCGCAGCGGTGTCGGTCGTGAAGAACGGGTTGCCGGTGCCGGCGGCGAAGATGACGATCTTGCCTTCTTCCAACTGGCGGATGGCACGCGGGCGGATGTACGGTTCGACCACTTGGTCCAGGCGCAGCGCCGATTGAACGCGGCCTTCGAGGTTCGCATGACGCATGGCGTCCTGCAGGGCCAGCGCGTTCATCATGGTGGCCAGCATGCCCATGTAGTCGGCTGTGGCGCGGTCCATGCCGGCGGCGCCGCCCGCGACACCGCGGAAGATGTTGCCGCCGCCGATCACCACTGCCACCTGCACGCCCAACTTCACGATTTCAGCGATGTCGTTGACCATCCCTTCGATGGTGCTTCGGTTGATGCCGAAGGCATCGTCGCCCATCAGGGCTTCGCCGGAAAGTTTGAGTAGAACGCGCTTGTAGGCAGGCATGGAGATCCTCGTGACGATTCCTGGTACGGGAGACAGGAAAGGGGAAATGACGCTGCGGATATGACAACGACGTGCAAAGCGGGGACTTCGCACATCCCGCAACCTTCTTGCGCGGAAGCCGTCGGAAAAATCACCAACGATGCCCGCGCAAGCAGGCTGCACCTGCAAACAGGGCACCTTTCGGTGCCCTGTCTGTTTGGCATTATACGGCTGCGCCAATGGTGGAAACGACCCCTGCCGGCCTGCGCCGGAAGCCAGCTCGCCGCACCGTTGGAGACAGCCGCTGCAGCATTACGCCTGTTGCTTGGCGGCGGCCACTTGGGCGGCCACTTCAGCGGCAAAGTCATCTTGCTTCTTCTCGATGCCCTCGCCCACCACGTAGAGCGTAAAAGCCTTCACGGTCGTGTTGGCGGCCTTGAGCATTTGCTCAACGGTCTGCTTATCGTTCTTCACAAACGGCTGGTTCAGCAGCGAGACTTCCTTCAGGTACTTCTGCACGCTGCCTTCGACCATCTTGGCAACGATTTCAGCCGGCTTGCCCGATTCCGCAGCCTTCTGCTCGGCAACGCTGCGCTCCTTGGCGACCAGTTCGGCAGGCACGTCGTCAGCCGACAGCGACACGGGCTTCATCGCGGCAGCCTGCATTGCTGCGTCCTTGGCCGCCACTTCGTTGCCTTCGAATGCCACCATCACGCCGATGCGGGTGCCGTGCAGGTACGAAGTCAGCTGAGTGCCTTCGAAACGCTGGAAGCGACGGATCGTCATGTTCTCGCCGATCTTGCCGATCAGGCCCACGCGTACGTCTTCCACCGTCGGGCCGAAGCCGTCTTGCGACAGCGGCAGGGCGCCGACAGCCGCGACGTCAGCCGGGTTGTTCTTGGCGATCAGTGCTGCGACCGAGTTGGCGAAGGCCAGGAACGAATCGTTCTTCGAGACGAAGTCGGTTTCGCAGTTGATCTCGACCAGCGCGCCGGTCGTGCCTTCCACGGCTGCGGCCACCACGCCTTCAGCGGTGATGCGCGAGGCGGCCTTGCCGGCCTTGTTGCCCAGCTTCACGCGCAGGATCTCTTCGGCCTTTTCCAGGTTGCCTTCGGCTTCGGTCAGGGCCTTCTTGCACTCCATCATCGGCGCGTCGGTCTTCGCGCGCAGTTCTGCAACCATGCTTGCGGTAATTGCCGCCATTCTCATGCTCCTTGTTTCAGATCGTCGTCCGGTCGCGCGCGGATCAGTCTTCGCCTCGCGCCGGCCTGTCGTCCGGTTTCCATCCGGCCGCCCCACGAAATACGACGCGCGTAGGGCATCCGCATGACAAATTTCAAAAAAAAGGGGCGTTTGTTACGCGCCCCTGTCTGGCCATCAACCCTGATGGGCTCCATCAGGTGCGGCCTGGCACGCGTCCCGCGCAATCAAGCCGCGGGCGCCCGCCTTCTTGTATTTAGCCTTCTTGGACTTCGACGAAGTCGTCGCCGCCGCGAGCCGCTTCAACCACTTCCTGGACCGCATTCGCACGGCCTTCCAGGATCGCGTCGGCCACGCCGCGCACGTACAGTGCAACAGCCTTGCTCGAGTCGTCGTTACCCGGGATGACGTAGTCGATGCCTTCCGGCGAGTGGTTCGTGTCAACCACGCCGATCACCGGAATACCCAGCTTGGCAGCTTCGGTCACGGCAATCTTGTGGTAACCAACGTCCACCACGAAGATGGCGTCCGGAATGCCGCCCATGTCCTTGATGCCGCCAATGGACTTCACCAGCTTGTCCATTTCGCGTTCGAACATCAGCGCTTCCTTCTTGCTCATGGTTTCGGTCGCGCCGGCTTCCTTGGCGACTTCCATGTCCTTCAGGCGCTTGATCGAGGTCTTGACCGTCTTGAAGTTGGTCAGCATGCCGCCGAGCCAGCGGCTGTCGACGAACGGCATGCCTGCGCGAGCCGCTTCTTCAGCCAGGATCTCGCGCGATTGACGCTTCGTACCAACGAACAGAATGGTGCCCCGGTTGGCTGCCAGTTGGCGCACGTACTTCAGTGCGTCCTGGTACATCGGCAGCGTCTTTTCCAGGTTGATGATGTGAATCTTGTTGCGATGGCCGAAGATGTAAGGGGCCATCTTGGGGTTCCAGAAGCGGGTCTGGTGGCCAAAGTGGACACCGGCTTCCAGCATTTCGCGCATGGTTACGGACATGAAATTCTCCAGTCGGGTTAGGTCTAAAGCCGCCTCAGACATTCTTCGCATGCGATACGAAAAACACCCGCGGTGAAGCGGCTCGCGATTTCAAGCGCCACCGGCCACACGACCGGCAACTGCTTAGCCAGTGATTATAGCGCCAAAAACCCAATCAACTCAAGACCTTCCGAGTATCCGCGACAAACCGAGCAAGACTGGCGCCCGCCGCCTGAAAACCCCGGCCGGGGCGCTTTGGTGCGATAATTCGTCCTTTAGCCACGACGCGGCGCTCCAGGCGCCTGCGTGCAGAAAGAGTCACAGCATGGCCGTTACCATTCACACCGCCGAAGACATTGCGCAGATGCGCGTGGCCTGCCGGCTTGCGTCCGAAGTTCTCGACTACATCACGCCGTTCGTCGTACCCGGCGTGACGACAGGCAAGCTGGACCAGCTGTGCCACGCCTACATGCGTGACGTGCAAGGCACCGTGCCGGCACCGCTGAACTATGCGCCGCCAGGCTATCCGCCCTTCCCGGCATCGATCTGCACATCGGTCAACGATGTGATCTGCCACGGCATTCCCGGCGACAAGGTGCTTAAGAATGGGGATATCGTCAATCTCGACATCACAGTCATCACCAAGGAAGGCTACTACGGCGATACCAGCCGCACGTTCGTTGTTGGCGAGGGCTCGATCCTCGCCAAGCGCCTGACCCAGGTGACGTTCGAATGCATGTGGAAGGGCATTGCGGCAGTGCGTCCGGGCGCCCGACTCGGTGATATCGGCCACGTGATCCAGCAGCATGCCGAAGCCGCGGGCTACAGCGTGGTGCGTGAATATTGCGGCCACGGCATCGGCAAGAAATTCCACGAAGATCCGCAGATCCTGCACTACGGCCGGCCCGGTACGGGGATGGAATTGAAAGCCGGCATGATCTTCACAATCGAACCGATGATCAACGCGGGCAAGCGCGACATCCGCACGATGCCCGACCAATGGACGGTCAAGACGCGTGACCGCAGCCTGTCGGCGCAGTGGGAACATACGCTTCTGGTGACGGAAACCGGCCATGAAGTGCTGACGGTGTCTGCATTGACGCCACCGGCACCCGAATTCGTACACGAAGGCGCTCCCGCCACGGCCTGATCCTCGCGGGCGAGCTGCGACCTCAGCGGCGGTAACGTCCCGCTGATCTCGCCCCGCACCGGCTCAACTCCTGCAGCGACCGGCTCATTCCGGTCGCTGTTTCATTCACGCTCTGCTCATGCCCTCCGCTGCCGCCGTCCCTGCCGAAGAAACTCATCCGCGCGACGCCCTGAAAGCTGAGCGCGCGCACCTGTTCGCGCAGTTCGACCAGCACGCCAACGTTCAGCAACTTGTGACCAAGCTGGCGCGCGCGGTGGACCGTGCGCTCGTGCGTCTTTGGCAGAAAGAGCAGATGCCCACCACCTGCGCGCTGATTGCCGTGGGCGGCTACGGGCGCGGCGAGCTGTTTCCGCATTCCGATGTGGACATCCTCCTGTTGCTGCCAGGCACCGCAGACAAGGCCTTGGAGGCCCGGCTGGAGGCCTTCATCGGCCGCTGCTGGGACATGGGGCTGGACATCGGCTCCTCGGTGCGCACGGTCGACGAGTGCATCAAGGAAGCCGCACAAGACGTAACAGTACGCACGTCGCTGCTGGAAGCGCGTCTGCTGACGGGCGACGAAGGGTTATACCGCACGTTCGAGACGCACTATCAAGGCCATCTGGACGCCGCAGACTTCTTCCAGTCGAAACTGCTGGAAATGCGCCAGCGGCACGCCAAGTACCAGGACACGCCCTACTCGCTCGAACCGAACTGCAAGGAAAGCCCCGGCGGCCTGCGCGACCTGCAGGTCATTCTGTGGATGACGCGCGCGGCTGGTTTCGGCTCCAGCTGGAACGAGCTGCTCGCCAATGGCCTGCTGACGCGCCGTGAAGCGCAGGAGCTGGCCAGCAACGAGCGCTTGCTCAAAACCGTGCGCGCGCGTCTGCACCTGCTGGCCGGGCGCCGGCAGGACGTATTGGTGTTCGATCTGCAGACGCAACTGGCCGAATCGTTCGGATACCGCCCGACCACCGCCAAGCGCGCGAGCGAACAGCTCATGCGCCGCTATTACTGGGTGGCCAAGGCGGTCACGCAGCTCAATACCGTGGTGCTGCAGAACATCGAGGCGCGGCTGTTCCCGAGCGAGCTGGGTATCACGCGGCGGATCAATGATCGCTTTGTCGAACGGCAGGGCATGCTCGAGATTGCCGACGCCGATCTCTACCAGCGCGAGCCGACGGCCATCCTGGAAACGTTCCTGCTTTACGAGCAGACGCGCGGCATCAAGGGATTGGCAGCCAGCACGATGCGCGCGCTCTACAACGCGCGGACGTTGATGGACGCCAAATGGCGCAAGGATCCGGCCAATCGCGCGCTGTTCCTGTCGATCCTGCAACAGCCGCAGGGCATCACGCACGCGCTGCGCCTGATGAACCAGACCAGCGTGCTCGGCCGCTACCTGGTCAACTTCCGCCGCATCGTCGGGCAGATGCAGCACGACCTGTTCCACGTCTACACGGTCGATCAGCACATCTTGATGGTGGTGCGCAATATCCGCCGTTTCGCCATCGTCGAGCACACGCACGAGTTTCCGTTCTGCAGCCAGTTGATGGCGAACTTCGACAAGCCGTGGGTGCTGACCGTGGCCGCGCTGTTCCATGACATTGCGAAAGGACGCGGCGGTGATCACTCCGTGCTCGGCATGTCCGACGCACGGCGCTTCTGCAAGGAACACGGCATCGCCAAGGAAGACGCAGACTTGATCGTCTGGCTTGTCGAGCATCACCTGACGATGAGCCAGGTCGCGCAGAAGCAGGACCTCGGCGATCCCGAAGTCATCCGCCATTTTGCCGATCTGGTCGGCACCGAGCGTCGGCTGACCGCGCTGTATCTGCTGACCGTTGCCGACATCCGCGGCACCAGCCCCAAGGTGTGGAACGCCTGGAAGGGCAAGCTGCTGGAAGACCTGTATCGCATGACGCTGCGCGTGCTCGGCGGCGCCACCACGGACCCGCACGCCGTGCTCGAAGGCCGCAAGGAAGAAGCGCGCGCCCTGCTGCGCCTGGCCGCGCTGGACGACACTGCACACGAGGCACTGTGGAAACAGCTCGACGTGGGCGTGTTCCTGCGCCACGACGCGCGCGACATCGCCTGGTTCACGCGGCATTTCTACAACCGTGTCGACACGACGATTCCCATCGTGCGAGCACGCATTTCGCCAGCGGGCGTCGGCCTGCAGGTGGCGGTGTACTCGCCGGATCGGCCCGATCTTTTTACGCGCATCTGCGGCTACTTCGAGCGCAAGAGCCTGACGATTCTGGACGCCAAGATCCACACCACCAAACACGGCTACGCGCTCGACACCTTCCAGGTGGCCGATCCCGGCAGCGGCCTGGTGGAGCCCGGCCATTACCGCGACATCATCACGCTGGTCGAGCACGAACTCGCCGAGCAGATCTCGCGCGAAACCGCCCTGCCCGAGCCGCCGCGTGGGCGCATCTCGCGCCAGTCGCGCAGCTTCCCGATCAAGCCGCGCGTCGACCTGCGGGCGGACGAGCGCGGCCAGTATTACCTGCTGTCCATTTCTGCAACAGACCGCACCGGTCTGCTCTACGCCATTGCCCGCGTGCTCGCACACCGTCGCGTGTCGGTACACACCGCGCGCATCAACACGCTGGGCGAGCGCGTGGAAGACATCTTCCTGGTCGACGGCACCCGTCTGACCCAGGACAACAAACTGCAGCTCGAGCTTGAAAGCGAGCTGCTTGATGCGCTCGCCATCTGAGCGCCAGCCTTACCGGTCTAGATTCATGACTACCGATTCCGATGATTTTCCGGGCGACGACGACAAGCGCGGCGCCAGCGACCCGACTCAGCGCGCCACCCGCCCGGGCAAGCGTGCAACGCTCGGCGTGCGCCGCGACGACGAAGGCAATACCGTACGCTCCACCGGCAAGCCGCTGCGTTCTTCCGACCTGAACCGCGAGCGCCAGCCGCTGCGCCCAGCCCAGCGCCGCCCCAAGCAGGAAGAAGGCGCAGGTAAGCCGCCTCGCCCCGCACGTCCTGCGCGACGCGACGACGACGGCCAGACGCGCGAAGCCAAGCCGCGCCGCATGCAAGGCGATCGCCCGCCGCGACGCTTTGATGACGAGCGTCCGCCGCGTCGGTTCAATGACGAGCAACGATCGCCCCGCCGCTCTGACGATGAGCGCCCGCCGCGTCGGTTCGAAGATCGCCCACCTCGCCGGTTCGACGACGAGCGTCCGCCGCGCAGGTTCGACAACGACCGTCCCCCGAGACGCTTTGACGATGAGCGCCCGCCGCGCAGGTTCAGCGACGACCAACGGCCGCCTCGTCGTTTCGATGACGAGCGCCCACGCCGCTATGGCGACGATCAACGCGCGCCGCGTCGCGATGGCGACCAGCGGCCTCCACGACGCTTTGACGATGAACGCCCGCCGCGTCGGTTCAACGATGAGCAACGACCGCCCCGCCGCTATGGCGATGACCGGGCTCCGCGTCGCTTCGATGACGAACGCCCTCCGCGTCGTTTTGACAACGACCGACCACCGCGTCGCTTCGATGATCGTCCGGCACGTCCGCAAAGGCCCGAGCGCGAGCGTGAGGAACGCGCTCCGCGTCATGCCGAGGAGCAGCCACCACGCCAGGCCGCGCAAACCGAATCCAGCGGGCTGGTCCGTCTGTCCAAACGCATGTCCGAACTGGGTCTGTGCTCTCGCCGCGAGGCCGACGAATGGATTCCGCGTGGCTGGGTGCTGGTGGATGGCGAGCCGGTCACCGAACTGGGGTCGCGCGTCAAGCCGGATGCGATCATCGAAATCCACCAGTCAGCGCGATCCGAGCAAGGCGAGCGCGTCACCGTGCTGATGCACAAGCCGGTCGGCTACGTTTCGGGCCAGGCGGAAGACGGCTATCAGCCAGCCGTTTCGCTATTCGTGCCGGAAAACCAGTGGGAAGGCGATCCTACGCGCAAGCGCTTCGCGCCGTGGCAGCGTCGGGCACTGGCGCCGGCCGGGCGGCTGGATATCGACTCCACCGGCTTGCTGGTGTTGACGCAGGACGGCCGAGTGGCACGCCACCTGATTGGCGAGGATTCGACGGTCGAGAAGGAATACTTGGTGCGCGTGGTGTGGCATTCACCGGACGGCGTTGTCGAGCACGACATCTCCAAGGTCTTCCCGGAAGAGCTGATGGAGAAGCTGCGCTTTGGCCTGTCGCTCGACGGCGAAGCACTCAAGCCTGCAAAGGTGAGCTGGCAAAACGAAGAGCAGTTGCGCTTTGTTCTGCGCGAAGGCAAGAAACGCCAAATCCGCCGCATGTGCGAACAGGTGGGACTGGAAGTGGTGGGCCTGAAGCGCATCCGCATGGGCAGCATCGTGCTGGGCGATCTGCCGGTCGGCCAGTGGCGATTCCTGGGGCCGTTCGAGAAGTTCTGAGGCAGCCTCAGCCCCAAACAAAAAACCGGTCAGCGCACCCTGCGTTGACCGGTTTTTTCGTGCTCTGCCTACATTACAGATGCGGAGCCTGGCAGGCTGCCCCCGAGGTGTTGGCCGACGCAGGCATGCCGAACACGGCCTGTGCGCCACAACGCGAACCGAACATCTTCGCCTGCTCGTGGCCTACGCCGACCACTTCGTGCGCCTGATGGTTGACGCGCTTGCGCCCCGCCAGATAGCGCTCGTAGCGCCAGTAGTTACGTGCGCGATCCAGGCGCGTCGGGCCTTCAGCCTCGGCACCGCACAACTTGTCGAGTACGCGGTGATTCGGGTCGTTGTCGTGCGTGCCGACCAGGTAAGTCACGTGGCGCTGCGCGTATCGGTTGAACAATTGGCGACCGGTCTTGCCGGCGGCATACGGAACCATGTCGACCATGCCGTACTTGTAGTGGTCGTAGTCCGGGCAGACGCTGGTGCTGTAGCGCGCAAACCCCTTGCCGCGCGGACGCTCCGGCGTGAAATACAGATATGAGGAGGGGTTGGCGATCACGTAGCGCAGGTCGATGCCGCGCTTGCGGATCGCCTCGTCGACGTTGTTGAGCACAGCGTAGCGTTGCACGATCTGGCCGCCGCCCGAATGGCCTGCCACCGTTACGCGCTTGACGTTGGGCGCGCGTGCCGGGTCGGTCACGTAGCCGATCAGGTCATCGAGCACCTTGAGCGAACTCAGGTCCGTATACGGTGCGTTGGTGGCGTTGAAGCCGCCAATCCAGCCGTCCACCGACCACACCGGCATGCCGTCGAAGCCTTTGCCTTCGTCAGGCGTACCGGGAAAGTTCGGGGCAATCAGCAGGACCTCGTCGGGATTACGGCCGCTGGCCTGGAGCAGCTCGGCGCCAGCGGTGTAGTAATCGTTTCCGTTGCGCTGCAGGCCGTGCTGCACGAACACGACTTCGCGGATGCTGCCGAGGTTGCCATCAAGCGGATGGTTGGCGTAGACGGGGAAATCGTAGCCCGCTGCATCGGTACCAAGATGCACGCGCTGCCAGACGGGCCCCTGAGGCTTCTGCGCAGCCGACGCAGCCGCGGTCGTTTCCGGCGTCTGCGGCCCCGCGCATGCGGCCAGCCCTAGCATCGCAGTCATGGCCACTCCAAGCGCCAACCGGCGCCAGCCCCTCAAACCATCGCGCTTCATATCGTCTCCGTGGTGGATGAAACACGCGCCTACCCGCCCCCGCAGGTCCGACGCTCCCGCAGTCTCGATCAGTCGTCGTGATTGGCGGGCAATTCCGGGAACAGCACTTCGGTAAAGCCGAAGCGAGTGAAATCCTTGACGCGCATCGGGTACAGCACGCCCTGCAGGTGATCGCATTCGTGCTGCACGACGCGGGCGTGGAAGCCCTCGGCAATACGGTCGATGGCATGGCCATGCTGGTCGAAGCCGGTATAGCGCAGGCGCGTGTAGCGCGGCACCACACCGCGCAGGCCGGGTACCGAGAGGCACCCTTCCCAGCCCTCTTCCATCTCGTCCGACAGCGGCTCGACGGTCGGGTTGATCAACACCGTCTTCGGCACGGCCGGTGCATCCGGATACCGGTCGTTACGATCGAACCCGAAGATGACGACCTGTAGATCCACGCCGATCTGCGGGGCTGCCAGACCGGCACCGCGGGCCGCATCCATGGTGTCAAACATGTCTTCGATCAGGGCAGTCAGTTCGGGCGTGTGGAAACGCTCGACCGGCTTGGCAACGCGCAGCAGCCGGCTGTCGCCCATCTTGAGGATGTTTCGGATCATGCCTGGTCTCCCGCCGGTTTTTTTAACAGCGCGAGCATACCCGCTTCGTCCAGAACCTTCACGTTCAATTCTTCGGCTTTGGCGAGCTTGCTGCCGGCATCTTCTCCGGCGACAACGTAGTCGGTCTTTTTCGACACCGAACCCGATACCTTGGCGCCTGCTGCTTCCAGCATAGCCTTGGCTTCGTCACGCGTGAGGTTCGGCAATGTGCCGGTCAAAACGACTGTCTTGCCGGCCAGCACGCCTTCTTCGGCGGCCTCAGCAGGCATGGCAGCGAGCAACTCGCCGCGCAGCGCGTCGAGCTTCGCCAGCTGCGCGCGATGGTCGTGCGAGGCGAGCCATTCGAGCAGCGATGCAGTCACATCCGCGGGCAGGCCAGCCAACTGATCGGGCTCAACGCTGGCCAGCTGGGCAAGCGTTGGCGCTGCCACGGCCAATTGCTTTGCGCGCGTGGCGGTCAGCTTGGGCACGCCCAGCGTGGCGTACAGTTCGGCCGGCTCCAGCTTCTCGCGCAGCTTCGCGTTGGGCGCATGCTCGCCTTGCGGTGCAACACCGGCTTCGAGCAGCGCATCGAGCGCCTGCTGGTTCTTCGGCTCGGCAAAGAAATCGGCGATGGCTTCAGCCACCGTGGCACCCACATCGGGCAGCGCCAGCAGCAGCGGCGCAGGCGCACGCCGGATCATGGCCAGGCTGCCGAGCCAGTCGGCAAGCGTCTTGGCGGTCGACTCGCCCACGTGGCGAATGCCCAGCGCAAACAGGAAGCGCGCCAGCGGAGGCGTCTTGCTGGCCTGGATGCCCTCCAGCAGATTCTCGGCCCACTTGGTGGCGATCTTGCCTGCGGAAACCGTCTCGGGCTTCACGCCATCACGTTCGTCCGCACGGCGCTTCATCTCCAGAAAATCTTCGAGCGTGAGCTTGTACAGGTCGGCGATGCCGTGCACGTAGTCCAGCTCGACCAGGTTGTCGATGTAACGCTCGCCCAGACCTTCGATGTCCATCATGCGGCGACCGGCAAAGTGGCGGATCGCCTCCTTGCGCTGCGCCGAGCAGAACAGCCCCCCGGAGCAACGGGCCACCGCCTCACCCTCTTCGCGCACGACGTGCGAGCCGCAAACCGGGCACGTCTTCGGCAGTTCGAATGGCGGGTACTTGGGCTGCTGCCGCGGATTGAACAAGTCGCTGCCCGGGACGTCATCCAGTGGGCGGCGATCAAGCACCACACTCACCACCTCGGGAATCACGTCACCCGCGCGCCGCACGACCACGGTGTCGCCCACGCGTACGTCCTTGCGGCGCACTTCATCTTCGTTGTGCAGCGTCGCATTGGTGACCGTTACCCCGCCAACAAACACCGGCACCAGCCGCGCCACCGGCGTGATGGCGCCCGTCCGGCCGACTTGCACGTCAATGGATTCGACCGTGGTCAGCGCTTCCTGCGCCGGATATTTGTGCGCAACCGCCCAGCGCGGCTCACGTGAGCGAAAGCCGAGTTCACGCTGCAACGCGAGCGAGTTGACCTTGTAGACGACGCCGTCGATGTCGAACGGCAAGCTGTCGCGCTTGGCACCGATGGCGTCATGGAACTCGACCAGCCCATCTCCGCCCTTCACCGCGGCGCGTTCCGCGCTGACCGGAAAACCGAACGCCTGCAGCGCGTCGAGCATGCCGGAATGCGTCCCGGGCATGCCCTTCCAGCCGACCACCTCGCCCAGCCCATAGGCGAAGAACGAGAGCGGGCGCTCGGCAGCCATCTTCGGATCGAGCTGGCGCACGGCGCCGGCCGCGGTATTGCGCGGGTTGACGAAGGTCTTGTCACCGCGCTCTCGCTGGCGGACGTTGAGCTTCTCGAAGTCGTCGCGACGCATGTAGACCTCGCCGCGCACCTCCAGCACGTCGGGCACGTGGCCATCAACTGGCGACAGCCCCAGCGGAATCTGGCGGATCGTGCGGATGTTCTGCGTGACGTCTTCGCCCGTGGTGCCATCGCCACGTGTGGCGGCCTGCACGAGATAACCGCGCTCGTAGCGCAGGCCGATCGCCAGGCCATCGAACTTCAGCTCGGCGGCGTATTCCACGGGCGGATCGGTGTCATCAAGGCCCAGCTCGCGGCGTACGCTGGCGTCGAACGCGCGCGCGCCGTTGGGGGTGGTGTCGGTCTCGGTGCGGATCGACAGCATGGGGATGACATGCCTGACCGCCGCAAATTCGGGCAGGACGGCGCCACCGACCCGCAGCGTGGGCGAATCGGGTGTCTTCAGTTCGGGATGTTCGGCCTCCAGCGCTTCCAGCTCGCGATAGAGCCGGTCGTATTCAGCGTCGGGCACGCTGGGCTGGTCGAGCACGTAGTACTCGTGGGCGTAGCGGTTCAGCTCGGCACGCAGCCAGGCTGCCCGCGCCTCGGGCGTGGTACCGGACGCGGGTTCTGCAATCTTGCTCATCGTGGGCCCGTCAGTGGCTGAACAAGCGCACCGCAGTGCTCGAACCGGCCGGGATGCCGCGCGCTTCAAGCTTGTCGTACAGCACCCGCAGATGCTTCTGGATGGCGACGAACGACTGCTCTGTCAGCGGACGCAGGTTGTCATCCACGACCTGCGCACCCATGCGCTGCGACAGCGTGTAGGCGTATTCGCACACCAGCTTGAAGGGCTTGCTCGACTCTTCCGCCACCGGCACATCGAGCAACAGCGTGATCTGTCGGCCGGCCTTGACGGTCAGGTCATCGCGCAGGAAATTGGTGTCGCCAAACTGGAGGGTGAACAGCGCGCGCTGCACGCCATCGGCACCGGCGTGGAAGCGCGTGAAACGCGTGCCGTCGCGCGAGAGCACCAGCCCGTCTTGCGTGGCCACCGTCTGCACATACGCTGCCGACCATGGGGCGCCGTCGGAGATCACGCTCACGCCCAGTTGCACGTCGCACTCGGCGGCAAACGCGTCGAGTTCGCGCGCATTGGAAATCGTCTCGTTCATGTCCGGCAGTTCCGGCACCGCATCGGCCGCTTCCGACAGCGGATCGATCGCGTTGATGAATTCCGAGAACTCCAGCGCATTCAGCGGGCCCGTGCGGTTGGCCAGTTGCACGGCCACTTGCACGTCAAGATAGCGTTGACCGGCGCGGATGGCTTCCCACGCATTGGCGGCAGGGTTCAAACCTTCCACGTGGACCTGCTTGGTGCCTGCGCGGCGCAGCTTGGCGAGCGCCGGCAGCAGGCGGTCGCCCGACACTTCGCGTTCCGGATGCAGCGGCACGATGGAATCGATCAGCGGATCGATCACGCCATTGGCGGGCTCCAGCGAACCCGGCGCGGGCTCGGCCGCCGCTTCCGCTTCGGCGGCCTCGAGCGCAGCATCGTCGCCCGACGGCGTAAGTTCGGCTCCGATCACGCCGGCTTCGGTTTCGGCGCTGCCCGTGGCGGGCGTGTGCGTCTTCGCCGAGAAACCGGGCTCAAGACGCGGTTCGACGCGGCCGGTCTCGTCGCGCTCTCCGCCCAGGGCGGGTTCGGCGCGCTCGGTCCAGCCTTCGCCGCGGGGCGTCTCGTCGACGGCCGGGTTATATACCTCGGGCCGGCGCGCCTTGCGGATTTGCCACTGGTTGTAGACAACAATCACGAGCACAAACACCACGCCTGCGCCCAGCAGGGCCATCACCAGGTTGTTGTCCTGCATTTACGCCGCCTCCGCCATGGTCAGCGCGGCATCCATGTCCACCGCCACGATCCGGGACACACCTTGTTCCTGCATGGTCACACCGATGAGCTGTTGCGCCATTTCCATCGCAATCTTGTTGTGAGAAATAAAAACGAATTGGGTCTTGTCAGACATGCGCTTGACCATGTTGGCGTAGCGCTCGGTGTTGGCGTCGTCCAGCGGGGCATCCACCTCGTCGAGCAGGCAGAACGGGGCCGGATTCAGCTGGAACATCGCAAACACCAGCGCAATCGCGGTCAGCGCTTTCTCGCCGCCCGACAGCAGGTGAATGGTCGAGTTCTTCTTGCCCGGCGGCTGCGCCATCACCTGCACGCCTGCATCGAGAATCTCTTCGCCGGTCATCATCAGCTTGGCCTGGCCGCCGCCGAACAGCGTCGGGAACAGCTCGCCAAAGTGATAGTTGACCTGGTCGAACGTGCCTTGCAACAGCGCGCGCGTTTCCTGGTCGATCTTGCGGATGGCGTCTTCCAGCGTGGTGATGGCGTCGGTCAAATCGGCCGATTGTGCATCCAGGAAGCCCTTGCGCTCCCGCGCTGCCGCCAGTTCGTCGAGCGCGGCCATGTTGACCGGCCCGAGCGCGTTGATGGCGTTGTTGATGCGCGTGACTTCGCCTTGCAAGTAGGACGGTTTCAGATCGCCGGTCAGACGTTCGGCTAACGCTGCTTCGTCCACATTGGCAGCGGTGAGCTGCTCGGTGAACTGCTCCTGGTTCAGGCGCGCGGCCTGTTCCTTCAACTGCAGCTCGGTAATGCGATCGCGCAGCGGTTGCTGGGCGCGCTCTGCAGTCAGGCGTTGCTCGTCGTGCGTGCGCAGTTGCGCGGTCAGCGCATCCAGTTCCATGCGCGCCAGCCCGAGCTTTTCTTCCTTCTCGGCGCGGCGCTCCAGTGCTTCCTGCAGTCCGGTATGCGCGGTCTGCTCGTTGATGGTTTCCAGCTCGGCGCGCGCGTTTTCCAGCGTCAGCACGATCTGCTGCGCCTGGTCGCTCGCCACCTGGATGTTGCGCTTCAGTTCGGCAATGCGGTTCTGCAGATTGCGCTCGGCAAAGTGCGCCTCCTGTGCGCCGCGCTCCTGATCGCGCAAGGCGTTGCGCGCATCGCTCAGGCGAACTTCCAGCGCTTCGAACGCCTGCTGGCTGTCTTCAAAGCGCGCCTGCATGTCGGCGAGCGCCGCGTCGTGCTGTTCGAACGTCGCTTCGGATTCGGCACGGATGGCACGCTGCTCTTCGATCTGCGCGCGAATCTCGTCCAACTCGCTGTCGATCTGGCCGCTGCGTGCGTTGTAGCGATCCATCGCCTGCGACAGCTTGAGCACATCCATCTGCAGCACGTGCACGCGGCGCGTGGCCTGTTCGGCGCGGGCCCGCACCTGCGTGAGGTTCTGGCTGGCCTGGCTGTACGCCGCTTCGGCGCGCACGGCGGCACTCTTGGCTTCGTCAGCCAACAGCATCTGCGCACGCACCTGTTTGTGCAGGTTCTCGATCTCCTGCGCGCGCGCCAGCATGCCGGCCTGCTCGGAATCGGGCGCGTACAACTGCACCGACGACCGGCCAATCAAGTGCCCGGCCTGGACCACAAACGTGCCGCCTTCCGGCAACGTCTGCCGCGCGGCGAGCGCAGCCTGCATGTCGTCGGCGATATAGACGTCGGCCAGCCAGTCTTGCAGCACGGCGCGCATGCCGGGCTCCGTCACCTGCACCAGCGACATCAGCGGACGCAACCCCGCCGGCGCCTCGACCGGACGCGCTGCGGGCGGGGGCGCATAGAAGGCGAGCTTGGCGGGCGGCGCGTCGGCCGCAAACGCCTTGATCCAATCGAGGTTGGAGACTTCCAGCGCGCCAAGCTTTTCGCGCAGCACCGCTTCGAGTGCCGGCTCCCAGCCCTGCTCGATCTGGAGCTTCTTCCAGAAGCGCGGCAGTTCGCTCAGCTCATGCTTGGCCAGCCACGGCTGGACCTTGCCGTCGGTCTGCACGTTCTCCTGCAGCTGCTTGAGCGCGGCGAGGCGCGCTTCCAGGCTAGCGATGGCGGCGGCTTCCGATTGCACGCGGTCCTGCGCGGCGCGGCGTGCCTCGTCGAGCTGCGGCACTTGTGTCTCTGCGTCTTCCAGCGCGGCTTGCGCTTCGGCCAGCACCTCTTCCTGCTCAGCCAGTTCGGCACGCAGCGTTTCCAGCTGCACGTCGTCCGGCTTGTCGAGGCCGGATGACTCTTGCGTCAGACGTTCGCGGCGCTGTTCGAGCTGCAGCAGGGCCTGATCGGCATTGCGCTGGTGTGCGGCTTCGAGCTTGAGGGCCTGTTCCGATTGCAGGATCGCGGCGCGTTGATCGTTCAGCGCGGTCTGCGCATCGCGCCACTGCGCTTCCATGGCGGGGAGTTCGTCGGCTTTGCGCGCGACGTCCTCGGCGGCCTGCGCAGCACGCTCCTCGGCCATTGCCAGCTCTTCCTCGGCGGCGGCGAGGTCTTCCTGCGCCTGCTCGCCCTGCGTATGCCACTGTTCCTGCTGCGCGGTCAGCGTGGCGATCTGCTGCTGGATGCGATTGCGCGATTCCACCACGTAGCGGATCTCGGCTTCCAGACGGCTGACTTCGGAGTTGGCTTCGTAGAGCGCGCCCTGCGCGGCGTGCATCGCATCGGACGAGGCGTAATGCGCCACGCGCATCGTTTCGAGTTCGGCCTCGATATGGCGCAACTGCGCGGTCTGTGCTTCCAGGTCGATCTGCGCCTGTTCGATGGCACGCTGATGGCGCTCTTGCTCAGCCTGCGCTTCACGCTTGCGCAGCAGCCACAGCAGGTGCTGCTTCTCTTCGCCTTCTGCCTGCAGCGTCTGGAAGCGCTGCGCAACTTCCGCCTGGCCCTCGAGCTTTTCGAGATTGGTGCCGAGTTCGCGCAGGATGTCTTCCACGCGCGTCAGGTTTTCACGCGTGTCGGAGAGGCGGTTTTCGGTTTCGCGGCGGCGTTCCTTGTACTTCGACACGCCCGCGGCTTCTTCCAGGAAGATGCGCATGTCATCGGGCTTGGCCTCGATGATGCGCGAGATCATCCCCTGCCCGATGATGGCGTAGGCGCGCGGCCCCAGGCCCGTGCCGAGGAAGATGTCCTGGATGTCGCGGCGGCGCACCGCCTGGTTGTTGATGAAATACGACGAGGTGCCATCGCGGCTCAGCACGCGCTTGACCGCCACTTCGGCGTACTGGCTCCACTGGCCGGCGGCGCGGCCTTCCGCGTTGTCGAAGACGAGTTCGACGCTAGCCCGGCCGGCCGGCTTACGCTGGGTGGAGCCGTTGAAGATGACGTCTTGCATCGATTCGCCACGGAGTTCCGCGGCGCGTGATTCGCCGAGCACCCAGCGCACGGCGTCGATGATGTTGGATTTACCGCAACCGTTCGGGCCGACGATGCCGACAAGCTGGCCCGGAACATGAAAATTGGTCGGATCGACGAAAGACTTGAAGCCTGCGAGCTTGATCGAAGAGAGGCGCACGTTGTGTTCGTCTCGAAGGGATCAGAAAAGGGGGATAAAGCGGGCGCCCCAGGAGCGCGCCTTAACGGTCACACCCACGCCGTTCGGCGTGGACTGACAAGGCACGCCCCAGGGGCGCGGATGGCGCCATCATACCATTCGCACCCCAACCTCCCGCCAATCAAATCGCTACAAAAATGGACGAAATTTGCAGTACGGGAGGCCAAATTGCTGCGGATTTGTAAGCAGTTTCACGTTCATGACAATCGGCGTCAGTCCGGGCGACGGGTGCGCGAGGGCTCCGGCGCAGCGAGCCAGTCGAGCAGCGCATTGTGCAGCGCGTCAGGATCCTGGATTTGTGGCGCATGGCCCGCATCCGGGAATTCCACCAACGTCGCGCGCGGGATAGCCTTGGCGGCTGCACGGCCAAGTTCGGGGTAATGCCCCAGCTGTGCCCGCGCTTCCGGCGGGGCGGTGTCCTTGCCGATGGCGGTGGTGTCTTTCTGGCCGATGAGCAGCAGCGTCGACGGGCGCAACTGGCCGAACTCATAGACGACGGGCTGCGTGTAGATCATGTCGTACAGCAGTGCGGAATTCCACGCCACCAGATCGCGCCCCGGGCCGCGGTACATGCCGGCCAGCATCTGGACCCACGGCTCGTATTGCGTACGCCATTGCCCGGCGTAGTACGTCGACTGCTCATAGGCGCGGATGCGCTCGGCGGTGGTTTGCTTCTCACGCGCGAACCACTGGTCGACCGTCATGGACGGTACGCCCTTGGCCTTCCAGTCTTCCAGGCCGATCGGGTTGATCATCACCAGCCGCGACACCGCGTTCGGATACATCAGCGCGTAGCGCGTCGCCAGCATGCCGCCCGTCGAGTGGCCGATCAGGATGGCCTGCTCGATCCCGAGCGACGCCAGCAGCGCATGCGTATTGCTCGCCAGTTGCTGGAACGTGAACTGATATGCGCTCGGCTTGCTGGATTTGCAAAAGCCGATCTGATCCGGGGCGATCACGCGGTAGCCGGCACCCGTCAGCGCGGCGATCATGCCTTCCCAGGTGGCCGCGCAGAAGTTCTTGCCGTGCAGCAGCACCGCCACCTGGCCGTTCGGCTGCCTGGGTGCGACGTCAAGGTACGCCATCTCCAGTGCATTGCCCTGCGACTCGAACTTGAAAAGCTTGACCGGAGCGGGGTATTCGAAGCCCTCCAGGCGCGGGCCATACACGGGGCCGGTCTCTGCCGGAGCGGCGTACGCGGCGGTGGAAGCAATCGACAACGCAACCGTCAACGCAGCAAGAATCGAACGAGGCAACATCGGCAACTCCTTGGATTGCGAAACGCCGGCAGCCTACTTGCGCCGGGACAGCCCCGACAGCGCGCCTGCCAGGATGATGCAGGCGCCGCCCGCCATCTCCTGGGGGGACAGGCGTTCCGCCGTCAGCAGCGCCGATGACGCGGCCGCCACCACGATTTCGAACAGCATCAGCAGCGCCGCACGATTGGCCGGCAAGCGTTGCAGGCCGCGCTGCACCATCGCATTGCCGCCGACCAGCACGCAGGCCATGCCCGCCAGCAGCAGCCACGTATTGCTCTGCGAGAAAGCCGCCGGCACCGTGCGCACGCCATCCAGCATCAGCGCAGCCGGAAACCCCACCAGCGTGCAGCCGGTAAAGACGACCACGGTCCGCATCTCCGGGCGCATGGTCGGATGACGCTGCCCCGCCAGGCGGGACAGCACGTTGTTGCACGCAAAAGCGAGCCCAGCAATCAGCCCCGCCCCTTCCGCCGCTGAACCCGGCCAGGGCGTGCCGGCCTGGCCCGACCACAGCATCATCACCGCGCCCGACAGCGCCAGCGCGAGCAGCACACCGCCACGCCAGCCCAGCCGCTCGTGCAGCCACAGGCGCGCCAGCAGCGCCGTCCAGACGGGCGTCAGATAGAACAAGAGCAGCACCCGCATGACCGTGCCGTGCACCGTGCCCCAGACGAAACCGGCGTTGGTGATGCCCGCCGCGAGCCCGAGCGCGGGAATCAGCCACGACCATTGAAACGTCGGAAAGTGACGACGCAGCACTATGGCGGCCAGCACTGCTGCGGCTGCGCCCGTCATCGACGAAGCCAGCATGCTGCCGAGCCCCCAGCCGGCCAGCAGGCGGTACGGATACCAGGAAATGCCCCAGACCGAGGCGCCCAGGAGGATAAACAGTGCAGCCGCCCATTGCGGCTCGTGGTGAGCGGAAGCGTCCGCCGAGGAGGCTATCGATGTCATCTAAGCAATAAAAAAACGGCGGAAATCCGCCGCATGCAGCATTGTCTTGGGGCGGCCAGCACACGTTGGCCGTATAATTTCGGGCTTCCCGGCAAGCGCCAAGCTTGCCCGCTGACCAGCCCAACACCGCCGCCCAACACCGTGAATCCGCGCCTGTCCGCCCTCCAGCCGTATCCGTTCGAGAAACTGAAAGCGCTTGTGAAGGACGTCACGCCCAGCGCCGCCCATACGCCGATCAGCTTTGGCATCGGCGAGCCCAAGCACCCGACGCCGGCCCTGGTGAAAGACGCGCTGGCGGCGGCGCTTGGCGGGCTGGCGAATTATCCCACGACGCTTGGCTCCGATGCACTGCGGCAGTGCATCGCCGCATGGCTGGAGCGCCGCTACGGCTTGCCGAAGGTCGACCCGGCCACTGAAGTCATCCCCGTCAACGGCTCGCGCGAGGCGCTGTTCTCGTTCGCCCAGACCGTGATCGACGGCAGCAAGCCCGGCGCCCGCGTGCTGTGCCCGAACCCGTTCTACCAGATCTACGAAGGCTCGGCGCTGCTGGCCGGTGCCACGCCCCTGTTCGCCAACAGCGACCCGGCGCGCAACTACGCACCCGATTTCGCTGCGATCACGCCCGAAGAATGGCGCAACGTCCAGCTCGTCTTCGTATGCAGCCCCGGCAACCCGACCGGCGCCGTGCTCACGCTCGAAGACTGGAAGCAGCTGTTCGCGCTGTCGGACGAATACGGCTTCATCATTGCGTCGGACGAGTGCTACTCCGAAATCTATTTCGACGAGGCCAACCCGCCGCTGGGCGCACTGCAGGCCGCGCACCAGCTAGGCCGCGGCTTTGACCGCTTGGTGATGTTCTCGAGCCTGTCCAAACGCTCCAACGTGCCGGGCATGCGCTCCGGTTTCGTGGCCGGCGACGCCAAGCTGCTCAAGGCGTACCTGCTGTATCGCACGTATCACGGCAGCGCGATGAGCCCGTCGGTGCAATCCGCTAGCATCGCTGCGTGGAACGACGAGACCCACGTGCGCGACAACCGCGCGCAGTACGTCAAGAAGTTCCAGCAGGTCACGCCGATGCTGGCCGAGGTGCTGGACGTGGCCCTGCCCGACGCAGCCTTCTACCTGTGGGCCAACGTCAAGCGCACAGGCATGTCGGACACTGAATTCGCATGCCAGCTGCTGGCCGCCAAGAACGTCGCCGTCCTGCCGGGCAGCTACCTCGCCCGCGAGGCGCACGGCACGAATCCGGGCCAGGACTACGTGCGCATCGCGCTGGTGGCCAGCGTGGACGAATGCCTGGAAGGTGCGCGCCGCATCGTCGAGTTCTGCCAGCAACGCTGATCCGTAATTTTCTCTTCTGTTTCCTCTCCGAGAGCCAACAAGACCATGACGCAACAACTGCAATCCCTGATCGACCAAGCGTGGGAAGACCGCGCCAACCTGTCGCCCAAGTCCGCTCCGGCCGATGTCCGTGAAGCCGTCGCCAACGTGATCGGCCAGCTCGATCGTGGCGCGCTGCGCGTGGCCGAGAAGCAGGACGGCGAGTGGATCGTCAATCAGTGGATCAAGAAAGCCGTGCTGCTGTCGTTCCGCCTGGAAGACAACGCGCCGATGGCTGCCGGCGGCTTCACGCAGTTCTACGATAAGGTGCCGAGCAAGTTCGCCAACTACACAGCCGAAGACTTCGCAGCGGGCGGCTTCCGCGTGGTGCCGCCGGCCGTGGCGCGCCGTGGCTCGTTCATCGCCAAGAACGCCGTGCTGATGCCGTCGTACGTGAACATCGGCGCCTATGTGGATGAAGGCACGATGGTCGACACGTGGGCCACCGTCGGTTCGTGCGCACAGATCGGCAAGAACGTCCACCTGTCGGGCGGCGTGGGCATCGGCGGCGTGCTGGAGCCGCTGCAGGCCAACCCGGTCATCATCGAAGACAACTGCTTCATCGGTGCCCGCTCCGAAGTGGTGGAAGGCGTGATCGTTGAAGAAAACTCGGTGATCTCGATGGGCGTGTACCTGGGCCAGTCGACCAAGATCTACGACCGCGAAACCGGTGAAGTCAGCTACGGCCGCATCCCGGCGGGCTCGGTGGTGGTGGCGGGCAACCTGCCGTCGAAGGACGGCTCGCACAGCCTGTACTGCGCCGTGATCGTCAAGAAGGTCGACGCGAAGACGCGCGCCAAGGTTGGCCTGAACGAGCTGCTGCGCGGCGATTAAGCACCGGCGCAAGGCATGCCTGCTAGTCTTGCGGGCATGCCAACCACCTCAAACGCAGCCATGTCCGAACGCAATGCCGCCGGCACCCGCTTCGGCAAGCTGCGCCAACGCATCATGGGTCTTGATCCAAACACCATCGGTACCGTCTTGTCGTTGCTGCCCACCATCCTGGAGCAGGCGAACAAGACCATCGACAAGTTCAAGAACCGCAAGAAAACCGGCACCGAACCGTCCCGCGCAGAAGGCGCCGCGCCCGACCCGAATACACGGATTGCCGAGCTGGAAGCGGCGATCCTGCAGCAGGCTGAATCGGTCAAGCTGCTGGCCGAACAGCACGCCATCACCATCGACGCGTTGCGCGATGAAGCCGCGCGGCTGGAGCGCCGCCTCAGGCGCATGACTTGGCTGGCGTCCATTGGTTTTGCAGTGGCTGTTGCCGCCCTCTCCTTCGCCCTGCAAGCCTTTCGACATTGATTGCGAATCCCACCATGACGACCCTGCATGGCATCCCCAATTGCGACACCGTGAAGAAGGCCCGCACGTGGCTCGAATCGAACGGCGTTGCCTACACTTTTCACGATTTCAAGAAGCAAGGCGTGAGCGCCGACATGCTGGCCGGCTGGCTCAAACATGTGCCGCTCGCCACGCTGCTCAACCGCAAGGGCACCACGTGGCGCGCCCTGTCTGACGCCGACAAGGCCGGCGCTGAAGACGAGGCTGGCGCCATCGCGCTGATGCAGGCCAACCCGTCGTTGATCAAGCGGCCGGTGCTGGTGCACGGCAAGAGCGTCAACGTCGGTTTTTCGTCGGACCAGTACGCCGCCCTCTTCTAACAATAACGACAACATCGTCACCGTCATGCAGCCCACGCTTGCCCTCACTGAAGACCTGATCCGCCGCCGCTCCGTCACGCCCGAAGACAAGGGCTGCCAGGACGTGCTGATCGAACGCCTGACCGCCGCCGGGTTCGAATGCGAAACCGTGATCAGCGGCCCGGACCACTTTCGGGTGACCAACCTGTGGGCCATCAAGCGCGGCCGCGCCGGCACCGACGGCAAGCTGCTCGTGTTCGCTGGCCACACCGATGTGGTGCCCACCGGCCCCGTCGAGCAATGGCACTCCGATCCTTTCGAACCAACGCACCGCGACGGCAAGCTCTACGCGCGCGGCGCGGCAGACATGAAGACGTCGATTGCCGGCTTCGTGGTGGCCTCGGAAGAATTTGTTGCCAAGCACCCGGACCACGCCGGCTCGATCGGCTTTCTGATCACCAGCGACGAAGAAGGCCCCGCGCACGACGGCACCGTCAAGGTATGCGACCTGCTCCGCGCACGCGGCGAGCGCCTCGATTACTGCGTGGTCGGTGAGCCGACTTCGGTGTCGACCCTCGGCGATATGGTGAAGAACGGGCGGCGCGGTTCGCTGTCGGGCAAGCTCACGGTGAATGGTGTGCAGGGCCACATCGCGTATCCGCATCTGGCCAAGAACCCGATCCACCTGGCCGCGCCGGCGCTGGCTGAGCTGGCCGCCACGAAGTGGGACGACGGCAATGCATACTTCCCGCCGACCACGTGGCAGATGTCGAATATTCACGGCGGCACGGGCGCGACGAACATCATTCCCGGCCACGTCACGATCGACTTCAACTTCCGCTTCTCGACCGCCAGCACGCCAGACGGCCTCAAGGCGCGCGTGCACAGCATTCTGGATGCGCACGGCCTCGACTACACGCTCGACTGGACGCTGGGCGGCGAGCCCTTCCTGACCGAGCGCGGCGAGCTGTCCGATGCCCTCGCCTCCGCCATCCAGGCCGAATGCGGCGTGACCACCGAACTGTCGACCACGGGCGGCACGTCGGACGGCCGCTTCATCGCCAAGATCTGCCCGCAGGTGATCGAGTTCGGCCCGCCGAACGCGAGCATCCACAAGATCGACGAACACGTCGAAGTGGCGTTTATCGAGCCGCTGAAAAACGTGTATCGCCGCGTCTTGGAAACATTGGTCGCCTGAGGTTACCCCGATGGCGCGCAACGTCGAGATCAAGGCGCGTGTGCGCGATGTGGCTGCGCTGATTGAACGCGCGGCCGCCATCGCGGATTCCGGCCCCGAGCGCATCGAGCAGGACGACACGTTCTTTGCCTGTGCGAATGGGCGCCTGAAGCTGCGGCAGTTCTCGCCCGAGCGCGGGGAGCTGATCCACTACTTCCGTGCCAACAGCGCCGGCCCGCGGGTGTCCAGCTACCACATCGTTCCGACCAACGCGCCCGATGCCCTGCGCGACACGCTGGCCGCCGCCATCGGCGCCGCCGGCCGGGTCATGAAGGTGCGCCAGCTGTATCTCGCCGGTCAGACGCGCATTCATGTCGATGCGGTGAAAGACCTCGGCGATTTCGTTGAACTTGAAGTCGTGCTGCGCGAAGACCAATCCGAAGACGATGGCGTGGCCATCGCGCACGCCCTGATGCAATCCCTCGGCATTGCCGAATCCGACCTGCTTGACGTCGCTTACGTCGATTTGCTGGCCGCACAACAACATTGAGCCGAAGATGACCACGCCCACCCTGCCCACCTCCCACCCGTTCACGACCGTTCGCGACCTGCTGCGCTACGCCGTGTCGCGCTTCACCGCCGCCGGGCTTGTCTTCGGCCACGGCAGCGAGAACGCCTACGATGAAGCCGCTTACCTGATCCTGCACACGCTGCATCTGCCGATCGATACGCTGGGGCCGTTCCTGGACGCACGCCTGCTGCCCGAAGAAGTGGCTGCCGTGCTGAAGGTGATCGAGCGCCGTGCTGTCGACCGCGTGCCCGCCGCGTACATCACGCACGAGGCATTCATGCACGGCATGCGCTTCTACGTGGACGAACGCGTGATCGTGCCGCGCAGCTTCATCGGCGAATTGCTGGAAGACGGGCTGGAACCGTGGATCGACCAGGAAGACGGTCCGACCGATGTGCTGGAGCTGTGTACCGGCTCGGGCTGCCTGTCGATCCTGGCGGCGCTGCAATGGCCCAACTCGACCATCGACGCAGTGGACCTGTCGCCGGATGCACTGGTGGTGGCCAATCGCAATGTCGACGAATACCACCTGCAAGACCGCATCCGCCTGCACGAAGGCGACCTGTATGCGCCGCTGCCGCCGGGCGTGCATTACGACGTGATCCTGACGAACCCGCCGTACGTGAACGAGGCATCGATGCAGGCATTGCCGCCTGAGTACCGTGCCGAGCCGCACATGGCGCTGGCAGGAGGCAACGACGGCATGGACATCGTCCGCCGCATCCTGGCCGATGCACCGCGTCACCTGAAGCCGCATGGCGTGTTGGTGGTGGAAATCGGTAACGAGCGTGAAAACGTTGAGGCGGCGTTCCCGGATCTCGACTTGGTCTGGCTGCCGACCAGCGCAGGTGAAGACCAGGTGTTCCTGGTTACGCGCGAGGCGCTTTAAGCGAAGGGGGCTCCGAACCGCACGCGTGGGGTTCGGAACTCGGCAGGTTGGCGTTCGGAACGCCGTGGTCCGGGTTGCGAACGCCGCGTTTGCAGTTCCAAACGCCGCGATTGACGTTCAGAACGCCATGTGTGGGGTTCGGAACGCCTGGTCTCCGGGTTCCGAACCCCACATCTCTGGTTCTGGACTCGAAGATTGCCGTTCAGAACCCCATGCGCCGGGCTTTGAACCGCGCATTTGACGTTCGGCACCCGACGCGCCGAGTGCAACACTCCGGCGAGGCTGCAACGGCCGTCACAGCGGAAACAACCGAAACAGCGTCAGGACTTGATCTCGTCACAGGCGTCTTTCACAACGCAAATGGAAAAGCGCTGATCAAACACCTGGCCGCTTGGGCAGTGGTCGAAGACGGCGTGCGACTGTGCGTCGCAGGTGGCGTAGGCGGTGGTGCAGTTGGTGCGCACGGGTTGCTTGGGACCGCGGTTGGTGCCGTCGTCGATCATGAAGCGGCCCGATGGCGCGGGGCATTTGAATTCTGCGGCGGCCTTGGCGAGCGCGGCGGCCGCCTTTTCGGCTTTCGACGTCTGCGGCGTGGGCGGGTTCGGGGATGGGCGACGGTCGCAAGCCGTTAGTGCTAGCGCACACAGCAGCATGCCGAGTGTGAGTGCGCGGGTCATGGGGGGGCTCCTTCGGGGTTGGATGTCCTGAAGTTTACGCTGGGGTTGGCGTTTTTGGTCCATCCCTGTTTCGTCCCCTGCCGGGGCCGACCTACTTTCTTTGTCTTGCCAAAGAAAGGTAGGCAAAGAAAGGCGCGCCCGAGATGGCGACTTCCCCTTGAATTTCTGTAACCGGGCGGAGACGGGGAAAACTCGCTGCGCTCAGACAGTTCCCCGTCTTTCTTCCGCCCGCTTACAGAAATTCAAGGCGCCATCTAGGGCAGGAACGTCAACGGCCACACCGTCTGAGTGCGTGGGATGGCGCCATGACTTGCGCCACACCTTTCTCAGCGCAGCATCGCGGACATGGCGGAGAGGCTGTTGAGCATGCGCACGGCATGTTCCACGGAGTCGGCGGCGAAGCGCAGCATCGTGCCGTCGACGCGCTCCAGGGCGGGCCATTGGCAGAAGAGGTCGGCCAATGCGGGCGTTTGCGTCTGCAGGCGGCAGACGATCGGTGCCTGGAGGCGCAGCGGCATGCTGAAATGGCCGCGCCGCACCGTGGCCTTTACCGCCGCATAGATCGCCTCGCACGACTGCTCGGGCGAGAGCGATGTGCCGGCGTTCTGTCCTTCGGCCTGTTTGGTCTCGACGAACGTGGTGTGCGGCAGCAGCGGTTTGGTCTCCTTGATGAATACATCGTCGCCGCTGGCAACGGCCACCGGCACGCCGCGCTCCCCGGCCAGGGCGCCGTAGAGACCGGCCTCGCCCAGTTCCTGCTCGTTGAACCAGACGCGCGCGAAGGCAAAGCTGTTGATGGTGTGCGCCAGCACGCCGCGGCTGCCGGCGCGGGCGTGATAGCCGATCATGCAGACGGCATCGCAGCCGTCCACACCGGCCATCATGCTGAGGTAGCGCGGCTTGCCGAGGACGAAGCGTGCGCGGCGGTCGATGGAATCGGGGATGAGGTTGCGAAAACCTCCGTGCGAATCATTGACGAGCACGTCGGTGGCACCACCGTCGAAGGCACCGCGCACGGCGGCGTCGGCTTCGGCGGTCATCCAGCGGCGGGCACGTTCGTATTCGCCGTTGCCGGCGCGCGTCTGCTCGGGGTGGAACACGTTGGCCACGCCTTCGATGTCGGCGGAGATCAGGATTCGCATGGCGTCAGGTCAGAGCAATTCGGTCAGTGCGCGGCGCGTGTTGCCGTCGCGGCCGGTGACGGCGGTTGCGTGGAACAGCGCGTGCACGATGGCTTGTTCGACGCTGTCGGCGGCCGCCTGGAACAACGGGTCGAGATGCGATTCGTGTGTCATGGAGACGGCTGGCATGGCGCGCGCGCCCTCGTGCGGCACGGTGTAGGCAGTGGAGAACGCCAGTGCGATATCGCCGCTGCCATGGCCGAAGACGGAGCCGGTGCGTGCCAGGCCGGCGCCCGCGCGCAAGGCGAGGCGGCGCAACTGACGCGCGTCCAGCGGCGCGTCGGTGGCGACCAGCATGATGATTGAGCCCTTCTCGGGCTCCGGTGTGGCCGCGGCGAGCGCGCTCACCAATTCCGCACCGACGTTGCGCCCGCCAAGTGTCAGGTTTTTGGTCACGCCAAAGTTGGACAGCACGAGCGCGCCGACCGTACGTTGTGCGCCGTCGGCGAGTGTCACCACGCGCGATGCAGAACCGATGCCGCCCTTCACGCCAAACGACGACATCCCGCGCCCTGCCCCCACCGCGCCTTGCTCGAACGCTTGGGCTGCCGCAGCGTAGGCCGCGTCGTAGTGCACTTCCTGCACGGCAAACGCCTGCAGGTCGTTCAGGTAGCCGTCATTGCATTCGAAGACGAGCGGATTGACGGTCGACCACGCGCGGCCGATCTGCGGGTTAGCCGCCACCGCCTGGCGGATCTGCGCCTGCGCCACCGCACCCACAGCGAACGTGTTGGTCAGCGCAATCGGCGTTTCGAGCACACCCAGCTCGTCCACCTGCACCAGGCCGATGCTCTTGCCGAAACCGTTGAGCACCACGCTGGCGGCCGGCACCTTGTCGACGAACGGGTCGCCCGCATGCGGGCGTACTACCGTCACGCCGGTCTGGATGTCGCCGCCGGCAATCGTTGCGTGGCCGACGGTCACGCCTGCCACGTCGGAGATGCTGTTGCGTGCGCCGGCCGGCAGTGCGCCGATGTGCGGAAGGCTCAGAGGCATGCGAAGAACTCAGCGGCGGTCGATCTTCGGATCCAGCGCGTCGCGCAGGCCATCGCCCAGCAGATTGAACGCCAGCACGGTCAGAAAGATGGCCAGGCTTGGGAAAATCGCCACGTGCGGCGCCGTCACCATGTCGGCGCGCGCCTCGTTGAGCATCGCGCCCCACTCAGGGGTGGGCGGCTGGGCGCCCAGGCCGAGGAACGAAAGGCTGGCTGCGGTGATGATCGAGGTGCCGATCCGCATCGAGAAGTACACGACGATGGACGAAATCGTGCCCGGCAGGATGTGCCGCATGATGATCGTCCAGTCGGACGCGCCAATGCTGCGCGCGGCTTCCACATACGTCAGGTGCTTGAGCATGAGCGTGTTGCCGCGCACGAGCCGCGCAAACGCCGGAATGCTGAACACCGCCACGGCAAAGATCACGTTGATCATGCCGTTGCCCAGGATGGCCACAATGCCGATGGCCAGCAGGATGCCGGGAAAGGCGAACAGTACGTCGGAGATGCGCATGACGATGCGGTCCCACCAGCCTTCGTAGTAGCCGGCCAGCAGGCCGAGCATAGTGCCTATGATGGCGCCGATGATGACCGACACGAAGCCCGCTTCCAGCGAGATGCGTGTGCCCATCAGGATGCGGCTGAAGATGTCGCGGCCCAGCGAATCGACGCCAAACCAATGCTGCGCCGACGGGCCCGCGTTGAGCGCGTCGTAGTCGAAATAGTTTTCCGGGTCGAACGGCACAATGTGCGGCGCGAGGATGGCGATCACCGCCAGCGCGATCACGAACACACCGGCGCCCATCGCCAGATGCTGCTTGCGGAACTTGCGCCAGAACTCCGTCCACGGGGTGCGGACGGGCTCGGTCGAAGCTTGTGCGGCGATGGCCGGATTGGATGCCTGCGTCATGATGGGCCCTTACTTCTTGTAGCGGATGGTCGGGTTGATCACGGTGTACAGCATGTCCACCACCAGGTTGATCAGGATGAACTCCAGCGAGAACAGCAGCACCTCGGCCTGGATGACCGGGTAGTCGCGCATTTCCACCGCATCCACGAGCAGGCGCCCGAGGCCCGGCCAGTTGAACACCTTCTCGACAACAATCGAGCCGCCCAGGAGAAAACCGAACTGCAGGCCCATCATCGTGACCACCGGGATCATCGCGTTGCGCAGGCAATGCTTGATGACCACCACCGTCTCGCGCACGCCCTTGGCACGGGCGGTGCGCACGAAGTCTTCCTGCAGCACTTCCACGAACGAGGCACGTGTAAAACGCGCCATCACGGCCGCCACAGCCGCGCCTAGCGTGAGCGACGGCAGGATGTAGTGCTTCCAGCTATCCGCCCCGATGGACGGCAGCCAGCCGAGCTGCACCGAGAACACTTCCATCAGCAGCATGCCGAGTGCGAATGCGGGAAAAGAGATGCCCGACACGGCGAGCGTCATGCCCAGACGGTCCGGCCACTTGTTGCGCCACACGGCGGATGTGATGCCGATCACCATGCCGAAGACCACCGCCCACACCATGCTGGTGATCGTCAGGTTGAGCGTTGGCCAGAAGCGCTCGCCAATCTCTTCGCTCACCGGGCGCTTGGTGCGGATGGAGTTGCCGAATTCACCGCGAGCGGCGTTGGCGAAGAAGCGCACGAACTGCTCGTGCATCGGCTTGTCCAGGCCCAGGTCCTTGCGTACGAGATCGACCGTCGTCTCGTCCGCTTCGGGGCCGGCGGCCAAACGCGCCGGGTCGCCGGGC
The DNA here is from genome assembly GCF_016466415.2 of Ralstonia pickettii. Classification (NCBI taxonomy): domain Bacteria; kingdom Pseudomonadati; phylum Pseudomonadota; class Betaproteobacteria; order Burkholderiales; family Burkholderiaceae; genus Ralstonia; species Ralstonia pickettii. The sequence goes on along the minus strand of NZ_CP066771.1, from coordinate 1,291,639 downwards.
AACAGATGCACGAACAGGAACACCAGCACTGCCACGATCAGCAGTGTCGGGATCACGCCCAGCACACGTTTAATGAAGTAGTTCAGCATGGCAAATCCACCGCAGGCGGCAATTCAATGGCCCGCGCAAAGATTGCGCGGGCCGGTACGGCAATGAGGCTTATTGCTTGATGTCGACGTCTTCAAAGCTGAACGAGCCGTCCGGTGCCACATAGGCGCCAGACAGACGCTTCGAGCGCGCGTAGACGATCTTCTCCGTCACCAGGAAGGCCCACGGTGCGTCTTCCCAGATGCGCTTCTGCGCGTCGGTGTAGAGCTTCGACTTCTCAGCGCGATCGGTCGTGCGCAGTGCGCCGGCGATGTCGGCATCCACCTGCTCGTTCTTGTAGTACGCGGTGTTGAACGACTTGGGCGGCATGGCTTCGGACGCCAGCAGCGGACGCAGCGCCCAATCCGATTCACCCGTCGACGATGACCAGCCTGCGTAGTACATGCGCACGCCGGCGTCTTCGGGCTTGGGCACGCTTTCCACGCGCTCGACGCGCTGGCCCGCTTCCAACGCCAGCACCGAGGCTTTGATGCCGACCTGCGCCAGTTGCTGCTGCACGAACTGGATGATCTTCTGCGCCGTCGTGTGGTTATAGGCCGACCACAGTTGCGTCTCAAAGCCGTTCGGGTAACCCGCTTCCTTCAGCAGCTCTTTCGCCTTGGCCGGGTTGTACGGCCACGGGCCCAACTTGACGGCGTAGTCAACGCCCGGCGGCACCACGCCTTCAGACGGCACGGCGTAGCCCGCAAACGCCACCTTGGTCAGCGCATCCTTGTTGATGGCGTAGTTGATGGCCTGGCGCACCTTGGGGTTGTCGAACGGCTTCACGTTGGTGTTGAAGCTGACATAGCGCTGGATGATCGACGGCGCTGCAATCAGGTCAACCTTCGGGCTGCTCTTGAGGACGGCAGCCTGCTCGAACGGAATCGTGAACGCAAAGTCGGCTTCGCCCGTCTGCATGATGGTGGCGCGCGTGTTGTTGTCGACCACCGGCTTCCAGGTGATGGTGTCGATCTTCGGCAGGCCATGCTTCCAGTAGCCGTCGAATTTCTTGCCCTTCAGGTAGTCGGTCTGCTTCCATTCGACAAACTCGAACGGCCCGGTGCCGACCGGGTGGAACGCGATGTCCTTGCCGTACTTCTTGAGCGCCGTGGGCGAGATCATCGCCGCCGACGGATGGGCCAGCACGTTGATGAACGGCGAGAACGGCTCCTTGAGCGTCACGCGGGCGGTGTACGGATCGACCACTTCGGTCTTCGCCACGCGATTGAACAGCACGAAACGCTTGAGCTTGTTGGCCGGGTCCGTCACGCGGTCCAGGTTGGCCTTGACGGCGTTGGCATCAAACGTGGTCCCGTCGTGGAATTTCACGCCCTTGTGCAGCTTGAACGTATAGACCAGGCCGTCCTTGCTGACCTCGTAGCTGTCGCACAGCACGTTGACCAGCTTCATGTCCTTGTCGAAGCCGAACAGGCCTTGATAGAACGACTTGGCCGCGCTGAACGACAGCGTGTCGTTGGCGTCGTACGGGTCCATCGTGGTGAAGGTCGAGTAGACCGCCATCACGGCGTCCTTGGCGGCAAAGGCCGGCATGGTGAATGCCGCCAGGGCCAGGCCGCTGGCAACCATGGCTGCGCGCGGGCCGAATGCGACTCGGTGGGCAAAGCGATTGAACATTTCCTTCCTCCTCATCAAAGATGACGTCTCACTGCGTTCTGTATTGCGATTAATACGCGCCGCCAATCGAGTGGCGGGCAACAAAGTGGTCTGGCGCCACTTGCACCAACGGCTGCACCACCGGCAGGTCGCCAACGGCACGGATGGGGCTTGGGATTTCGTGCGTGGAAAGTTCACGCTTCAAATGGCGGCGCGCCGGGTCCGCAATCGGCACGGCCGACATCAGCTTCTTCGTATAGGGGTGCTGCGGATTTTCGAAGATCGCGCGGCGCGGGCCGATCTCGACGATCTGGCCGAGATACATCACCGCCACGCGATGGCTGATGCGCTCCACCACCGCCATGTCGTGCGAGATGAACAGGAACGCAACGCCAAACTCCTTCTGCAGATCGAGCATCAGGTTGACGATCTGCGCCTGGATCGATACGTCGAGCGCCGAGACCGACTCATCGGCAATCACCACCTTGGGATTCAGCGCGAGGGCGCGAGCAATGCAGATGCGCTGGCGCTGCCCGCCGGAAAACTCGTGCGGATAGCGCGACGCATGCGCGGCCTGCAGGCCCACCTTGTCGAGCAGCCATTCCACACGTTGCTGCGCCTCTTTGCCGGAAGCCACCTTGTGCACCAGCAGCGGCTCCATGATGGAGTAGCCGACCGGCACGCGCGGGTCCAGCGAGGCGAATGGGTCCTGGAAGATGAACTGGATGTTTCGGCGCAGCGTCTGGAGCGCAGGCCCCTTCAGCTCGCCGATGTTCTGGCCGGCAAATTCGATGCTGCCGCTCTGGCTGTCCACCAGGCGCAAGAGCGACCGTCCCGTCGTCGACTTGCCGCAGCCCGATTCGCCGACCAGCGCCAGCGTCTCACCAGGGTAGAGATCAAAACTGACCTGCTCCACCGCATGCACCCGGCGCGTGACGCGGCCGAAGATGCCCGTGGGCACGTCAAAGCGCGTGACGAGATCACGCACACGCAAAATGGGTTGCACATCGTGCGACGCCGCCGGCTGCGGTGTCGTATCGACCGCGGCGGCCGTGCCGTCCACCCGCAACAGAGGAAAGCGGGCCGGCCCATCGGTGCCCTGCATCGAGCCCAGGCGCGGCACCGCCGACAGCAGCGCACGCGTATACGGATGCGCCGGCTGTGCAAACACCGTGGCCGACGGGCCCTCTTCCACGCGATCGCCCTTGTACATCACGAGCACGCGGTCGGCCACTTCCGCCACCACGCCCATGTCGTGCGTGATGAACACCACGGCCATGTGCAGCTCCTGCTGCAGCGCGCGGATCAGTTGCAGGATTTCGGCCTGGATGGTCACGTCCAGCGCGGTAGTCGGCTCATCCGCAATCAGCAACGACGGTTTGCAGGACAGCGCCATCGCAATCATCACGCGCTGGCGCATGCCGCCCGACAGTTGGTGCGGATAGCGCCCCAGCACATTGCGCGCTTCCGGAATGCGCACCAGCTCGAGCATGCGCAGCGCCTCGGCCTTGGCTTCGCTGGCGGACTTGCCCTGGTGCAGGCGGATCGATTCGGCAATCTGTTCGCCCACGGTGAACACCGGGTTGAGCGAGGTCATCGGCTCCTGAAAGATCATCGCGATGTCGGCACCGCGCACGCCGCGCATGGCGGCTGGGCTGGCGTTGGCCAAGTCCAGCACCTCGCCGTTGCGGCGGCGCAGATGCATCTGCCCGCCGATGATCTTGCCGCCGCCGTGTTCCACCAGCCGCATCAGCGCCAGCGACGTCACCGACTTGCCCGAACCCGATTCGCCCACCACGGCCAGCGTCTCGCCCCGGTCGACGTGGAACGACAGGTTGCGCACCGCGTCGACCACGCGCTCGGACGTGGCAAAGCGCACGCTCAGGTCTTGCACCTGCACGACACGCTGGTCGGGCATGGCAATGACGCTGTTGGAGCCGGGCTGTTTGGTTGCTGTCACGACAAATCTCCTGCTGTCCTGCTTGGCGGCTTCTTACCGATAGATCGACACCACGGGCGCTTGCGCGCCGCGTGCGAACCCGCGGTACATCCCTTCTGTGTTGAACGGCAACGCGACGTTGCCTTGCGCGTCCACGGCGATCAGCCCGCCGCGGCCGCTGATGGCCATCAGCTTGCGCATGACCACGTCGTTGCTCGCATCGGCCAGCGACTTGCCGGCGTACTCCATCTGCGCGGCAATGTCGTAGGCAGCCACGGCGCGGATAAACATTTCGCCCGTGCCCGTGCACGACACGGCCGCAACGTTATTCGCAAAGCAGCCGGCGCCGACGATGGGCGTGTCGCCCACGCGGCCAACCTTCTTGTTGGTGACGCCGCCCGTGGAGGTGGCCGCCGCGAGGCGCCCTTGTGCGTCGCAAGCCACGGCGCCCACGGTGCCGAACTTGTTGTCCGGGTCGATGGGTGCAGCTTCCTTCGCCATGAGCGACGCGGCATCGTGATCGAGCAGTGCCATGCCTTCTTGCTGGCGGGCGCGCTGCCATTGGGCGTAGCGCGCTTCGGTGTAGTAGTAGTCGGGCTCGACAAACTCCAGGCCCTGCGCTTGCGCGAAAGCCTCGGCGCCTTCGGAAGTGAACAGCACGTGTTCGCTGCGCTCCATCACCGCGCGGGCCGCGAGGATCGGATTGCGCAGGCGCTTGACACAGGTCACTGCGCCGGCGGCCAGCGTGGCGCCATCCATGATCGACGCATCGAGTTCATACGTGCCGGCACTGGTAAGCACCGCGCCCTTGCCGGCGTTGAACAGCGGGCACTCTTCGAGCAGGCGCACGGCTTCGGTCACGGCATCCAGGGCGCTACCGCCTTCCACAAGGATGCGTTGCCCTGCGGCCAGGATGTCGTTCAGCGCTTGCTGGTAAGCGGCTTCCTTGTCGGCACTCATGGCCGTGCGGGTGATGGTGCCGGCGCCGCCGTGAATGGCGAGGATGGGCGTAGTCATGCGTGGCTCGATGTCAATCAGTTTTCAGCGGCGCGTTTGCGGCCGCGTCGGGTGGTTGTCGGTGTGCCGGAGGCGCCCGGGGCGTCATTGGTGCGCGGCGCTGGGGCTGTATGCAGCCACGGCAGCACGAATTCAGTCAGGCGTTCGGCCGATTCCAGCGAATGCGCCGAACGATGCGCCACCGCGCCGCACAGCGCTTCGAACAGCGCCACGGCGGCCGTGTCGGACGTGGCGGAGAATTGCCGCTCCGGCCGCGCATACAGCGCAATGTCGGCCAGCGGCGCGAGCGGCGATGTGGGGCTGTCGGTCAGCGCCAGCAGTTGGCAGCCTTGCTTACCGGCCTGCTTGGCCAGCGTGATGGTGTCCGCCGCATAGCGCGGGAAAGCGATGGCGATCAGCAGATCCTTCGGCCCGATCTTGCGCAGTTGGCGCGCTGCATCGGAGGCGCCGCCCGGCTGCGAAACGGCGATCACCGTGTCGCAGTAAAGATCGAGCCCATGGCGCAGCAGCCCCGCCAGATAGCCGCTGGCGCCAAAGCCCATCACGTAGATGCGCTGTGCGCCGAGGATGGCGTCGACCGCGCGTTCGCACGCGGCGGCGTCAAGCATGCGGCGCGTGGCGTCCAGGTTGGCGATGTCTTCGTTGAGCGAGGCGGCAAAGATTTCCGCGCTGGAGGCCGGGCGTGCCAGCTCGTGACGCAGTTTTTCGACCGGCGCGAGCGTCGCTTCGAAGCCGCGCAGCAGCCCCGCGCGGAACTGCGGATAGCCGTCAAAGCCCAGCGCCAGCGCAAAGCGGTTGGCCGTGGCAATCGACATGTCCACCGCGGCGGCAAATTCGTCGATGCGCATGGTGGCGGCGCGGAACGGGTTCGCCAGCACGTATTCCGCCATGCGCTGGTGCGCGGGCGTGAGCGTGGCAAGGGCCGCCCCAATGCGCTCGGAGACCGTCGCATCGGCGGCGAATGCGCCTTTCGACACATCCGTGCGCTTGCTGGTGGATTTCGCCATGTTCATGGGCCGTGAAAATTTTGTGTAAATGTATTTTCACGAGCCGACCGTGTAAAGAAAAAAACTTTCATGAAGACCTATGGTTTTCCCTAGGTCTAATGCCACCGCACAGATTGCGGGCGAGCGCTGCCTCGGCACGGTGCAATGCACCAGTCCAAACGCACCTGAGGCGCCAGGATCGTGCGACGCAGCACGCTACAATCGCACCCTTCTTCGATTTGCCTTCAAGCGCAGTTTTTCGTGATCCGATTCGACGACCTCGTCCTCCAGCGCGGCACCAAGGTGCTGTTCGACCACGCCACCGCCACACTCAACCCCGGTGAACGGGTCGGCCTTGTCGGCGTGAACGGCAGCGGCAAGTCGACGCTGTTTTCCATGCTGCGCGGCGAATTGCACGCCGACGGCGGCGAAGTCGCCATCCCGCCCACCTGGCAGGTCGCGCACGTGGCGCAGGAAACGCCGGCAGTCGACCGCAGCGCGCTCGACTACACCCTCGACGGCGATACCCGCCTGCGCGACATCGAACGCCGGCTCGCCGCAGCAGAAGCGGCGCACGACGGCCATGCGCAGGCCGAAGCCCACACGGCCTTTGCCGATGCCGACGGCTACACCGCACCGGCGCGTGCGCAGGCGCTGCTGCTCGGTCTCGGTTTCACGATGGCGCAGACCACGCAACCCGTGGCGAGCTTCTCCGGCGGCTGGCGCATGCGTCTGAATCTGGCCCAGGCGCTGATGTGTCCATCCGACCTGCTGCTGCTCGACGAGCCCACCAACCACCTGGACTTGGACGCCGTGGTCTGGCTGGAAGACTGGCTGTCGCGCTACGCCGGCACGCTGGTGATGATTTCGCACGACCGCGAATTCCTCGACGGCGTATGCAACGTCACGCTGCATATCGAGAACCAGAAGCTCAAACGTTACGGCGGCAACTACACGCAGTTTGAGACGCAACGCCTGCAGCAGATGGCGCTGCAGGAAGCGTCGTACGCGCGCCAGCAAAAGCAGATCGCGCACCTGGAATCGTTCATCACGCGCTTCAAGGCGAAGGCCAGCAAGGCCAAACAGGCGCAGAGCCGCGTCAAGGCGCTGGAGCGCATGGAGCGCCTTGCGCCCGTGCATGCGGCGGCGGGTTTTTCGTTCGAATTCCGCGAGCCCGAGGCGGCGCCCAACCCGATGCTCACGTTTGAAGGCGTCGATTGCGGCTATCCCGGCCCGAGCGCTGATGAACCCATCACCATCCTCAAGCACCTGACGTTCTCCATCCAGACCGGTCAGCGCATCGGCCTGCTGGGGGCCAACGGCCAGGGCAAATCGACGCTCGTAAAAACACTGGCCGAGACGCTGGCACCGCTGTCCGGCACGATCCGGCGCGGCAAGGGCCTGCAGATCGGTTACTTCGCCCAGCACCAGTTGGAGACGCTGGACGATCACGCCTCCCCGCTGCTGCATCTGGCGCGGCTGGCGCCCGACGTACGCGAGCAGGAACTGCGCGACTTTCTCGGCAGCTTCAACTTCCGCGGTGACATGGCGACCTCGCCCATCGAGCCATTCTCGGGTGGCGAGAAGGCACGCCTGGCGCTCGCCCTGATCGTCTGGCAGCGCCCCAACCTGCTGCTGCTCGACGAGCCGACCAACCACCTGGATCTCGACACGCGCGAAGCGCTGACGATGGCGCTCGCCCAGTTCGACGGCACGCTGATCCTCGTCTCGCACGATCGGCATCTGCTGCGCGCCACGACCGACCAGTTCCTGCTTGTCGGCCAGGGCACCGTCGCCCCGTTTGATGGCGATCTGGACGACTACCGCGACTGGCTGCTCAAACAAGCCGCGGCCAAGCGCGCAGCCGCCGGCGCCCAGGCAGCCCCGGCCGATGCGGATGGCGCGCCGACCACCAACCGCCGCGACCAGAAGCGCGAGGAAGCCGCCGAACGTCAACGCCTGAATGCGCTGCGCAAGCCGCTGCAAAAGAACGTCGACGCGATTGAAAAACGCATGGCGCCGCTGCAAAAAGAAAAGGCAGAACTCGAAGCCTTCCTCGCCGACGGCGCCGCGTATGAAGACGCGAACAAGACGCGCATGATGGAAAGCCTGCGCCGCCAGGCCGAGCTGAACGCCGAACTCGACGAGCTGGAAGAACGCTGGCTCGAGCTGCACGAACAACTCGAACAAATCAATTGAGGCTGGCGCGTCCGGCCAAGGAGACCTGTTGATGACATCGCCGTCGCCGGACACCGCCACGCACCAGCCACTGACCGGCGTGCGCGTGCTCGACCTCACGCGCCTGCTGCCCGGCCCGGCCGCCACGCGCCACCTGGCCGACCTCGGCGCAGAAGTCATCAAGATCGAAGACCCCGGCCCCGGCGACTACGCGCGCGACATGATGCGCACCTCCGCTGACCGCGCGGCCGAACGCCCGAGCCTGTTCTTCCGCTCGCTCAATCGCGGCAAGACCGAAATGCGGCTCGACCTGAAACGCGCCGAAGACCGCGACGCGCTCATCGAACTCGTACGCCACGCCGATGTGCTCATCGAAAGCTTCCGCCCTGGCGTCATGGCGCGCCTCGGTGTCGGCTGGGACACCCTGCGCGCGGCCAACCCGGCGCTCGTCATGTGTTCCATCAGCGGCTACGGCCAGGGCGGACCGCTCGCGAAAGCTGCAGGCCACGACATCAACTACATCGGCTATGCGGGCATGCTCGATCAGCTCGCGAGCGCGGACGGCACACCCATCGTCCCCAACGTGCAGATCGGCGACCTGTTGGGCGGCGCGCTCACGGCGGTGGTCGGCACCCTGGCGGCGCTGGTCGACGCTCGAGCCACCGGCCGCGGCCGCTACGTCGATGTATCGATGACCGACTCGGTGTTCGCGCACAACCTGATGGCGTTCTTTGCCGTTGGCACGCGCGGCAAGGCCAGCCCCGCGGGCACCGATCTGCTCAATGGCGGTGTGCCGTGCTACGGTGTCTATCGCACGGCGGACGATCGCTTCATGGCCGTCGGCGCCCTTGAATTGAAGTTCTGGCAGGTGATGTGCGACGTGATCGGCAAGCCCGCGTGGAAAGACAGCCACTGGTCGCTCGGCCAGCGCGTGGGCGGCGAAGAGGCACGCGCCATTCGCGACGAACTGGCTGCGCTGTTCCGGACCGCCACGCAAGCAGAATGGACCGCGCGTTTTGCCGATGCCGATTGCTGTGTCACGCCCGTGCTGCGCATGGAAGAAGCGCTGCAACATCCGCTCTTTGTCGAGCGCAACAGCGTCGTGCAGGAGAACGGCGAGCCCGTGCAGCTCGCCTTGCCGCTACGGTTTGCCGATTGACGAACCGGCGCGGTCCAGCGCATCGAGCGAATCGAGCAGCCGCCCGGCTTCTTCCAGCTGGTGCTGGCTGAACACTCGGATGCCGTATTGGCGCAGCAGCGCCGCCGTCACGCCCTCGCCTTGCTGCAGTTGGCTGGAAAATGTCCCGTCGTAGAGAAACGCAGAACCGCAAGACGGGCTGCGCTCGGTGAGCACGGCGACTTGCACGCCGGCCGCCTGCGCAGCTTCCAGTGCACGCTGTGCGCCTTGGAGAAACGCTTCGGTGACATCGTGGCCGTGGTGTTCGACGACACGGGCTGCGCCGCGCAGCACCGCCGCGCCACCGCCCTCGCCGTGAATTTCCGCGGGCAGACGCGGCACCGGCAAACCGCCGGCCATCTCCGGGCACATCGGCACGATGCGCCCCTCCATCTGCCAGCGGGCCAGGATGCCGCCTTCAGTGACGACCGTGCCGCCGTCATAGCGCACCGGCTGGCCCAGCAGGCAGGCACTCACCAGCACGCGCTGCATGATTTGCGGCTCCGACTTAGCGGCGCTCGCGGCGGATCATCCCCACCACCAGCGTCAGCGAAAGAATCAGCAGCCAGATCAGCGACCACACCGGCACCGACAGGCCCAGCACTGGCGGCATCGGCCCGACGCAGAGGCCATCGGCTTCGAACACCTGCGGCAACCATTTGGCAGTCGGCAGCGCGTTGATCCAGTTCTCGATCGGGTCAATGCCGCACGTTGCCTTGGGGTTCAGCAGCAGCGATACGTGGTACCCCGCGACACACAGGCCGGCCAGCCCCGACAGCATGCCCAGCCCGTGCCACAGCAGCCGCGTGGCCGACGACAGCGCCGCGAGCAGCGAGAACACGCCGATGCCCAGGAACGCAAACCGCTGCAGGATGCACAGCGGACACGGCTGCAGACCCTCAACGTGCTGCAGGTAAAGCGCATAACCGACCACCCCGAAGGGGATCACGGCAATCAGCAGGAAAAAGGCGCGCGAGTTGGCTTGCATGGCGGCGTCAGTTCAGAGGAGTCATGGAGAAAAGTTGGCGGATTATCGCACCGCAACGGCACATGCATTTTCAAATGGCACCCGCGATACCGTTGCGAAATGTTGAACGATCAAGCCTCGAGCGACCGCACGCGGTCGATGGCCTGCTCGATACGTTCAACGGCGATGACCTCCAGTCCGTCGATCGCCTGCTTGGGGGCGTTGGATTTCGGGATCACGGCAATCGAGAAGCCCAGCTTGGCCGCTTCCTTCAACCGCTCCTGACCGCGCGGCGTCGGGCGGATTTCCCCGGCCAGGCCGATCTCGCCGAACACCACCAGCCCGCGTGGGAGCGCCTTGTTACGCATCGACGAATGGATGGCCAGCAGCACGGCCAGATCCGCCGCCGGCTCGGTAATCTTCACGCCGCCCACCGCGTTCAGGAACACGTCCTGGTCAAAGCACGCAATGCCGGCATGACGGTGCAGCACCGCCAGCAACATTGCCAGCCGGTTCTGCTCCAGGCCCACTGCCAGACGCCGCGGATTCGGCACGTTGGCCGTATCCACCAGCGCCTGAATTTCCACCAGCAGCGGCCGCGTGCCTTCCTGCGTCACCAGCACGCACGAGCCCGGCACCACCTGTTCGTGCTGCGACAGGAAGAGCGCCGACGGATTCGCCACGCCACGCAGGCCGCGCTCCGTCATCGCAAACACGCCCAGCTCGTTGACGGCGCCAAAACGGTTTTTGAACGCCCGCACGAGCCGGTAGGCGGAATGCGTATCGCCCTCGAAATACAGCACCGTATCGACAATGTGTTCCAGCACACGGGGGCCCGCCAGCGCGCCTTCCTTGGTCACATGGCCAACCAGAATGGTGGTCACATCCAGCCGCTTCGCAATGCGCGTCAGCTGCGCCGCGCACTCGCGCACCTGGGCCACGGAGCCCGGCGCCGAGGTCAGCGCCTCGGAATACAGCGTCTGGATCGAATCGATGACGACGACTTCCGGCTTTTCCGTCTCGATGGTCGCCTGGATGCGCTCAAGCTGGATTTCTGCCAGCAGCGCGAGGTTCGGGCTTTCGATGCCCAGGCGACGCGCACGCAGCGCGATCTGCGAGCCGGACTCTTCGCCGCTTACGTACAGCACCCGCCGATCGGTCGACAGGTTGGACAGCGCCTGCAGCAACAGCGTCGATTTGCCGATCCCCGGATCACCGCCGATGAGCACCACACCGCCGCTGACGAGGCCGCCGCCCAGTACGCGGTCAAATTCGTCGATGCCGCTGGAGAAACGCGGCACATCCACCGCGTCGATGTCCGACAGCTTGCGTACCGTCGCGCTGGATGCCAGCGACTGGAAGCGCGCGCCAGCGCCCGACGTCGGCTGCGCAACGGTTTCGACCAGCGTATTCCACTGCTGGCAATTCGGGCACTGCCCTGCCCACTTCGGCGCCGTGCCACCACATTCGGTGCACGTATAGACCGTCTTGCTCTTGGCCAAACAACCCCCTGCTTACGGCGCCGCGCATGGGCGGCCGCCGCTTGATCTTTGTATTGACGATGCTGCGTTCAGGCAGCCTTGCCCAGGTCGCCGGCGTCCGCGGTGCTGACGGGCTCGACCGACACCGGTACGCGGGGCGCCAGGGCGCACATCAGCTCATACCCGACCGTGCCCGAAGCGTGTGCAACGTCGTCTATCGGCAGGCCCTCGCCCCACAGGGTGACGGGCGTGCCGACACGCGCCTCGGGCACCCCAGCCAGGTCAACGGTAATCATGTCCATCGACACGCGGCCCACGATGTGCGTGCGCACGCCGTCCACCAGCACCGGCGTGTGGTTGCCGTCCCAACCTGGCGCATGGCGCGGGTAGCCGTCGGCATAACCGCACGCGACGATGCCGATGCGCATCGGGTGCTCCACGGTAAAGCGCGAGCCGTAACCGATCGTCGCCCCGGGCTGCAGATCCTGAATGGCGATCAGCTCGCTCTTGAGCGTCATGGCGGGCATCAGCCCCGTGCCGTCGATGTCCGCCGCCACGCCCGTCGGCGATGCGCCGTAAATGATCACGCCGGGGCGCACCCAGTCGCGATGTGCTTTCGGATGCCACAGCGTTGCCGCGGAGTTGCACAGCGACGCCTCGCCGGGCAAACCCTGCGTGGCCTGTTCAAACGCGACAAGTTGATGCTCGATGCCGCGCGGGCCGTCGGCATCGGAGAAATGCGTCATGTGAACGATCGTGCCGACGCCCGAAATGGCGCGGGCGCGCTCCCATGCGGCGCGGTAGGCAGCGGGCGCGAAGCCGAGGCGGCTCATGCCCGTATTGATCTTGAGCTGCACGCTGATGGGCCCTTTCGGGCGGGCCAGTTCGAGCATGCGAAGCTGCTCTTCGCAATGGACGGTGGTGGTCAGGCGGTACTGCTCGACGATGGCCAGGTCTTCCGGCTTGAAAAAACCTTCCAGCAACAGAACCGGCCCCTGCCAGCCGAGTTGGCGCAGTCGGACGGCCTCGTCCAGATCGAGCAGGCCGAAACCGTCGGTCTGGCGCAGGCCTTCATACACGCGTTCGATGCCGTGACCGTACGCGTTGGCTTTGACGACAGCCCACACGCGCGAGTTGGGCGCATGACGGCGGGCAACCTGGAGATTATTGGCAAGTGCTGGGCCGTGGATGACGGCCTGGATGGGTCTTGGCATGACGGCAAACCTGCAAAACGTGAATGCGATGGCGCGCTCGTGGCGCGGCGTCGGTGCTGCAGTGCAACAGGCAAATTGTCTGTGCGGAGGCCGGTGCGCCCGGCCTCACGCGGTGAGCGTTCTATTTGACCACAGGACACCAACTGGTTCGCGCCTGCCATCAGCATGCTCAGAAAGAAAGTGCGCCGCCGTCACCGGAAGCGCACAAGTTTCATGATATAAAGCCGTTCAATTTAGGCATGGGAAGACCGTCGTGATGCGCAGCCAGCATGAGGAAAGTTGGGCACCAGCCACTTCTCTTTGCGCGATGGCGTCACATCGGGTTTGAGCATGCAAACAGGCGAGACCAAAACAAACTGCGGGCGGAACGCATGGCCCGAACGCCTGTCAGTGAAGATTCCCACGGTTGTCCGGCGGTGCGCGGCTTGCAGCACCGAACGGGCCCCGTCCAAGGGAACCACAATCAGGGGAGCCCACGCGGGCGCTGGCTTCAATGCCGCCACCGCGCACCTGTGCGCTGCGCGGCCACTCAGCCGACGCACCGCTTGGCCGGCACCTCCCGGAGGGCGCTTCCGGGTGCTGGCACGCTGCCGGCAAGACGTGAAGACGAACATGGCACCGCGGTCTACGGGGACGAATTCGAAGGTATGAAGAAGGGTTTTTACACCATCATGGCGGCGCAGTTTTTTTCGTCGCTCGCTGACAATGCGCTGCTCATTGCCGCCATCGCCCTTCTCACAGAGATGCATGCGCCGCAGTGGATGACCCCGCTGCTCAAATTGTTCTTCGTACTCTCTTACGTTCTACTTGCCGCCTTCGTGGGCGCATTTGCCGACTCCCGCCCCAAAGGCAAGGTGATGCTCATCACCAATGCCATCAAGCTGGTTGGTTGTGGCGTGATGCTCACCGGCCTGCATCCGTTGCTCGCCTATGGTGTGGTCGGCTTCGGTGCGGCGGCATATTCGCCGGCCAAGTACGGCATCCTTACCGAACTCCTCCCCCCTGAAAAGCTGGTCGCGGCCAATGGATGGATCGAAGGCCTGACCGTCGGCTCGATCATCCTCGGCACCGTGCTAGGTGGGGCCTTGATCTCCAACCATGTCTCGGCATGGCTGCTGTCGTTCGACATTCCCGGGCTCGAGCGCATCGACACGCCGGCTGAAGCGGCGATGCTGGTGATCATGGTGATCTACCTGATCGCGGCGCTGTTCAACACGCGCATTCCCGATACCGGCGCGCGCTATCCGCAGCAGGAAAAGAACCCGGTACGTCTCATTTCGGAGTTTGCCGACTGCTTCAACGCGCTGTGGCGCGACAGGCTCGGCCAGATCTCCCTGGCGGTGACAACGCTGTTCTGGGGCGCAGGCGCCACGCTGCAATTCATCGTGCTGAAGTGGGCCGAGCAATCGCTGGAGCTGAACCTCTCGCAGGGCGCCATTCTGCAGGCCGTGGTCGCCGTAGGGGTGGCCGCGGGCGCCATGGCTGCCGCCGTGAAGATTCCCCTGCGCCGGTCGCTCGACGTGTTGCCAGTGGGCGTGGCAATGGGCGCGGTCGTCATGCTGATGGCGTTCTACACCAAGCACACGATTCCCGAAATCACATTCCACATCGGCCAAATGAAGCTGCCGCTGTACATGATGATCGCCTACCTGTTCCTGATGATCGTGGGTGCGATGTCGGGCTTCTTCGTGGTGCCGATGAACGCGCTGCTGCAGCACCGCGGGCACGTGCTGCTCTCCGCCGGCCACTCGATTGCGGTGCAGAACTTCAATGAAAACGTCTCGGTGCTGCTGATGCTGTGCCTGTACGCGCTGCTCATCAAGCTCAATGTGTCGGTGGGCGTGGTGATCGTGTCGTTCGGCATCTTCGTCTGCCTGACGATGGCGCTGGTCATGCGCCGGCATCGCATCAACGAGAAACTGTTCCACACCGCCGCGCTCATTGGCGAAGACAAGCACCACTGACGCGGAGCCTGCCCGCAGGCAGGCAGGCAGCTGACTACTGGCCGCCGCGCTCCGCGTAGATCTTGCGCGCCAGGCAAAGGTCTTCCCATGCGCGCGCCTTGTCGGTCAGCGTGCGCAACAGGTAAGCCGGGTGGTACGTCACCACCACGGGCACCCCTTCCACCTCATGCACCTTGCCGCGCAGCTTGCCAACAGGCGTTTGCGTCTGCAGCAGGTTCTGCGCGGCAATGCGACCCAGCACGACGATGATGCGCGGCTTGACCAGCGCAATCTGACGCTTGAGATACGGATCGCACATCGCTGCTTCGTCCGGCTCCGGATCCCGATTGCCGGGCGGGCGGCACTTGAGCACGTTGGCGATGAACACGCCCTTCTCGCGCGACAAGCCGATCGATCGCAGCATGCTGTCGAGCAGCTTGCCGGCCTGGCCGACAAACGGCTCGCCCTGCTTGTCTTCCTGCTCACCCGGCGCCTCGCCGATCAGCATCCATTCCGCCTCGCGATCGCCAACGCCGAAAACGGTGTTCGTGCGACGCTCGCAGAGCTTGCACGATGTGCAGTTGGAAACGGCAGCTTCGAGCTGTGCCCAGTCGAACGCGGCGATGCGCTGGGCGCGTGGTGCAGCCGTGTCCGATAACGCGTGCATGACAGGCGGTTCACCTCGCACGGGCACGGACTCGGCCGCAACAAACGAATCGGCTTCCACCTCTACGGCAACCGGCTCGGCGGCGGCGACCTCGACGGCCTCCAACCCGGCCGGCGCAGCCCCGCGCAAGGTCCATTCGGTCGAAACGCCCAGCGCTTCGAGCATTCGGGATCGACGGTTCATGCTGCCTCCACCCCGCTCGCTTCACACACCATGCGCATGACGAGCGCATCTTCGCGCGTGTTGTTTTCGGCCGGGTAATAGCGCTTGCGCCGGCCGATCTCTGCAAACCCGCTACGGTGATACAGCGCGACCGCGCCGGCATTGGATGGGCGCACTTCCAGCAGCAGGCTGCCGAAACCATGCGCCAGTGTCAGCGCCCGCGCCAGACGCAGCAGCCAATGCCCCAGCCCCTGGCGCTGCCACGCCGGCGCCACGGTCACGTTGAGCAGGTGCATCTCATCGACCACCGGCATGAGGATCAGATAGCCCGCGACTTCGTTACCGCCATCACGCAGGACAATGGCGAGGTGGCCAGACTTGAGCGAATCCTCAAAGTTGCCGCGCGACCAGGGAAATTTGAACGCCGCCAGCTCCACCGCCGCAACGCCCTCCAGATCGCGTGCCGTCATGCGCTCTGCGCGCCAGCCCGCAGGCAGCGGCGCCTGCGTGATGACGCGGGCCAGTGCGTTGTCGATCAGGCTCATGGCTGGACACCTGCGGCAGCCTTGGCCTGCTGCACCGCTTGGCGCTCTTCAATGGTGAGCGCAACCTTGTCACGGACATACAGCGGCGCCGCATCTTCAGGCCGCACCGTATGGCCGGCGGCCAGGAGGCGCAGACCCACGGCGATGATTTCCCGGGCGTGCGGCGCGACCTCGGGCAACACAGCGGCGGCCCCTGCAGCGATGCTCAACTGATCGCCGAACACCGCGGCGGCATTGCCCGCCAGCCAATACGGCTGCGACGGCGCGGCAACGCTCTGCGGCCCGCTGACCTGGATGGCGGAAAGCGCATGCCAACCGGATGCATCCTGCGCCGCATCGGCGGGAATGAAGCTGGCCCAGTAGCACTCGTCCATACGTGCATCGAGCGCGATGGTCACGGCCGTGCCAGCGGGCAACGTTGCGCGCGTCTGCTCGGCACAGGCAACAAGCGAGTTGACCGGCACGACCGGCAAATTGGCACCGAACGCCAAACCCTGCGCCACGCCGCACGCGGTGCGCAGCCCCGTGAAGGAACCCGGCCCGGCGCCAAAAGCAATCGCAGCGCAATCGGCCAGGGCGATACCGGCCTCGACCAGCAATTCGGCAGCCGCCGGCAGCACGCGGCTACTGGAGCGCGGGCCGGTATGTTCGTGGCGGAACAACGTGCGCGTGCCGTCACCAAGGGCGACGGAGCAGAACTCGGTGGAGGTGTCGAAAGCAAGAATCCAGGGCATGGCGGCATTGTAACGGCTGGTGTGGCGCCTGAATGCGCAAACCCGTGGCTGCGCCTCGGGAAACCGGGCCAAACATCGTGCAGAAAACCGAAGCCGTCCTCGAATTCAAACGGCCCGACCGCCCAACCCCGGCGCTATCATCGCCAGACCATTGTTTTCAGCCGGGAATCATCATGAGCGACCTGCAAGCCCGTTTCGACCAAGCCCAAATCGACGTCAAGGGCCTCTCCGAGCGCCCCGCCAACATGACGCTGCTGCGCCTGTACGCGCTGTACAAGCAAGGCGCCGAAGGCGACGCGCATGGCGACAAGCCGGGCTTTACCGACATCGTAGGCCGCTACAAGTTTGAGGCGTGGGAAGGCCTGAAAGGCACATTGCAGGACGAAGCCAAGCAAAAGTACATCGACCTCGTCGAAGAACTGAAGAGCGGCGCAACGACCTGATCGCTAAATCGCCAGACGAAGAACCGGGCCCAGCGCCCGGTTTTTTATTGCGCCGCAGGAATGACGGACGGCAGCGCCCGGCGACGCATGCGCCACGCGGCCAGCACGGCCAGCGCGCACAACGTGCCGAGAAAGACGAACGTCTCGTCGAAGGCCAGGATGCGCGCGTCGGGGTCGACCGCGGCGCCATGCACGGTTTCGATACCGCGCGTGGCGAGCCGCCATTGCAGAAAAATGCCCGTAGCCGACACGCCGATCGCCCCGCCCAATTGGCGCAGGAAATTGACGGCGCTGGAGCCTTGCGCGATCAACGTGAAATCAACACCGCGCATGGCGCCAAGGCTCAGCGATGGCAGCACGAAACCGAGCCCAACCCGCCCGATGACGGCGATGGCGATCAGCAGCAGATAGCTCGTTGCCCGGGTGTTGGTGGCCATCAGGAAGAACGACAGCGCCAGGGCCGCCAGCCCGAACGACACCAGTCGGAAAGGCTCGATGCGATTGGTGAGCCGCCCGGCGAGCATGATCGTCACAGCCAGCACCAGGCCGGCCGGCAGCAGCACCAGTCCGGCGCGCGACGGCGCATAGGCCAACGCCACCTGCATATACACCGGCACGAGGTACGTCGAACCGTAGAGCCCTGCCCCGTAGATGAAGGCCACGACCGCCCCCATCGCAAACTGCCGGTAGCTGAACAGCCGCAGGTTCAGCAACGGCGACTCCACCCGCCGCTGCCAGAACACGAAGCCCGCCAGGCACACGGCCGAGACGAGCATGAGCGCGATCCCGCGCGTCGCGTCGCCATGCAGCGCAACCAGTCCGTTGAGCAGCGTGACGGTCGCACCACCGATCAGCAGCAGGCCACGCCAATCGAGCGGTTTGGGCTCGCCCGCCATCGACGAATTGATGGCCATGAAGCGCCGCGCCATCGCCCAGCCGATCAGCGTGAACGGCATCACCACGAAGAAGATCGAGCGCCAGCCGAACAGCTCCACCAGGAAACCGCCCACGCTCGGGCCCACGGCCGGCGCCAGCACGACGCCAAAGCCGAACAGGCCGAACGCCTTGCCCTGCTCCCGCTCGGGAAACACGCGCAGGATCAGGATGTTGGGCAGCGGCTGCATGATGCCGGCCGCAACCCCTTCCACGACGCGCATGGCGATCATCACTTCGTAATTGGGCGACAGGCCGCCCGCGAGCCCGCCGACGCCCAGCAGCAGCAACGCGCCGATAAACGTACGACGCAGCCCGAAACGCAACAGCAGCCACGGTGTGAGCAACATCGACAGCGTCATCGCCACCATGAAGCTGGCCGACACCCACTGCGCGCGTTCCTGCCCGAGCACGAAATGCCGGCTCAGATCGGGAATCGCCACGTTGACGATGGTGGCCGAGATGACGGACGACACCGCGCCCACCATCAGCGTGAAGAGCACGAGCCACTTGAAGCGCTCGCCGTAACGTGCGCGCAGCGCCTCCAAGGTGGGCGTGAATGTCGTCATGGTCTCGTTGTCGTGATGTGTGAGACGACCAGGGTGCAAGCAGAGCAAACCCGGCGGGCGCCTCCTCCAGCGCCCGCCGGGCTGGACACGTCAGCCGAGGCGGCCGGTGGCGGCGATCTCCCGGATGCGGCGTACGGTGTCGATGTCGGATTCGCGGTAGGCGGATTTGACGATCTCGGCGTAGCGCGTGTCGCCGGTTTCGTCGGCATTGGGCAGCGTCGTGTCGTAGACGAAGCGGATGAACGCGGCGTTGGCCTCGTTGCTCTCGATTGTCATCGTCAGCGACCCGCCGGCGTGTTCGCCGGTGGCTGCCGTGGTGTAGGTCACACGCTTGTGCGGCTCGAGCGTCACGCGATCCTGGATGCGCGCCTTGCCGAAGACGAGTTCGCGCTCGACCCAGCCGTCACCTTCAGCGGTGATGATGCATGCGTCCAGGCTTTCGACAAATTCGGTTTGCTCGCGCACGCGCAGCACCAGGCCTTGCCAGATCTGGTTCAGGGTGAGCGTGTCGATGAGGGGGTTCAGTGGATCGTTGACTTCCACCAGGTGTTCAAAGCGCAAAGCGGCCTCCGCAAGATTTCGTGACATTATCGCGCGGCTTCGCCTGCCTCCGCCAAATGAAAATACGCCGGCGGGTTGCCCCAGCCGGCGTTTCCGTTGCGCGCTTTAAGCGTCGCGTAAAAATCGTTCACGGTCCGCAGCGAGCGACCCGAGGTTGGCGCGAGAAGCGCAGCCGTACATGAGTACGGCGAGCATCGCAGAGCCAAAAACGGGGCGCGCAGTAGGACCGTGAGCGATTTTTTTAGATTTCTTCGTACAGCGGCAGTGTCAGGAATTCGGCAAAGTCTTCCGACGTCGACATCTGTTCGAAGATTTCTGCAGCGCGATCAAAGTGGCCCACCGCGCCCGTCTCCTTCACCTTGGCCAATTCTTCCGGGATCAGCTTGCGCACCAGTTCAGCCGTGACCTTGGTGCCGTCTTCCAGCTTGCCCTTCGGCGAGCGGATCCACTGCCACACCTGGGAGCGGGAGATTTCCGCCGTGGCGGCATCTTCCATCAGGTTGTGGATAGGCACGCAACCGTTGCCGGCCAGCCAGGCACCCAGGTAGTGGATGCCGACGTTGATGTTCATGCGCAGGCCACCTTCGGTGATCGGCGTTTCCGGCTGGAAGTCCAGCAGGTCCGCAGCCTTCACTTCCACGTCCGGGCGTTGCTTCTCGAACTGGTTCGGCTTCTCGCCCAGCACTGCCACGAATTCCTTCATGGCCGGCTCGACCAGGCCCGGGTGCGCCACCCAGCCGCCGTCGTAGCCGTCGGTCGCGTCGCGCTTCTTGTCGTTGATGATGCCGGCCATGGCGATGGCGTTCTTCTCCGGATCGTTCTTGATCGGGATCAGCGCGCTCATGCCGCCGATTGCGGGCGCACCGCGCTTGTGGCAGGTCTTGAGCAGCAGCAGCGCGTAGGCGCGCATGAACGGCGAGGTCATCGTCACCTTGGCTCGGTCGGCCAGGCAGAAGTTCTTGTCGACCTTGAACTTCTTGATGCACGAGAAGATGTAGTCCCAACGGCCGGCGTTCAGGCCTGCGCTGTGCTCGCGCAGTTCGTACAGGATTTCTTCCATCTCGAACGCGGCGAGGATGGTTTCGATCAGCACGGTGGCCTTGATCGTGCCCTGCGGCAGGCCGATCTCGTTCTGCGCCATCACGAAGATGTCGTTCCACAGACGCGCTTCCAGATGGCTTTCCATCTTCGGCAGGTAGAAGAACGGGCCGGCGCCGCGCGCGATCTGCTCCTTGGCGTTGTGGAACAGGAACAGCGCAAAGTCGAAGATGCCGCCCGACACGCGCTCGCCGTCGATCAGCACATGCTTCTCGTCCAGGTGCCAGCCGCGCGGACGCACCTGCAGCGTGGCGATCTTGTCGTTGAGCTTGTAGGTCTTGCCGTTCTGCTCCAGCGTGAGCGTGCGGCGAATGGCAGCCTTCAGGTTGACCTGGCCCTGGATCTGGTTGTGCCAGCTCGGCGAATTCGAATCTTCGAAGTCGGTCATGTAGCTGTCCGCGCCCGAGTTGAACGCGTTGATGACCATCTTGGCATCGACCGGGCCGGTGATTTCCACGCGGCGGCAATGCAGTGCCGGCGGGATCGGAGCAACTTTCCAGTCGCCCTCACGCACGGCCTTTGTCTCCGGCAGGAAATCCGGGCGCTCGCCGGCATCCAGGCGCTTGGCGCGCTCGACACGGGCAGCCAGCAGCTCTTTACGACGCGGCTGGAAAGCACGGTGCAGCTTGGCGACCAGCGCCAGCGCTTCGGGGGTCAGAATGTCTTCATAGGCCGGCAGAATCTCAGCCTTGATCTCCATGCCTTGGGGCAGCGTGAGCGCCATGGTTGTTCTCCAGAGGATGATGTGAGGGTTGAACGCGCTTTGGTCTTACTTTGGCCCTATGGCTGGGCCGATTCAATGCAATGCCTTACGTCGCTTGTGTTGCCTGCACGAACTGCAGCAGATCGCGCATATCGTGGCCGGCCGCGGTAGGCGCCACGTCGAGTGCCTCGGGCGGATGCCCCAGGCGGTTGATCCAGAATGTTGTGAAGCCGTACCACGTCGCGCCGCAGGCATCCCAGCCATTGGACGAGACAAACAGAATCTGTTCCGCCGGCACACCAAACGCTTGTGGCGCCAGCGCATAGGCCTGCGGCGCGGTCTTGTAGAGCTTGACCGCGTCGACCGACAGCACGTGATCGAACAGCCCGGACATGCCGGCACTCTTCACGGCAATGTCGAGCATCTGCGGGTTGCCGTTGGAGAGGATGCCCAGCGGCAGCCCCATCTCGCGCAGGCGGCGCAGCGCAGGCACATTCTCGGGAAACGCCGACAGACACGCATATTCACGCATCAGCGTGGCTTCGTCGTGGGCGGATAGCTCTACGCCCAGGCGCGCCGCCGCATAGCGCAGCGCATCGACGGTGATGTCCCAGAACGGCTTGTAGTGTTCGCCCGAAGGGCCGGCCAGCGAACGGATGCGCGTGTAGTCGATCTGCTTGTCGCGCCACAGGACCGACAGTGCTTCGCCCTTGCCGGCAAACAGTTGCTCGGCGCGCGCGGCCACGCAATACACGTCGAACAACGTGCCATAGGCATCAAACACCACTGCGCGAATCGAACGCATCAGAAGCTCCACGGACCCGAAGGCCACGCGCTCGAACGTTCCATTACGCAGAACGCCTTGCCGACCTTCGCAACGAGGGCCATTGTAGAAAAGCTGACGCACCGCACAAAGACGGCAATGGTCACTTGATCTTTAACTTTTACCAATGGAATGGCGAGTGATAACCTTTATATTCGTCACAATCCCGCAGGCCCCGGTTGCCACGGTATACATTAGGCATGGATCATTTCAAGCAGCTCGAAACCTTTGTCGCCGTCGCCACACGCGGCAGCTTGTCCGCCGCCGCCGCCGCGGAGGGCGTGGCGCCTGCCATCATCGGGCGCCGCATCGACGCGCTGGAGGAGCGCCTGGGCGTAAAGCTGCTCGTGCGCACCACGCGGCGCATCACCCTCACGTTCGAGGGATCGGCGTTCCTGGAAGATTGCCAACGTATTCTCAATGACCTGCACAACGCCGAGGCCAGCGTCTCGGCCGGTGGCGTAAAAGCCAGCGGGCACCTGCGCGTGACCGCCCCGGCCGGTTTTGGCCGCCGCCATGTCGCGCCGATGGTGCCGGACTTCATCGAGACGCATCCCGATGTCTCGATGACGCTGGACCTGGGCGACCGTGTCGTCGACCTGGTCAACGAAGGCTTCGATTGCGCGATCCGCCTGGGCGACCTGCCCGATTCGAGCCTCGTTTCGATCCGCCTGTGGGAAAACCGCCGCGTGGTGGTGGCTGCGCCGTCGTACCTGGAGCGCCGCGGCGTTCCAACGCAGGTGGAGCAGCTTTCGACGCACAACTGTCTGGCCTTTGGCGCCAGTGCCAACGTGCAGCGCGGCTGGGTCTTCCAGCAAGGCGGCAAGGCCGTCACCGTCAAGGTGTCGGGCACGATGGAATGCACCGACGGCGCCGTGCTGCGCGAGTGGTGCCTGCAAGGCTATGGCCTGGCGTGGCGCTCATGGTGGGAGGTCGGACACGACATTGCCACGGGCAAGCTGGTCACGGTGCTCGATGCCTTTGAAGCGCCGCCGATTGGCATCCATGCGGTGTTTCCGCAGCGCAAGCATCTGCCGCTGCGCGTGCGTCTTTTTATCGATTTTCTAAAGAACACGTATGGCAACCCGGCCTACTGGCGCCGGGCAGACGCCTTGATCGGGATGGATTAGCAATCACCCCGAGTGGGTGAAACGCCGCATGCGGCCTACAATCAAGACAAGAACGTCTTCCCGCATCCCACCTCAGGAGGCCGCATGTTCCAGCACATCCTCATCCCCACCGATGGTTCCGAGCTGTCGCGCAAGGCGGTGGCGGGCGCGCTCGACTTTGCCAAGACGCTGGGCGCGCGCCTGACGGCCTACACCTGCCTTGAGGAATACCCCTACACGCCATTTTCCGAGATCGTCGTGGAGACACCGCAGGCGTTCAAGGAACGGGTCGAAGCGCAGGCCCACGTGGTGCTCAAGGACGTGGAGGACGCCGCCGTCAGCGCCGGCATCCGCTGCGACACCGACATGAGCTGCTTCGCCGTCCCGTACATGGGCATCATCGACGCGGCCGAACGCCATGGCTGCGACGTCATCTTCATGGCCTCGCACGGCCGGCGCGGGTTGGCCGGGCTGCTGCTTGGCAGCGAAACGCAGAAGGTGCTGACGCATACCGAGATTCCGGTGATCGTCTATCGCTGAAGCCTCCGGCGCTCCCGCTACGCAAGCCGCCCCGCCCCGGGCGGCTTCTCTTTTTCTATCGGCCAAGACGAAAAAAAACCGCGCCGTTGAGGGAGCGCGGTTTGAGAGGCCGGCGTGTGGTCAGCACGGCCGGCCCAGGTACCCAGGTGCCGGATGCGTCGGCAGCCTCAGGCAACCTTCTTGGCTTGCGCCGTTTCTTCGAAGAATTGTTCGTCTTCGGTCGAGCCCTTGAGCGCCGTGGTCGACGCCTCGCGCTCGATGGTCTGCGTCACGGCATCGAAGTAGCCCGTGCCGACTTCGCGCTGGTGCTTCACCGCGGTGAAGCCCTTTTCCGCCGCCTTGAATTCGGCTTCCTGCAGCTCCACGAACGCGCTCATCTGGTTGCGGGCATAGCCGTATGCCAGGTTGAACATCGAGTAGTTGAGGGCGTGGAAACCGGCCAGCGTGATGAACTGGAACTTGTAGCCCATCGCGCCAAGTTCCTTCTGGAAGCGGGCGATCGTCACGTCGTCCAGGTTCTTCTTCCAATTGAACGACGGCGAGCAGTTGTAGGCCAGCATCTTGCCCGGGAACTTGGCATGAATGGCTTCGGCAAACTTCTTGGCGTATTCGAGATCCGGCTTGCCGGTTTCGCACCACACGAGGTCGGCCACTTCCGCATACGCCAACCCACGAGAGATGGCCTGCTGCAGACCCGGCTTGGTACGGTAGAAGCCTTCGACGGTGCGCTCGCCGGTGCAGAACGGCTTGTCGTTCTCGTCCACATCGGTGGTCAGCAAGTCGGCAGCTTCCGCGTCGGTACGGGCGATCAGCACGGTCGGCACGCCCATCACGTCGGCAGCCAGACGCGCGGCGACGAGCTTGCTCACGGCTTCACGGGTCGGCACCAGAACCTTGCCGCCCATGTGGCCGCACTTCTTCACGGCGGCCAACTGGTCCTCAAAGTGCACGCCGGCCGCACCGGCCTCGATCATGGCCTTCATCAGTTCGAACGCGTTCAGCACGCCGCCGAAACCGGCTTCTGCATCGGCCACGATCGGGGCGAAGAAGTCGATGTCGTCCTTGCCTTCCGACCACTGGATCTGGTCAGCGCGTTGGAACGTGTTGTTGATCTTCTTGACGACCTTGGGCACCGAATCCACCGAGTACAGCGACTGATCCGGATACATCTCGCCGTTGCTGTTGGCATCACCCGCAACCTGCCAGCCCGACAGATAGATCGCCTTCAGACCAGCCTTGACCTGTTGCATAGCCTGGTTGCCCGTCAGTGCGCCCAGGGCGTTGACGAAGGGTTCGTTGTTGATCAGGTTCCACAGCTTTTCGGCACCACGCTTGGCCAGCGTGTGTTCAATCTGCAGCGAACCACGCAGGCGCACGACATCTTCAGCGGTGTAACCGCGCTTGATGCCCTTCCAACGCGGGTTGGTATCCCATTCCTTCTGCAGCTTTTGCACTTCGAGTTCGCGTGACATCGCACTCTCCTGTTTGATCGCATCCATCAAATAAAAACCGGTATCTCACTCTGCGCCTTGAGCCGCTGGCGCCTTCTTGGGGCGCTGCTGGTTGGCTTAAGTCATATGTCTTATATAAGAGTTTAGAAAGGGCGGGTGCAGCGCAACAAGGAGAACATGTGTACAGGCAAAACTTTTTATTCGTTATTTTTCAAATACTTATGAACAATATTTCATGATACGGAAAGATTTTTTCTATCATGAAAGGCAGGGATGCTGCCGCGCGGTGCGAATTTTTGCGGACCAAAACCTCTTTCCGCATTATGAAAAATCGTGGATATCTCTGCATCACATCGCGGTGCCACAAAAAACGCCGCAGGTGCGGCGTTCGGGATGGTGATGATCGCGTGTGCGCTCAGGACGGGCGCTCTAAGTCCGCCAACACATCCCATTGCAGAAGATCCGGCGCCTTGCCCCGCAGGGCCGCTGTTACGAACAGATAAATCGCATCGATGAAACCGGCCCGAAACTCGCGCGGCAGTGCATGCGTGATGCCGTCGATTTTCGAGCGCAACCGCATGGCCACGAAGGGTCGGCCGGCACGCGTATCAATATGCGTACGGCAAAGAAAATCCTTGGCGGCGAGGGCGCCAGATTGGTAGTGCCAAAGCGCGTTCAACGTGCACCTCCGTAAAGCGGATGCCAGGGGATGCAAGACGGTGGGGAGGGATAAGACGCGGGGCGATGCCCGCTTGATGCGATAGACATGACGTCTCCTAGATGAAGAGGCCAGCCGCTCGCTGCTAAACGAGGGTGGCGGGCCTGACGACGGCGTTAGCAGACCGGCCATCTAGAAACCGGCAGACCCGAAGGTCTCACCGCCCGGCCCGCCATGAAGCATAGGCGTGCACAAGCACCGGACATTGTCCGTCTAGATGGCACATCTGGTGGGCTGCTAAACCCGGCTGCTCGAATGAACAGCGCGCGAATTATATCGCGCGCCCCTGCCCCTCAAAATCGGAATCAGCCTCGAGACAAGCGATGCGCCACCCAATCCCCGCCCGTGATGACGGGCCGCCCGGCAATGTGCTGCGGGCTGACCGGATAGACAATGCAGTCGACCGGTTCGCTGCCCAGCATGACGGGGTGATTCTCGCGCAGGAACAGCGCGTCCCCGCCCGGGTAGACCTCTTCGATCTCGTCCAGCACCGGAACGAGCGCCGCATCGATGCGATATACATCGCCACGTACGGCGGTGCCGGTCGGGTCGAGCACGAGGCCGGGGTACGCACCAAAGTCGTACAGACGGCCGTGCAACGTGGCGGTACCGAGCAGTTCCGGTTCGGGAATGCCGCGCTTGGCCGCGGCAACGCGCAAATCATTCGCCTCACCGGCCCGCAGCGTGCCGTAGACGAATACGTGGATGGCATTGGCGCGGGTCATTCGAGCATGTCCTGCGAAACGAGCACGCCGTCTTCGTCGGCATAGATCCACTCGCCGGACTGGATGTACGCACCCGGCATCTGCACGCCGACTTCGCGCTGCCCGGCGTTCTTCTTGATGCTCTTGCGCGGGTGCACGGCCAGGGCGTGGATGCCGACGTTGCATTCGGCCAGCTCGCGCGTATCGCGCACGCAGCCGTTGAGCAGAATGCCTTCCCAACCGTTCTCTTCGGCCAGCTTGCCGAGGTTGCCGCCCACCAGGGCGCAGCGCAATGAGCCGCCGCCGTCGATCACCAGCACGCGGCCCGCGCCCTGTTCTTCCAGCGCGGCGCGTACCAGGCCGTTGTCTTCGAACACCTTGAGCGTGGAAGCCGGGCCGGCAAATGCAGCGCGCTTGCCAAAGCTGCGGAACACCGGCGCGAGCACACGCAGGCTGCCGTACACCAGCTTGTCTTCGTGCATGTCGCACAGGTCGGTTACAGGAATCATCGTCATGGCAATGGGTGAATGGCGTTGGCGAAAACGAAAAATGAAAGCGGAATCAACTGCGTGACTGCGCGCGCAACGAATCGATCGTCGCGCGTGGGCTGATGATGTTCGGATCGGTCTGCACTTCGATGACGGTGGCAACGCTTGCCGTCAACGCGGCCTCCACCGCCGACTGGAAGCCTTCGAGCGAGCGCACCGTGTGCCCTTCAGCGCCGTAGGCTCTCGCGAGCGCGGCGAAGTCCGGGTTGCGCAGCTCCGTACCGCTGACGTGCTCGGGATACTCGCGCTCCTGGTGCATGCGGATGGTGCCGTACATGCCGTTGTTGACCACGATAAAGATCACCGGCGCGTTGTACTGCATGGCGGTCGCCAGCTCCTGGCCGTTCATCAGGAAGCAGCCGTCGCCAGCCATGCAGATGACGGGCGTGTCGGGGCAGACGATCTTGGCCGCCACCGCAGCCGGCGCGCCGTAACCCATCGCCCCGCTGGTTGGCGCAAGCTGCGTACGCGAGCCGGCCGCCAGCGGGCCATATTGGTAGAAGCGATGCAGCCACGTGGCGTAGTTGCCTGCGCCGTTGGTCAGGATGCTGTTCTGCGGCAGGCGCTCGCGCAGCCACTGCATGGCGCGGGCCATGTCGATGCCCTTGCCACCGAACGGCGGCGGCGCGATGTTGGCGCGGTAGTCGGCGTTGGCGGCTTCTGTCCAGGCGGACCAACGCGGCGGCGCATCCGGCGACACGCCATCCAGCGCCTCGGCAATCGCCGGCATCGAGGCGTGGATCATCAGATCGGCCTGGTAGATACGCCCCAACTCTTCCGCGCCGGCATGCACGTGGACGAGCGTCTGCTTCGGGCGGGGCACATCGAAGAGCGTGTAGCCCGAGGTCGTCATCTCGCCCAGGCGTGTGCCGATGGCGAGCACGACGTCGGCGTCTTTCACGCGCGCCGCCAGCTTCGGATTGATGGCGATACCGACATCACCGGCGTAATTCGGGTGGCGGTTGTCGAACAGGTCTTGCCGACGGAACACGCAGCCTGCGGGCAGATTCCAGCGCTCGGCAAAGGCCTGCATGCGGGCGGCGGCTTGCGGCGTCCAGCCGGAACCGCCCAGCAGCAGCATCGG
Source organism: Ralstonia pickettii (assembly GCF_016466415.2). NCBI lineage: Bacteria > Pseudomonadati > Pseudomonadota > Betaproteobacteria > Burkholderiales > Burkholderiaceae > Ralstonia > Ralstonia pickettii. The sequence continues at coordinate 1,263,641 of NZ_CP066771.1, read as the reverse complement.
GCGCTCGGCGTCCTGCAGCAGCGTCTTCAGTTGGGCAAGATCACGCGGGCCGGGCCAAGCCATCACGCGAGCTTTCGTTGCAAACTCGGGCGGCACATCCGGCACGGTCGCAACGTCGGTCAGCATGTCTTCGGGCAACGCCAGCACCACGGGGCCGGGACGCCCGGCGGTGGCAGTCTGGAAGGCGCGTGCGATGTATTCGGGGATGCGTTCGACGCTATCGATCTGCGCGACCCACTTGGCCATCTGGCCGAACATGCGGCGGTAGTCGATTTCCTGAAATGCTTCGCGGTCGACGAAATCGCGGCCGACCTGCCCGATAAACAGGATCAGCGGCGTGGAGTCTTGAAACCCAGTGTGTACGCCAATGCTGGCGTTGGTGGCGCCCGGCCCGCGCGTGCAGAAGACGATGCCGGGGCGCCCGGTGAGCTTGCCGTACGCATCCGCCATGTTGGCCGCGCCGCCCTCTTGCCGGCAGACGATGAAGCGGGCGCGGTCGCGGCGCTGGTAGAAGCCTTCGAGCACCGACAGGTAGCTCTCGCCGGGCACGCCGAAGGCCATGTCGACGCCGTGGGCCAGCAGTGCATCCACAAGGATCTGGCCGCCGTGGCGGGGCTCAACGACAAGGCTGGCAGGGCGTGCGGCTGGTGTCTCCATGGCGGGTGCTCGCGCTCTCGATCCGTTGACGACACAATGGATCATAGCGGAACGCGCCGCCGCGGCGACTACATCTGGCGGAACAAATGTGCGTATTGCCGCGCGACGGGCAGCGTCTCGGTGCGTCCGCGTATCTTCAGCCCCAAGCGGCCCAGCGACAGATGCACCGCGCTCGACACATGCGCCACGTTGACCACCGTGCCGCGGTGCACCTGCCAGAAGTGCTCGGGGTCGAGCTGCGTCAGCAGGTCACGCAGGCTGGTGCGGATGAGGGATTCGCCGCTGGCCGAAACCACGTTGACGTACTTGTCGGTCGCTTCCAGATAGATCACGTCATCCACGGGGATAAAGCGCACCTCCTGCCCGACCAGCGCCTTGATGAAGCGCAGATAGCCGCCCTGCGGCGTGGCTCGGGTTTGGGCAGCGCCCTGCAGGCCGGCAAGGCGCTCGACGAGTTCTGCCAGCGTCTGCGCGGGGTTCATGGCAAGGGCGTCGGCGTTGCCGTTCGGGCGCGTGCCGAGCCGGTCCTTCAGCCGCCTGACGGTCTCGGCTAGGCGCTCGGTCTGCACGGGCTTGAGCACGTAGTCGACCGCGGCCTGCTCGAAGGCATCGAGCGCGAACTGGTCATACGCGGTGACGAACACCACCAGCGGACGCACATCCCGCTGCGATAGCTCGCGCGCCACATCAATGCCCGACAACCCCGGCATGCGGATATCGAGAAAGACCACATCGGGCCCCTGCCCGTCGGCCGCGTCGTCAATCACGTCGAGAGCGGACTGACCGTCGTGCACGGCCGGCAGCAACGTGGCCTCGGGCCATAGCGCCGCCAGTTCAGCGACGAGGTTTTCAGCCAGTGCGGGTTCGTCGTCGGCGATGAGCACGCGGGGGGAAGCAGGCATCGGTCAGGCTCCGGCGGACGCGCGCGAAGAAAGCGCGCCGGTGGCGTTGGCGGTTGAGCGGGAGAAGCGGCAACGCCATTCCGGCGCGTCGGGCTGGGACGGCGCGCGTGCGGTTTCGTGCGCCAACGGCAGCTCGACAATGATCGTCACGCCGTGCGGAACGGTCTCCGTGATCGTCAGGCGTGCATCGCCATCAAACAAGCGCGACAGGCGTTCACGCACGTGGGTGAGGCCCAGCCCCGATCCCTTGGTGCCATCGTTGCCGAAGCCGATACCCGTATCGCGCACTTCCAGCACGAGCCGCTCGCCCTCGCTGCCGGCCGCCAGGCGCGCAGACAAGGCGATCTCGCCGCCCTCGCGTGCGGGCTCGATACCGTGCACCACGGCGTTTTCCACCAGCGGCTGAATCAGCATCGGCGGGATGACGATGTTGGCGATGGCATCGTCCAGCGCCAATGAAAAACGCAGGCGATTGCCGAAGCGTAGCGCCTGGATGTCGAGATACGCGCGCAGCAGCGCAAATTCCTGCGCTAGCGTGCACTGCTCGGCACGTGCGTGCGAGAGCGAGCTGCGCAGAAAGCCGATCAAATGCTGCAGCAGACGCCGCGCGCCGGCCGGGTCGCGCGCAATCAGCACATCGACGTGCGCAAGCGAGTTGAACAGGAAGTGCGGTTCGATCTGCGCCTGCAGCGCCATCAGTTGCGCACGCACCATCTGCTTCTCGGCTTCTTCCCGCTCCAGCGCATCGAGCGCAGCCTGGCGCTGCAATGCGGCCAGCTTGCCGCGCGACCAGTAATAATACGTTGCCCCGAGCGCGGCAAGCATGGCGATGATGAAGCTCATGCGCAGGCTGTCGGCGCGCCAGGGTTCCGCGTTGGGGTTGTTCAGGCACAGGATCGTCCGCGCGATCCACTGCCCCAGCGGCACGCCGATCAGCACTGCGCCCACGACGATCCACGGAAACATCTTCTTGTTGGGCGGGCCGTCTCCCCACAGCACGTGGCGCGGGATGCCGATCAGCGAGAACATCGACAGCCCGATTGCCTGGCTGAAGATGAAGTCTTTCCAGAACGTCTCTTCCGGCCGGATGCCGAACGCAAGCACCGCCGCAATCAGCGTATTGATGACGATGATGACGGCGTAGCGGATCACCCAGCGCCGGACCAGGCGCAGGCAATCGGCAAGCGAAGGGAACGACACATTGGCGAACATGCGGGCGATCTTACCGGACGGTCCTCCGGCGTTGAAGCGTGGGGTTTCCCGCATCACCGGCGGCCGGCCTGCTCGCGCAAACGGGCGAGTTCCTGGTCGACCATGCGCTGGTAACCGTTGCCCTGGCTCCAGGCCAGGCTCAGGCCGTGTGCGGCCAGGCCCAGGCCCCAGCCCAGCAGCGGCCACACAAACCAGAATTGCCCGTGTGACAGCGCAATCGCCGCCAGCCCGGCGTTCACGGCCAGAAACGCCAGCAGATGAATGCCGAACCCCAGGCGCGCGCCAGCGCGGTGTCGAGCGCGGCGCAGCAGCGCCTCGTCGGAATCAGCGGATGGGGAAGTCGGGGTGTAAGGCATGGCGGACATGGCGGTCTCTGATGGAGCCGAAGATGTCCGCAGTATAGAAACGGCGCCTGGGCAGGCGCCATCCGGATGCGACGAATGGTGCGATTGGACGGATGAACGGCGCGCAGCCGGCCCCGAGGGCGGGACGATTACGCCGCCAGCACCTCTCGCACCGACTGCGACACCACCGTCGAAGCCACGGCCTCCGCTACCGTTTCGCGCGACAGATGCGGCGCAAACATCCCGATGAAGTCGTGCGCATAGCCACGCAGGTACGCGCCACGGCGCACCGCCACACGCGTGGTATTCGGCTCGAACAGATGGTCCGCGCCGATGCAGACAAGGTTGTCGTCCTTGCGTCCGTCATACGCCATCGACGCGATGATGCCCACGCCCACGTCCAGCGCCACGTAGGTCTTGATCACGTCGGCGTCCATGGCAGTCAGCACGATCTCGGGGTGCAGGCCGGCACTGGCAAATGCCGCGTCGATGTTGCGTCGGCCCGTAAAACCGGCGTCGTACGTGATGAGCGGGTATTGCGCCACGTCTTCCAACGTCGGGAGCGGGTTCTTGGTCAGCGGATGGTCCGGGCTGACTACCAGCACGTGGCGCCAGCGGTACGCCTCGAACGACGTCAGCCCCGGCTCGTTGGCCACCGCCTCGGTGGCGATGCCGATATCGGCCTGCCCGGTCAGCAGCAGCTCGACGATGTGCGAAGGCGACGCTTCCTGCAGCGCCAGCGTGACGTGCGGATATTCCTTGCGGAACGACTGCACCACCTTGGGCAGCGCATAGCGCGCTTGCGTGTGCGTCGTCGCCACGGTCAGGCGGCCCGATTGTCGGCCGGAGAATTCCTCGCCGGCCTGGCGCAGGTTTTCGGCCTCGAGCAGCAGGCGCTCGACAATGCGGACGATCTCCCGGCCCGGTTCGGTCAGGCCCGTCAGGCGCTTGCCGTACCGCTCGAAAATCTCCACGCCCAGTTCATCCTCCAGCTCGCGAATCTGGCGCGACACGCCGGGCTGCGACGTGTACAGCGCGTTGGCGACCTCGGTCAGGTTGAACTGGCGGCGCACCGCCTCACGGATGGAACGCAGTTGCTGGAAGTTCATGGCTCGTGTCCTCTCGTATTGGTTGTCGTCGGAGCGTCGTGTTACACGGCGGCTTGCGCGACGGGCCGTGCATTGCCTTGCGCGAACACGCGGATCGCGCGCGGGCGCACCACCAGCGTTTCGCCTTCACGGAAGCCCTCGGCGCGGAAGCGCTCGATGGGCAGGGAGACTTCGATGATGTCGTCGGTGTCTTCGCGCTCCAGCTCAAGCTGTGCGATGGCGCCCAGCGTGAGCGCACGGCGCAGCGTCACGGGAATGCCCTCGGCGCCCGGCGCATAGCGCTCCAGGTCGATCTCGTGCGGGCGCACGAAAGCCACCGCCTGATCGGCGCGGGACGAATCCACCCCGCCCGACGGCACGGCGATGGCCGAATCGCCCACGTGCAGCACGCTGCCGCCCTCGCCCTCTTCCAGGCGGCCGTGGAACAGGTTCACGTTGCCGAGGAAGCCGTAGACGAACGGCGTGGCCGGCGTGTTGTAGACCGCGGCGGGGCTACCGACCTGCTCCACCTGGCCGCGGTTCATCAGCACCACGTTGTCGGCCACTTCCAGCGCCTCTTCCTGGTCGTGCGTGACGAACAGGCTCGTGACATGCAGATCGTCGTGCAGGCGGCGCAGCCAGCGTCGCAGTTCCTTGCGCACCTTGGCATCGAGCGCGCCGAACGGCTCGTCGAGCAGCAGCACGCGCGGCTCCACCGCCAACGCACGCGCCAAGGCGATCCGCTGGCGCTGTCCGCCCGAGAGCTGCGGCGGGTAGCGATCGGCCAGCCAATCCAGCTGCACGAGTTCCAGCAGCTCCTTCACCTTCGCGCGGATCTGCGCTTCACTCGGCCGCTGCGCGCGGGGTTTCACACGCAGGCCAAAGGCCACGTTCTCGAACACCGTCATGTGCTTGAACAGCGCGTAGTGCTGAAACACGAAGCCGACCTGGCGCTCGCGCACATGCTGGTCCGATGCGTCTTCACCATTCAGATGAATGCTGCCCGAATCGGCATGCTCCAGGCCCGCGATGATGCGCAGCAGCGTGGTCTTGCCGCAGCCCGAGGGCCCCAGCAGCGCGGTGAGCTCGCCCTGCTTGAAGTCGAGCGAGACATCGTTGAGGGCAACGAAATTGCCGAAGCGCTTGGTGATGTGTTGAACCTGGATGCTCATGCTGCGCTCCCTTCGAGCGGAGATTGCACGGAGATGTGCGAATTCGGATTCGACGATGACGAGGACGCTGCGACGCGTGCGCCGGGGCCTTCGCCCACGCCGGCATCTGCGTCAGCCAGCTCGCGGCGGCTGCGCCATTCGACCAGCGTCTTCAGCGCCAGCGTCACGAGCGCCAGCAACGTCAGCAACGACGCCACGGCAAACGCGGCCGCAAAGTTGTATTCGTTGTAGAGAATTTCCACGTGCAGCGGCATCGTGTTGGTCAGCCCGCGAATGTGGCCCGACACCACCGACACCGCGCCGAACTCGCCCATCGCCCGCGCGTTGCAGAGGATCACGCCGTACAGCAAGCCCCACTTGATGTTCGGCAGCGTCACGCGAAAGAACGTCTGCCAGCCCGAAGCGCCGAGCACGATGGCCGCCTCTTCCTCTTCGCTGCCCTGCGCCTGCATGAGCGGAATCAGCTCGCGCGCCACAAACGGAAACGTAACGAACACGGTGGCCAGCACAATGCCGGGCACGGCAAAGATGACCTTGAAATCGTGGTCCGACAGATACGGCCCGAACCAGCCCTGCGCACCGAACAGCAGCACATAAATCAGGCCGGCAATGACGGGCGATACCGAAAACGGCAAGTCGATCAACGTGAGCAGCAGGTTCTTGCCGCGAAACTCGAACTTGGCGATCGCCCATGCCGCTGCCACGCCAAATACCACGTTCAGCGGCACGGCAATCGCTGCGGTGGTCAGCGTCAGGTAGATGGCCGAAAGCGCATCGGGCTCGACCAGCGCTTCGAGATAGACGTCGACGCCCTTCTTGAACGCCTCGACAAACACGCTCGCCAGCGGCACGAACAAAAACAATGCCAGGAACACGAACGAAACGAGGATCAGCGTGACCCGCACCCAGGCGGATTCAGCCGTCGCGCCACGGCGGCCCACAGCGGGCGCCTGACCAAGTTGACGGGAAACAGTACCGGCCATGTCAGGCTCCAGCTGCCGCGTGGGCGGTCGAAGGTTCAGGGGCGCGTTCGATGGTGTCGTTGCGATTGCCGCGGCGGCGCGTCCAGGCTTGCAGCAGGTTGATCACCAGCAGCAGCGTGAACGAGATGCCGAGCATGACGACGGCAATGGCCGTGGCGCCCGCGTAGTCGAACTGCTCCAGCTTCGAATAGATCATGAGCGGCGTGATCTCGGAGACCATCGGCATGTTGCCGGCGATGAAGATGACCGAGCCGTACTCGCCCGTGGCACGCGCAAACGCCAGCGCGAAACCGGTCAGCAATGCAGGCAGCAAGGTCGGCAGGATCACGCGAATGAAGGTCTGCCAGCGCGTGGCACCCAGGCTGGCAGCGGCCTCTTCCAGTTCGGTCTCCAGATCTTCGAGCACCGGCTGCACCGTGCGCACGACAAACGGCAAGCCGATGAACGTGAGCGCCACCACGATGCCCAGCGGTGTGAACGCGACCTTCAGCCCCAGCGGTTCCAGCCGCGAGCCAATCCAGCCATTCGGTGCATACAACGCGGTCAGCGCAATGCCGGCCACCGCAGTCGGCAGCGCAAACGGCAGGTCGACCAGCGCATCGATCAACCGCTTGCCCGGAAAGCGGTAGCGCACCAGCACCCACGCCACGATCAGCCCGAAGACAAGGTTGATTACCGCAGCGATCAGCGATGCGCCAAAGGTCAGCTTGTACGACGCCACCACGCGCGGTGCGGTGACTGTCGTCCAGAATGCGTCCCAGGTCATGGTGAACGTCTTGAGGACGGTTGCCGACAGCGGGATCAGGACGATCAGCGCGAGGTATAGGAGCGAGAACCCCAGCGCCAGCCCGAACCCCGGGAGCACGTTGGCGGGCTTACGCCGCTTGGGGAGAGAAAACGCGGAAGACAGGCTCATCAGCGCACCGATAAAAATGGCCGCAGCGCACAACACTGCGGCCGATCTGCAGATGAACCGATTGTGGCGGACTGTTCTTATGACGAAAACGAATATTTGCGCATGTGCATCACCGTTTTAGATATAAGGGGTGCTCGGTAAGACATCCCATTGCGCTTGCCAGTCGGCGCCGTCGCGGGTGGTGTCCTGTGCACTTGCTCTGCCGATCAGGCGATCGAGCACTGCCAAGCCGTCGTTCCAATTACCGAGATTCGAATCTGCGTTGATATGGCCGGCCTCGCCAGCGTCAATGAACTCGGTGCCCCACCGCGCGGCCCAGTCGATGGCGCTGCCTTGCGGCATCCAGGGGTCGTTTCGACTGGCGATAAGGGTGGCTGGGAACGGCAGCGTGCGGCCCGGGAGCAGATCCCGCACACCAAATTTGTCCGGATCGGCAGGCGCGACGAGCAACACCGCCGCCACGGCTTCCTTGGTCTGCACCGCCCAATGCAACGATGCCAGGCAGCCAAAGCTGTGCGCGACCAGAATCACAGGGCGCTTGCTGCGCGTGGGCGGACGCTCTGCAAGCGCCGCTCGCACCGCTTCGCCTACACGGGCGGACCAGCGCGGCAAGTCGGGCGTTGACCAATCGGCCTGCTCCACCCGGCGCCACGCCGGGAAGCGCTGCTCCCACCGTGTCTGCCAGTGACCCGGGCCACTGCCATGCAAACCGGGAACGGTCAGGATGACGGCGTCTGCCGGCCATTGCCAGACAGGTGCGTCCGATGTGGTTGCGGGTGCGCTGCGTGCCATGAGGTCGTGCTCACTGCGTCAGAGAAAGGCCGGTGGCGCTTTGCTGCTGTTGCACCAGCGGGGCCTGCGCCATCGGCACCACCTGTGGCGTGGGCGCAGGTTCCGGCTCCGATTCCGCGCCGGGCAGGATGCTGCCCTGCACATACGTGATACCCGCTGCGCGTGCCAGTTCCAGGTCGCTTGGGCGCTCGCAACGCCGCAAGGCCAGCGTCACGCCCAGCTCACGTGCGGAATCGGCCAGCGACACCACGTTTCGTGTACGCCAGTCGCGCCGTGCATCGAGCTTCAGATAGGCGGGCCGGGCATGCACGAGCAGCGCGCCGGCTTCCGCCGGGTCCGATGCCTGCACCGCCACGGCAAAACCGTTGCGCCGGTAGTTATCGACCACAAACAGCAGCAGCCCCAGATCGTCATTGGCTGTGGATGGCACCTGGATGACGAATTGCTCCGGGTGCAGCCCCAGCACCGTCACCGCACGGTGGAATGCCTTGCCGTGGTCGGCCGCCACCGCCGCCAGCAACCGGCCATGCACATTGACGACCAGTCGCCTCGCATCGGTGCGCGAGAAATAGTTGAGCGTATGCACCAGCCGGCACAGGCGGTCCAGTTCGACCAGCGTGCTGTCATCCGACGCCAGCGAAAACACCTTCCACGGGTTCAGGCCCAGATCGCCGTCGCGCGTCCAGGTGCGCATCAGGGCTTCGTGGCCCGCAGGGGTCAAGGCGCCATCGGCGGCAAGCTGCCAGACCGGTTCGAACAGGCTGGTGAGCGCGCAGTGGAAGAACTGACCCTGCACGCGGCCCGTGGCATCACGCCACAAGTGGCGATCTGGCGCGGGCGCGCTCGGCAGCGTACCGAGAAATTGTGCGAGTGCTGTGGTGTGCATCAGGCTCATGGGTGAGGCTCCTTGTCGGGTCGCCGTCTCCTCCCCGTCCTTACAGTTTGGCGATCGAGACTTCAGTCGCCTTCACCAGCGCAACCACTTCGCTGCCGATCTTCAGGCCGAGGCTGTCGACCGAGCGCGTGGTGATGACCGAGGTGACGATGCCGGCCGGGGTCTCCACGTCGATCTCCGAGAGCACGTCGCCCCGGATGATCTCTTTGATCTGCCCGCGAAACTGGTTGCGTACGTTAATCGCTTGGATGCTCATGATGTTCCTTCTTAGATGACAACGGCACTACGTGCCAATGAATGTTTTCAGGAGAAAGGTTTGCAGCGCCTTACACGGCCCAGCGCACGGATGTGGCGGACACGTCAAAGGGTGATGCCCACGCCGTGTGCGAACGCACATCGGTCAGTTCGTCCGGATCGCTCTTGCGTTGCATCACGCGGTTGAGGATCGCTTCTTCCAGCCGCGCAAACGCGGGCGAGCCGCGATGGCGCGGACGCGGCAGATCGACGCGCTCATCCAGCGCAATGCGGCCGTCTTCGATCAGCACCACACGGTCGGCCAGCGCCACCGCCTCGGCCACGTCGTGCGTGACGAGCACGGCGGTAAAGCCCAGGCGTTGCCACAGGCCTTCGATGAGGTTCTGCATGTCGATGCGGGTCAGCGCATCAAGCGCGCCCAGCGGCTCGTCCAGCAGCAGCAGGCGCGGTCGATGCACCAGCGCACGCGCCAATGCCACGCGCTGGCGCTGTCCGCCTGACAGGCGTGCCGGCCATTCCCCTGCCCGCTCGGCCAGTCCGACTTGCGCAAGCACTTCAGCGGCTTGCGCACGCTGTGTTTTCGGCAAGCCCAGCGCGACGTTGTCGAGCACTTTCTTCCACGGCAACAGACGGGCGTCCTGGAACATCACGCGGGCATCGTCGTGCAGGCCGTCTTCGGCTTCACCGTCGCGACGCAGGTGGCCGTCGTCAATGCCTTCCAGCCCGGCAATCAACCGCAGCAGCGTGCTCTTGCCGCAGCCGCTGCGCCCGACGATGACGACAAACTCGCCCGGGGTGATGTCCAGATCGATGCCGTGCAGCACTTCACGGTCGCCATAGCGTTTGACGACGTGCTCGATGTGCAAGGCGGTACCGGCCAGCGCGGCGTGTTCAGTGGCGTTGCTTTGCATACGTCTCTCCAATTCAGCCTCAGGCGGCCGCTTGATATCCGGGGTGCCAGCGCAGCCAGTAACGTTCCAGCCCGCGCGACAACCAATCCGCCAGCTTGCCGAGCAGCGCATACAGCAGGATGCCCAGCAGCACCACATCGGTCTGCAGGAACTCGCGCGCATTCATCGTCATGTAGCCGATGCCGGCCTGCGCAGACACCGTTTCCGCCACGATCAGCGTCACCCACATCAGGCCGAGCGAGAAACGCACGCCCACCAGGATCTGCGGCAGCGCACCGGGCAGGATCACCTCCCGATACAACTGCGCACGCGACAGGCCGTAGCTGCGGGCCATCTCCACCAGGGCCGGATCGACAGAGCGGATGCCGTGATACGTGTTCAGATAAATCGGGAAGAACACGCCCAGCGATACCAGGAACAGCTTGGCCGATTCATCGATGCCGAACCACAGGATCACCAGCGGAATCAACGCCAGCACCGGGATGTTGCGCACCATCTGCAGCGTGGTGTCGAGCAGCGTCTCGGCGGTGCGGAAGGTGCCGGTCAGCAGCCCCAGCGCCAGACCCAGCGAGCCGCCGATCACAAAGCCCAGCAGCGCGCGCCATGTGCTCACGGCCACGTGCGTCCACAGCTCGCCAGAGCGCGCCAGGGCAACGGCGGATTTCGCCACGTCCAGCGGTGCCGGCAGGATGCGGTTCGACAGCCAGCCCCATTGGGCAGAGGCCTGCCACAGCACCAGCAGCACAAGCGGCACGATCCACGGCGCCAATCGTTGCCGGGCGGTACGCAGGAAGGTGTTTGCCTTCGATTTCGGTTTGGATTGCGATGCCATTGCCCTGCTCCTTTCGGCTCAGCTTGCCGCCACGCGCGGCACGATACCGGTGGCGATCACTTCGCCAAACGGGCCGTTCAGCACGTTGCCCGGCAGCTTGTCGCGCACCGAGCGCGGCAGCAGCGGGAACACCAGTTCGGCAAAGCGATAGGCCTCTTCCAGATGCGGATAGCCGGACAGCACGAACGTATCGATCCCCAGGTCGGCATATTCCTTCATGCGCGCGGCCACGGTTTGCGGGTCGCCCACGAGCGCCGTGCCGGCACCGCCGCGCACCAGGCCCACACCTGCCCACAGGTTCGGGCTGATCTCCAGATCGGCACGCGTGCGTTTGACGCCGTTGGCGTGCAGCGCGGCCATGCGTTGCTGGCCGGCCGAATCCATCTTGCGGAAAGCCTCTTGCGCGCGCGCAACGGTGTCGTCGTCCAGCTTGCTGATGAGCTTGTCTGCGGCAGCCCAGGCTTCGTCTTCCGTCTCGCGCACGATCACGTGCAGGCGGATACCGAAGCGCACGGTACGGCCATGCTTGGCAGCGCGCGCCCGCACGTCGGCCAGCTTCTCGGCCACCGCAGCGGGCGGCTCGCCCCAGGTGAGATAGGTGTCGACCTGTTCGGCCGCGAGTTCGTGCGCCGCTTCCGACGAGCCACCGAAATACACCGGCGGATGCGGCCGCTGCACGGGCGGATACAGCACCTTCGCGCCCTTCACGCTGAGGTGCTTGCCGGTGTAATCGAGCGCGGCGCCTTCGTGGCTTGCCGCCAGCGTTTCGCGCCAGATGCGGATGAACTCTTCCGAGGCTTCATAACGTTGTGCGTGATCCAGGAACAGGCCATCGCCAGCCAGCTCCGCCGGGTCACCACCCGTAACAAGGTTCACCAGCAAGCGGCCATTCGACAGACGGTCGTACGTGGCGGCCATGCGCGCGGCCAGCGTCGGCGCCATCAGCCCGGGGCGCACCGCCACCAGGAAACGCAGGCGCTTCGTGACCGGAATCAGGCTCGCGGCCACGATCCACGGGTCTTCGCACGAGCGGCCGGTGGGAATCAGCACGCCCTCGTAGCCGAGCGTATCGGCGGCCACGGCCACCTGCTGCAGATAGGTGTGATCGACCTGGCGTGCGCCCTCGGCAGTGCCGAGATAGCGGCTGTCGCCGTGCGTCGGGATGAACCAGAAAACTTGCATGACAGCTCCTTGGACTGTGTTGTTCTCAGATCAACGCAACAACTCAAGCGCGGGCAATGGCCAGTTGCGCCGGGGTCGGGTGCCAGACCAGTTCGATCGGCTTGACCGGGCGCGGAATCAGCCCCAACCCGTGAAATGCATCGGCCACGCGCTGCTGCTCGGCCACCGCTTCCGGCGTGACCGGCCGCACCGGCGAAGGCGGCCGGCGCGACAGGAACAGATGCACCGTCGCCAGCGACAGCCCGGAGAAGTCCGCAATGCGCTGCGCGGCTTCCTTTCGGTTCTCCTGCACGAGGCGGTCGGCGCGCGACAGCTCCGCAAAGATGGCGGCGATGGTGTCGCCGTGCTTTTCCGTAAAGGCCGTCGGCGCGAAATAGAACGAGTTGTTGGACGACAGCGTGCGCCCGGTGGCCAGCACGCGCGGTTTGATCGCGAGTTCCGTTGCGGCGTAATACGGATCCCAGATGCCCCAGGCGTCGACGCTGCCGCGCTCGAAGGCGGCACGTGCATCAGCCGGCGTCAGATACACGGGCTGGATGTCGGCAAAGCTCAGCCCGCCCTTCTGCAGGCCCCGCACGATCAGGAAATGCGCGCTCGAACCCTTCTGCAGTGCCACACGCTTGCCTTTCAGGTCGGCCAGCGTCTTGAGCGTCGAATCCTGCTGCACGAGGATGGCCGAGCTGTCCGGCTTGGGCGGCTCCACGCCCACGTAGCGCAGGTCCTTGCCGGCCGCCTGCGCGAACACCGGCGGCGTATCGCCCGTGATGGCGAGGTCGAGACTGCCCGCAGACAACGCTTCGAGCTGCTGCGGCCCGGCCGGAAACTCCAGCCAGCTGATCTTGATACCCGGAAAGCGCTGCTCCAGCGCCCGGTTCTCTTTGACGATGACGAGGTTGACCGCGCTCTTCTGGAAACCGATGCGCAGTTGCGCCGGCGGCGTCACCTTGGGCAGGCCGCCAGCCGCGGGGCTGGCGGTAGCGGCATTGGCGGCATGCGCAACCGGCCCAAGCGTGGCCAGCGATGCGCCGGCAACGGTAGCGCTAAGCAGGCGGCGGCGTTGGAAATCGATGGTCATGGCAATCAGCGTGCTGCCTGTTGCGTCGTGGGCTGCCACGCAGAGTCGGCCACCTTGACGGGGCGTGGGATCAACTTGAGCGCGTGGAACGTATCGGCAATGCGCTGCTGGTCAGCCAGGGCCTCGGGCCCGACGGGCTGGATGCCATAGGCAATGCGCGACACCGAACGCGCCACCACGGCCGGCTCCAGGCCGAGCTGCGGGCCAAGAATGTTCGTCACGTCCTTCGGGTTGGCAGCAGCCCAGGTATCGGTCTTCTTCAGTTCGTCGAGCACGATGTTCAGCACATCGGGCCGCGCGCCCGCATAGCCCTTCGACGCCAGGAAGTACTGCGAGTTGTTGACCACGCCCGTGCCGTCGGCCAGCACGCGCGCGCCCAGCTGCTGTTCGGCCGCGGCAAAGAACGGATCCCAGATCACCCAGGCGTCGATGGCGCCGCGCTCGAAGGCGGCACGCGCATCGGCGGGCGTGAGGTACACAGGCTGGATATCGCTGTAAGGCACGTTGGCCTTTTCCAGCAGCTTCACCAGCAGGTAATGCACGTTCGAGCCCTTGTTGAAGGCAACGCGCTTGCCCTTGAGATCGGCCACGCTCTTGAGCGGCGAGTTCTTCGGCACAATGATCGCCTCGCCGGCCGGCGCGGGCGGCTGGTTGCCGACATAGACGAGGTGCGCCCCGGCAGCCAGCGCGAAGATCGTCGGTGCTTCACCCGTGGTGCCGAAATCGATGGCGCCCACGTTCAGGCCTTCCAGCAGCTGCGGGCCGGCCGGAAACTCGGTCCACTTCACTTCGATGCCCTGGGCGGCCAGACGCTTTTCCAACGTGCCGCGCGCCTTGAGCACCGTCAGCGTGCCGTACTTCTGATAGCCGATGCGCAGTTGCTTGGCTGCGGTCGGGGGCGGGGCATCGCTGTTGGCAAATGCGGCGGGCGCGCCAAGCGTTGCAAGCAGCGTGGCGGCAATGGTCAAAGTCCTGCGCAGGGGCGAGTGGGTTTTCATGGCAAGTTCGATCGATGCGGGGTGTATGGGCGACACGATTCGCGCGCAGCGGCTGCGCGGCGTGACAACAACGGAAAAATCCAGCGAGCGTGTGTGTACGGCGGCGCGTTCAGCGCATCACGCCAGACATCGCATTCGTTCTTCGTCGGCGGCCTGGAACGTGGCACGCACCGCGGTGCGGCTTGAAACGATGACCTGCGCCACGGCCGGATGCCGTGCCAGCGCCAGTGCCTGGTGCACGCGCTCCACGCCGTCATCCAGGCGCTGCTGCAGCGATGGGTCGACGGTCACGCCGTCATCGGTCACAACGATCTGCGAGTCGACAGCAAAGATGCCGGGCAGGATCGAGCGCGCCGCCAGCGCCGTCAGTACGGGGCGCAGCGCGTAGTCGATTGCCAGCGTGTGGGCGAGGCTGCCGCCAGTGGCAATCGGCAGCACGACCTTGTCGCGCAGCCCGCTCTGCGGCAGCAGATCGAGAAACGTCTTGAGCAGCCCGCTGTAGGCCGCCTTGTAGACCGGCGTGGCAAGAATCACCACGCCCGCCGCTTCCACCCGCGCCACCGCATCGGCGATGGCGGGGTCGGACACCTGCGCGCCCAGCAGCGCGTCGGCTGGCAGGCTGCGCAGGTCCAGGTGGTCCGCCTGCTCGCCGGCGCGCTCGAGCTGCGCACGCACGTGGCCCAGCAGGCGCGCAGATCGCGATTGCGCCGAAGGGCTGCCGGAAATCGTCAGGATTTGCATGATGCGGATCACCCGATGTCGTTACGTCGCTTGGGGCCTTACTTGCCCGGTTGATAGAGCTGGTCAAACTGCCCACCGTCGGCAAAGTGCGTCTTCTGCGCCTTCTGCCAGCCGCCGAACGTGTCGTCGATGGTCACGAGCTTCACCTTCGGGAATTCGCTCTCGTGCTTCTTGGCCACGGCCGGATCGGTCGGGCGATAGAAGTTCTTCGCACCGATCTCCTGGCCTTGCGGCGTGTACAGGAACTTGAGATACGCCTCCGCGGCCTTGCGCGTGCCCTTCTTGTCGGCCACCTTGTCGACCACCGCCACCGGCGGCTCGGCCAGGATGGAAATCGACGGCACCACCACGTCAAACTTGTCCTTGCCTTCCACGCGCGCCGCCAGCAGCGCCTCGTCTTCCCACGCGATCAGCACATCGCCGATACCGCGCTCGGTAAAGGTGGTGGTCGCACCGCGCGCGCCCGAATCGAGCACCGGCACGTTCTTGTAGAGCTTCTGGACAAAGTCCTTGGCGGTGGCGTCCGAACCGCCCGGCTGCTTCAGCGCATAGGCCCAGGCGGCCAGGTAATTCCAGCGTGCCCCGCCGGAGGTCTTCGGGTTGGGCGTGATGACGGCGATGCCCGGCTTGATCAGGTCATTCCAGTCCTTGATGCCCTTTGGGTTGCCCTTGCGCACCAGGAACACGATGGTCGACGTGTACGGCGAGGCGTTGTGCGGCAGGCGCTTCTGCCAGTCCTTGCCGGTCAGGCCCTTCTCGGCGATCGCGTCGATGTCGTAGCCCAGCGCCAGCGTCACCACATCGGCATCCAGCCCGTCGATCACGGAGCGGGCCTGCTTGCCCGAACCGCCATGCGAAGCGCGCAGGGTGATGTCCTCACCCGTTTCGGCCTTCCACTTCTTGGCGAATTCGGTGTTGATTTCCTTGTACAGCTCGCGCGTCGGGTCGTACGACACATTCAGCAGTGTCGTTGCCGCATGCGCACCCACGGTTCCCCCCGCCACGATGGCAGCCGCTGTAGCACGTACAAGCGTGTTGAAAACAAACTTGCGAATCATCTTGCAGGCTCCGTTTCTGATCTCTGATGGATTTGGAATAGGAGCAAGACTACCGAGCGGGTCTTGTACGGGGAACGAATGGTTTCAGGGAATGTTCATCGTTTTTTGCATAAAGGCGGGGTTGGGGCTGCGCGGATGCGGGGCAAAGGGCTTTGTGCGGGGGGGCTGGCGCGGCGATTGAGGGTCAAACGCTCGGTGTTGGATGTCGGAGACCCGCGCTTGGGCTTTGGACTGCGGGACTTCGGGGGTTTTGGGTGGAGTTTGAGTCTTGGAGGGTGGCGTTCGAGCCTTGGAGGGTGGCGCTCGGGTCTTGGAGGGTGGAGTTCGGGTCTTGGAGGGTGGAGGTTTAGGGGTTTCGGGCGGGGCCTGAGTTTTGGGGTCACGGGGGCAGTGTTAGGGGCTGTCAGGATTTCCGTGTTCGGGGCGGTTTTTTTGTTGGTGGTGCATCTCTTGTTTCATCCCCTGCCGGGGCTGACTCACTTTCTTTGTCTTGCCAAAGAAAGTAAGCAAAGAAAGGCGCGCCCGAGATGGCGACCCACCCCTTGAATTTCTGTCGCAGAGAGGGGAAGGGAAAAACTCGCTTCGCTCAGACAGTTTCCCTTCCTTTTTCCTCTCTGCAACAGAAATTCAAGGCGCCATCTAGGGCAAGGTACGGCCACACCATCGAAGCACAACCGCAGTAGTGGGATGTGCGGCAAGACGCGAGGCAAAGCAGTAAGAACAGGTTGAGATAGCGAGCGAAGCGAAGCAGTACACCGCAAGAAACGAAACTCCGACAGGACACGCAAACCACCGGTTTGGTCGTTGACGTTCCTGCCCTAGATGGCGCCTTCAATTTTCGTAAGCGGGCGGAAAAAAGGCGGGGAACTGTTTGAGCGCAGCGAGTTTTCCCCGACTCCGCCCGGTTACGAAAATTGAAGGAGTCTTTCGCCATCTCGGCGCGCCTTTCTTTGCTTACTTTCTTTGGCAAGACAAAGAAAGTGAGTCGCCCCCGGCAGGGGGTGAAACAAGGGATGCACCAAAAACAAAGAACAAAAAAAAACCGCTCTGGCGAACCCAGAGCGGTTTTTCGAAGCGCTGACGTAGCGTCAGTGCACAACCCTCTCAAACGAAAACTGCCCATCCCGATAATCCACCGGCACCACATCCTTAGGCGCGAACTTGCCCTCCAGGATCATCCGCGCCACCGGATTCTCAATCTGCTGCTGGATCGCCCGCTTCAACGGCCGTGCCCCAAACACCGGGTCGTAACCCGCAGAGGCCAGCTTGGCCACCGCTTCGTCGCTGATCTCCAGCGCCAGGTCCATGTGCGCTAGGCGTGCCGACAAGCGCTTGAGCTGGATCCGCGCGATCGATTCGATGTTGCGTTGGTCCAGCGCGTGGAACACCACCACCTCGTCGATCCGGTTCAGGAACTCGGGGCGGAAATGCGTCTTCACTTCCTGCCACACGGCACCCTTGATCACGTCCGCCGGTTCGGTCGCCATCTGCTGGATGAGCTGCGAGCCGAGGTTCGACGTCATCACGATCACCGTGTTCTTGAAGTCCACCGTGCGGCCCTGGCCGTCGGTCAGGCGACCATCGTCCAGCACTTGCAGCAGCACGTTGAAGACGTCCGGGTGCGCCTTCTCCACTTCATCGAGCAGCACCACGCTGTACGGCTTGCGACGCACGGCTTCGGTCAGGTAACCACCTTCCTCGTAGCCGACATAGCCCGGCGGCGCGCCAATCAGGCGGCTCACGGAATGCTTCTCCATGAACTCGCTCATGTCGATGCGGATGAGGTGCTCTTCCGAATCAAACAGGAAGCCGGCCAGCGCCTTGCACAGCTCGGTCTTGCCGACGCCCGTCGGACCCAGGAACAGGAACGAGCCATAGGGCTTGTTCTCGTCCGCAATGCCGGCGCGTGAGCGGCGGATGGCATCCGACACCAGACGCACGGCTTCGTCCTGGCCGACCACGCGTTCGTGCAGGCGGTCTTCCATCTTCAGCAGCTTCTCGCGCTCGCCGGTCATCATCTTCGCCACGGGGATGCCCGTGGCGCGGCTGACGACTTCGGCAATCTCTTCCGCGCCCACCTGCGTGCGCAGCAGCTTGTTCGGCTGCTTCTGGCCGGCAGACTCGGCAGCGGTGGCGGCCTTCAGCTTGCCTTCCAGCTCGGGCAGCTTGCCGTATTGCAGTTCGGCCACTTTCTCGAGCTTGCCTTCGCGCTGCAGCTTGGTGATCTCCAGCTTGATCTTGTCGATCTCTTCCTTGAGCGCAGCCGCACCTTGCGCCGCGCCCTTCTCGGCCTTCCAGATTTCATCCAGATCAGCGTATTCCTTCTGCAGACGCTCGATTTCCTGCTCGATCAGCTCCAGGCGCTTCTGCGATGCCTCGTCGGTTTCCTTCTTGACGGCTTCGCGCTCGATCTTGAGCTGGATCAGGCGGCGGTCGAGCTTGTCCATCGCCTCGGGCTTCGAGTCGATTTCCATTTTGATGCGCGCCGCAGCCTCGTCGATCAGGTCGATGGCCTTGTCCGGCAGGAAGCGATCGGTGATGTAGCGGTGGCTGAGTTCAGCCGCGGCCACGATCGCCGGGTCGGTAATCTCCACACCGTGGTGCAGTTCGTACTTCTCCTGCAAGCCACGCAGGATGGCGATGGTTGCCTCCACGGTCGGCTCGCCCACGAGCACCTTCTGGAAGCGGCGCTCCAGCGCGGCGTCCTTCTCGATGTACTTGCGGTATTCATCCAGCGTGGTCGCGCCGATGCAATGCAGCTCGCCGCGCGCAAGCGCCGGCTTGAGCATGTTGCCGGCATCCATCGCGCCTTCGGCCTTGCCCGCGCCCACCATCGTGTGGATTTCGTCGATGAAGAGAATGGTCCGGCCCTCTTCCTTGGCGATGTCGTTGAGCACCGCCTTCAGGCGTTCCTCGAACTCGCCGCGGTACTTGGCACCGGCCAGCAGGCCTGCCATGTCAAGCACCAGCACGCGCTTGTTCTTCAGGCTTTCAGGCACCTCTTCATTGACGATGCGCTGCGCCAGGCCTTCGACGATGGCCGTCTTGCCCACGCCCGGCTCGCCGATCAGCACCGGGTTGTTCTTGGTGCGGCGCTGCAGAATCTGGATGGCACGGCGGATCTCATCATCGCGGCCGATGACGGGGTCGAGCTTGCCGATCCGGGCCATCTCGGTGAGGTCGATGGTGTACTTCTTGAGCGCTTCACGCTGGCTCTCGGCCTCGGCGCTGCCGACGGTC
The DNA here is from genome assembly GCF_016466415.2 of Ralstonia pickettii. Lineage (NCBI taxonomy): Bacteria > Pseudomonadati > Pseudomonadota > Betaproteobacteria > Burkholderiales > Burkholderiaceae > Ralstonia > Ralstonia pickettii. The sequence goes on along the minus strand of NZ_CP066771.1, from coordinate 1,244,388 downwards.
TGGCCGCCGCGCACGGCGTCGATGGCGGCTTCGAGCGGCTTGCGCGACAGGCCGTGCTCGCGCGCAATGCGGCCGGCCTCGCCCTTGTCGTCAGCGGCGGCCAGTAGGAACAGCTCGCTGGCGATGAACTGGTCGCCGCGCTTGATGCCTTCCTTCTCGGTTTGCTGCAGCAGGTTGCCCAGATCACGGCCGACCTGCACCTGTTCGCCACCCTGCACCTGCGGCAGATGCTTGATGGCACGGTCCAGCGCCGTGTCGAGGGCGCCGGTATTGACGCCCGCACGGGCCAGCAGGTTCTTGGTGGCCCCATCCGGCTGGCGCAGCATGGCCAGCAGCAGGTGGACCGGTTCGATGTACGGATTGTCGTTGCCCAGCGCCAGGCTCTGCGCGTCTGCCAGCGCTTCCTGGAAGCGGGTGGTCAATTTGTCCAAACGCATTAAAAACCCCTTGCGGAAAATGTTTCACTGCTCCGAAAGATAGGGAGCTTCGGTGGCATTTCAAGCCAGTAAACGCGGGTTTTGATGCAGATTTGCGCCAGAACAAACGGCGGCGCGCCTGCTGGCCACGCCGCCGCCCCAAGTGCTTCAAAACCGTCCTGGCTATCGCATCAGTTGGGCACCGATACCGTCGCCACACCGCCCGACACGCTCACCGAGATGCGGTCGCCCGCAGCCGGTGTGCTGGTGAAGTTCGGCAAGTTGGCCGCGTTGATGGCCGGTGCAGCACCGGGCGTGCCACCGCGCGGGGTGGTGCGCACCACCTGCGAAGGCGGCAGCGGCGTGCCGTTCTTCAGGTTCGCGTACATGGCGTCCAGCGCGCGCTGCTCATACAGCACCAGCGGCACGAACAACGTGTCGTAGCCGGGCACCAGGTCGATGAAGCCGTCGAAATGCTGCGCGTTCATCACCTCGATGTACGACAGCTTGCTCGAGCCACCCTCCACCTTGGCATTCAACCCCAGATACGGCCGCGAACCATGGTTGACCGGCAGCAGCGCGTCGTTGCGGCCCTGCACGATCAGCGCCGGCTTGCCCTGCAGGTTGCCGGTACGCAGCGTCTGCCGGATGCCGGCCTGCAGCGATTGCGAAGCCGCATCGGCGCCCGTCAGCAGGTTGCGCAGGCACAGCGCGCCATCGAGGTTGGCGGCTTGCGTGCCGGTGGAGTCGACCGACTGGTTGCTCCGCATCGGGCCACCTTGGGCGTTGTTGTTGACGAGCTGCACGCCCGAAGTGGGCGGAATGCCGTTGCCAACCGCCGCCATCTGCGCGAGCGCCGTGGCGTTCACCGCCGTCGGATGGAACGATGTGTCGGTCGCCGCAAAACTCAGCCCGCACAGGTTGTCGGTCACGCTGGCGCGAGAAAGCGCGTTGCCAAACGTGGTCGACACCGATGGGTCGATCTCGTAGAACGACATCGACGCGTGCACGAGGTCCGATTCGGGCTCCCAGCCATAGGTGCGCATCTTTTGCAGGGCTTCGTCAGCCTGGGCCGCCGCCGTGGTGGACGTGAGCAGCCCGGCCGCCTTGAGCGCGGCGCAGCGGTTTGCCTGGGCGCCTGCCGGGAACGTCGTGAGGCTGCCAAAGAACGCCTGCGCCGGCGCCGTGGCAACGCTCGCAGACGACGCCGCGCACAGCCGGAACACGTTGGCGTAGCTCACGTAGTCAAACAGCGGTTTGCCGGTCGTCGGCAGTGTCGTGCCGCCGCGCACCACCTGCACACCGGTGTTGGGCGGCAGGTTCAGGCCGGGCTCGCCGACGGCCACCCCGTCGATCCACCCGCCGGTGTCCTGCTCGGCCGCCGCGATGGCTGCGCCGCCGCCGTTGGAGATGCTCGACGCGATGACGATGGTGTTGTCCGGACGCACCGGCAGCGCGCTGCCGACGAGCGCACCGCTGGCCCCCGCGATCTTGTCGTTGATCGCCCAGAACGCGAACTGCACGGCCTGCAGCGTGAACAGGCCCCAATCCTTTTCAGGGTTGCGCTGCGAATGCGCGTGCTTGAACGCCAGCCGGTTCGGCGTGGCCGTGTTGAAGGCGGCGAGCTGGCTGCTGGTGAGCGGCGCGGCAAAGTGCGCGTTCGACCCGGCTGCGCTGCGCGTGGTGCGCGTGCCGTCCTGCAGGGCGACGGTGTCGGTGGCCAGATCGTGCGGGCCGGCGCCGGTGCCCTTGTCGGTATAGGCGACGGCGCACTTGCGTTTGAGGCCCCACT